>NZ_JBEZKS010000088.1:0-24745 GCF_040651775.1 Streptomyces sp. NPDC048383
CGGCCCACCGACCTCGCGTGACGGGGGACGGGCGATCAGCCGTGTGCACTTCCGAGGGGGGCGGGTGGCGCGGGATCGGGGCCGGCCGTCGGGGGTCGGCGACCCGGCGGCGGACTCCGGGTCAGCCGTTGCGCGGGCCGGGGAAGGCCGGGGTCCGCGGGGCCGGCGCGGCCGACGAGGCCGACGAGGTCGGGGCCCCGGCCGCGGAGTCCTCGCGTACGGGCTGCGGCGGGACCGTGCGGGCCGCCGGGATCGTGGGCAGCGGGCCCAGGACCCGGGTGGTGGTGCCCTCGGCGGGCTGCTCGGCGGCCTCGGTGGTCTGCGCGCGGCGGGCCCCGTAGCGGCGGTGGACGGCCTGCTTGGTCACGCCGAGCGCCGAGCCCACGGCGTCCCACGAGAATCCGAGCGAGCGGTCGAAGTCCACGGCCGCGGTGACCAGCGTCTCGACGCTGTCCCGGAGTTCCTGCGCGAGGCGGACGGTGGGTGCCGGCGCCCTGCCGTAGACGACGAAGCCCGTGGAGGGCCCGGAGCGGCGCGGGCGGTACACGTTGCCGAGCTGGGCGGTGAGCGTACGCAGCGCGTCCACTTGCCGGCGAACCCGCTCGATGTCCCGCACCAGGAGGTGCAGGCTGGCCCGTGCTTGGGCGTCATGGGTGGCGTGGTCGGCCATGGAGAAGCCTCTCGAACCGGTGCTGAAGAGCGGATGGGGCCGCAGACACCGTTCTGATGCGCGGCCCGTTTCGGTCAATCTCTCTTGACCAACGCGTCACCCGGCGCCCAGGTCACGCACTGGGGGCGTGTCGGCATATGCGAGGGGCGCGCGGGTCCGCGTACGCCCCCTCGGGGCCGCAGGTGGGCGGCCTCGCGGGGGGGCCCATAGACTGGTGTGCTGCTGACAGCCCGGATAGCGAGGTAGGACCCAAGTGAAGCTGGTCTTCGCAGGCACCCCCGAAGTCGCCGTGCCCGCCCTGGACGCCCTCCTCGCCTCCGGGCGGCACGAGGTCGCCGCCGTCGTGACACGGCCCGACGCACCCGCCGGACGCGGTCGCCGACTGGTCGCCAGTCCCGTCGCGCAGCGGGCGGAGGAGGCGGGCATCGAGATCCTGCGGCCCGCCCGCCCGCGCGACGAGGAGTTCCAGGCCCGGCTGCGCGAGATCGCCCCGGACTGCTGCCCGGTCGTGGCCTACGGCGCGCTGCTCCCCAAGAGCGCCCTGGACATCCCCCGCCACGGCTGGGTCAACCTGCACTTCTCGCTGCTGCCCGCCTGGCGCGGGGCCGCCCCCGTACAGCACGCCGTCATGGCCGGGGACGAGGTCACCGGCGCCTCCACCTTCCGCATCGAGGAGGGCCTCGACACCGGCCCGGTCTTCGGCATCCTCACCGAGGACGTCCGCCCGACCGACACCAGCGGCGATCTGCTGACCCGACTGGCCTTCGCCGGCGCCGGCCTGCTCGCGGCGACCATGGACGGCATCGAGGACGGCACCCTGCGCGCAGTGGAGCAGCCCGCCGACGGGGTGTCCCACGCGTCGAAGATCACCGTCGAGGACGCCCGGATCGACTGGGCCGCCCCCGCGCTGCGCGTCGACCGCGTCGTGCGCGGCTGCACCCCGGCCCCGGGCGCGTGGACGGTCTTCCGCGGCGAGCGGCTCAAGCTGATCTCCGTCGGCCCGGTGCCGGACCGCACGGACCTGGCGCCCGGCGTGCTGGCCCCGGCCAAGAACAACGTTCACGTCGGCACCGGCTCGCACGCCGTCGAGCTGCTCTGGGTCCAGCCGCAGGGCAAGAAGCCGATGAAGGCCGCCGACTGGGCGCGCGGGGTGCGGATCGCGCCCGGCGAGCGCCTCGGCGGAGCCGACGTAGGCTGAACCCGGCGGTGACGCCCCGCGCGCAGCGCCCCCGGCCGCCCCGGCCGTCCGCACCTCCACCGCACATTCGCAGCACTCGTACCTCCGGAGCACCTTTCACGTGAGCGAACAGCCTCGTCAGCCCAACCGGCGTCCCGCCGGCGACGGCAAGCCGTCCGGCAAGCCGGGCAAGCCCTACCGCCGGCCGCAGAAGGACCCCGTCCGGATGCTGGCCTTCGAAGTGCTCCGGGCGGTGGACGAGCGCGACGCGTACGCGAACCTCGTCCTGCCCCCGCTGCTGCGCAAGGCCCGCCAGGACGAGAGCTTCCAGGCGCGTGACGCGGCCCTGGCCACCGAGCTCGTCTACGGGACGCTGCGCCGCCAGGGCACCTACGACGCGGTGATCAAGGCCTGCATCGACCGTCCGCTGCGGGAGGTGGACCCGCCGGTGCTGGACGTGCTCTCGCTCGGCGCGCACCAGCTCCTGGGCACGCGCATCCCCACCCACGCGGCCGTGTCGGCCAGCGTGGAGCTGGCCCGGGTCGTCCTCGGCGACGGCCGGGCCAAGTTCGTGAACGCGGTGCTGCGCAAGATCTCCGCGCACGACCTGGACGGCTGGCTGGAGCGGGTGGCCCCGCCGTACGAGGACGACGCCGAGGAACACCTCGCCGTGTACCACTCCCACCCCCGCTGGGTCGTCAGCGCCTTGTGGGACGCGCTGGGCGGCGGGCGCGCCGGGATCGAGGACCTCCTCGAAGCCGACAATGAGCGCCCCGAGGTGACGTTGGTGGCCCGGCCAGGCCGGTCCACCCCCGAGGAACTGCTGGAGGCGGTCGGCGAGGACTCGGCGCTGCCGGGCCGCTGGTCCCCGTACGCCGTCCGGATGGCGGAGGGCGGCGAGCCGGGCGCGCTGGAGGCGGTCCGCGACGGGCGCGCCGGAGTGCAGGACGAGGGCAGCCAGCTGGTGGCGATGGCCCTGGCGGCGGTGCCGGTCGAGGGCCGCGACGCGCGCTGGCTCGACGGCTGCGCCGGCCCGGGCGGCAAGGCGGCCCTGCTGGGCGCGCTGGCCGCGCGGCGCGGGGCGTTCCTGCTGGCCTCCGAGAAGCAGCCGCACCGGGCGCGGCTCGTCGGGCAGGCGCTGGCCGGCAACCCCGGGCCGTACCAGGTCATCGCGGCCGACGGCACGCGGCCCCCGTGGCTGCCGGGCTCCTTCGACCGGGTCCTGGTGGACGTCCCCTGCTCCGGTCTGGGCGCGCTCCGGCGCCGCCCGGAAGCCCGCTGGCGGCGACGCCCCGAGGACCTGGAGGGCTTCGCGCCGCTCCAGCGCGGGCTGCTGCGGCAGGCCTTGGCCGCGGTGCGGGTGGGCGGCGTCGTCGGCTACGCCACCTGCTCCCCGCACCTGGCGGAGACCCGGGTGGTCGTGGAGGACGTCCTGAAGGGCCGGGGCGCCGCGGCGGTGCCGGTGGCGGCCGAACTGATCGACGCCCGCCCGTACATGTCGGGCGTACCGGCGCTGGGCGACGGCCCGGACGTCCAACTGTGGCCGCACCTGCACGGCACGGACGCCATGTACCTGGCGCTGCTGCGCCGTACGGCGTAGCCGTCGGCGGGGCCGGGGCGCCCGCTCGGTGGACGGGCGTCCAGTGGGCCGGGGCCCCGACCGGGCACGGCGCGTCCGGGTCGTTCAGGAACGGGCCGGCGGAAGGGGCTCCGGATGGCTCGCGGTTTTCTCCGGGGTCCAGACCATCAACTTCTCGGGGTCCGGGAAGGGGACGAAGCCGACCTTCGCGTAGACCTCGTGGGCGTCGAGGGTGGAGAGCAGGACGCGCGTGAGCGCGTACGGGGCGAGGTGGTCGCGCACGGCGCCGGCCAGCCGGGTGCCGAGGCCCCGGCCGCGGTGCGCGGGGGCCACGTAGACGTCGCAGAGCCAGGCGAAGGTGGCCAGGTCGGTGACGACGCGGGCGTAGCCGACCTGGGCGCCCGAGGCGTCGTAGGCGCCGAAGTTGAGGGAGCCGCGCACCGATCGTTCGACGGTGTCCCGACTGCGCCCCAGCGCCCAGAACGCGTCGGTGGAGAGCCAGTGGTGGACCGCGTCGAGGTCGAGCCGGTCGGGGTCGGTGGAGAGTTCGTAGCCGTCGTCCATGGACACAGGGTCGGGCGGCGTCACGCCGAACGGCAAGTGGGAATTGATTCATGATCACTTGAGCGTGGCCATCACGACGAAGAGTTCCGGGGCCGTGGCCGGAAGTGGCCGAGGGCATGGCAGGCTTGGGGGCATGGCCGTTCAGATCAATCCCAGCATCCTGTCCGCCGACTTCGCCCGCCTCGCCGAGGAGGCGAGGGCCGTCGAGGGGGCCGACTGGTTGCACGTCGACGTCATGGACAACCACTTCGTCCCGAACCTGACCCTGGGCGTGCCGATCGTGGAGTCGCTCAGCCGCGCCACGGACATCCCGCTCGACCTGCACCTCATGATCGAGGACCCGGACCGCTGGGCCCCGCAGTACGTGGAGGCCGGCGCCGGATCGGTGACCTTCCACGCCGAGGCCGCCGCCGCGCCGGTGCGCCTCGCGCGCGAGATCCGGGCCATGGGCGCCCGGGCCGCGATGGCGCTCAAGCCGGGCACCCCGATCGAACAGTACGAGGACATCCTCCCCGAGCTCGACATGGTGCTGATCATGACGGTCGAACCGGGCTTCGGCGGGCAGTCGTTCCTGGACATCATGCTGCCCAAGGTGCGCCGCACCCGCGAGCTCATCGCCAAGCACGGTCTGGACCTGTGGCTCCAGGTGGACGGCGGGGTCTCGGCCTCGACGATCGAGCGGGTCGCGGAGGCCGGCGCGGACGTGTTCGTGGCCGGCAGCGCGGTCTACGGAGCGGTCGATCCCGCCGCCGCGGTGCGCACCCTGCGCGAGCAGGCGGGCGCGGCGATCGCCGCCGCACCATGGGGTTGCGACCACTGAGTCGAGCGTGGGTGAACAGCTCGGTGAACGGAAGCCGTCCAGGCTGATCAACGGCCGTCGGATCTGACAGGATGAACGGCGAGTCGAGAGTGTGAACACGACAGTGTGAACAGCAGTGAGGAGAACGCGGTGTCTGCAATGTCGGCGGGACGGTCAGCCCTGCGGATGGGACCCGCGGAGCTGGTGCAGGCGGCGGCCATGGCGCGTCGCTTCTACCTGGAGGGCAAGTCCAAGATCCAGATCGCCGAGGAGTTCGGCGTGAGCCGCTTCAAGGTGGCCCGGGTCCTGGAGACCGCCCTCGAACGCGACCTCGTGCGCATCGAGATCCGGGTGCCGGCGGAACTGGACGCGGAGCGCTCCGACGCGCTCCGCGCCCGGTACGGACTGCGGCACGCCGTCGTGGTGGAATCGCCGGCCGACGCCACCGAGGACGCCCCGGACCCGGAGAACCTCGGCGCGGTCGCGGCCGACCTGCTGGGCGAGCTGGTCAACGAGGGCGACGTGCTCGGGCTGGCGTGGGGGCGCTCCACCATCCACATGGCCGCCTCGCTGCACCGGCTGCCGCCCTGCACCGTCGTGCAGCTGACCGGCGTGTACGACGCGGGGACCGCCGAGCGCGGCTCCGTGGAGGCCGTGCGCAGGGCCGCGCAGGTCTCCGGCGGCGACGCGCACCCCATCTACGCGCCGATGCTGCTGCCCGACCCCGCGACGGCGGCCGCGCTGCGCGGTCAGACCGGGATCGCGCGGGCCTTCGAGTACTTCGACAAGGTGACCGTCGCGGCCGTGTCGATCGGCTCCTGGGAGCCCGGCATTTCGACCGTCCACGACATGCTGACGGACGAGGAGCGGGCGCACTACGCCTCGCTGGGTGTCGCGGCCGAAATGTCCGCCCATCTGTTCGACGCCGACGGGCGCCGGGTGGGCCGGGACCTGGGCGAGCGGTGCATCACCGTTGAGGCGGACCGGCTCCGCCGGATCCCCGAGGTCGTGGCCATCGCGGGCGGCCTGCGCAAGGCGTCCGCCATCGGCGCCGTCCTCCGTTCGGGCCTGGTGACCAGCCTCGTTACGGACACCGCGGTCGCCGACTACCTGCTGACGGAGTCCGCTCCCGGGCTCCGTCCGGCGCTGGACCGGGCCGACCCCGACGACTGACGGGGCCGGCCGCTCCCCGTTCCCGGTCGTGTGATCGGGATGGTGCCGGAATCGAGACCCGAACAGCGGACCGCGAGGCGCCCCCGGGGGCGCATACTGGATTCAATGACTAAGTCCGCAGTACCTCGCCGCCATTTGCCGTCCAGCCCGTTCAAGGCCCCCGTGGAACCGCCGCTCCGGCAGTTCAGCGTCGGCGACCGGGTGACTCACGACGAGCACGGCCTCGGCCGTGTCGTCGGTGTTGAGGAGGGAATCGCCGTTCTCGTCGACTTCGGTTCGATCCAGTGCCGCGTCCTGAGTCCGTACACCAAGATGGCCGCTCTCTGACGCGACCGGGCGATTCGCGAGCGAATCGGATATTTGGCACGATCGGCGCATGATCTTTCGGAGCGTGCCCCGATCACTGCTGCGCGTACTGGGGATGTTGTTCCTCTGTGTCGCGTCGGCCGGTGTGGTGGGCTGCGGCGGTGAATCCGCCCCGGCCCCGCCCGCCACCGCAGAGGTCTCCTCCGGCGGCAAGCCCACGGGACGTTCCGCGCTGCCCGGGTGGGCCGACGGGATGGCGACCGTACGCGCCGACGCCTTGCCGCAACAGGCGCGCGAGGTGCTCGCCCTGATCGACGAGGGCGGGCCGTACGCGTACCGGCAGGACGACACCGTCTTCGGGAACTTCGAGAAGGTCCTGCCGAAGCAGAAGCGCGGTTACTACCGCGAGTTCACCGTGAGGACACCGGGCGAACGGGACCGCGGGGCCCGGCGGATCGTGACGGGGCAGGGCGGGGAGTTCTACTACACGGACGACCACTACGAGACCTTCAAGGCGGTTCTCCGATGAGCCTGGACCCGCAGCCGCTCGCCCCCGCCCTCGCGGCCGCCGAGGAGGCGGGCTGGGCGACCGTACGGCTCGACCTGGAGGGCGTCCGGAGCAAGACTGCCCTCATGCGCCGCTGCGGACGCGCGCTGCGGGCCCCCGAATGGTTCGGCGCCAACTGGGACGCCCTCGCCGACGTGCTGAGCGACCTCTCCTGGCTGCCGGCCGCCCCCGGCCGGCTGCTCGTCGTCACGTCCTGGCGCGAGTACGCCGAAGCCCGCCCGGCGGACTGGGAGACCCTGCGGGAGGTCCTGGAGGAGGCCGTCGACTTCTGGCGGCAGGGCGACGACGGCCGCCCGCCCCTCACCGTGCTGCTCGCGGGACCCGCGACGACCGCCCCGGGCCGCGCGCGCCGCGCCGACACCGGAAGCTGACGACCGGGCGGGAGGCGCGCGGGGGAGTGGGTGCGACCTCGCGCGGTGCCTCCCCACCGGGAGCGTGGGTGGGCCGCTCAGGACGGCCCGGCGGCCTTCCCCGGGCCCGCCACCCCGGTCACGCGGTAGTGCTGCATCTCCTCGATGGCCGCGACGTACGGACGGATCGCGCTGAAGAACGCGGGGAAGTGCTCGCCCTTGCGGAAGCCGTTCAAGTGGGCGTCGATCGACGTCCAGCGGATGCGCAGGACGTAGCGCTCCGGTTCCTCCTCGCAGCGGGCCAACTCGTAGTCCACGCACTCGGGCGCCGCCGCCAGGGCCTCGGCCCCCCGGGCGTACGCCTGCTCGAACGCCTCCTGGTCGTCCGGGGCGATCCGGTAGCGGATGTACTCGACGGTGATGGTCATGGTGTGCGCATCTCCCCGTGTGCCGGTGGTTCCGGACACCCCTGCGGACCGGTGGACCATGGGTGCCCGGTGGACCCCCGGATCATGCGGGCCCGGACATCCGGAGGGCGCGCGGACACCCGCCGGCGGGTGCTCACGGTGGATCCGGTGCTCCCTCGATCGCAGGATCCGGGGGCGCGGGACCAAGGTCCCGTAGGAAAGGACCAGCCGGTCCGGAATGTCCTGGACGATCGGCCCGGGCGGCGTGAACCCCCGGTCATGGGAGAATGAAGTACGTGCGTTTCCTCGACTGCCCTGTCGAGGCCATAGAAGGATCCTTCGAACGACTGGGATGTTCAGCACGTGCGTTTCCTCAATGACCTGAAGCCGCCGTACGACCTGACGTACGACGATGTGTTCATGGTGCCGAGCCGCTCCGCGGTCGGTTCCCGCCAGGGCGTCGACCTGTCCTCGCCCGACGGAACCGGCACCACCATCCCCCTGGTCGTGGCCAACATGACCGCCATCGCGGGCCGCCGGATGGCCGAGACCGTCGCCCGGCGCGGCGGGATCGTCGTCATCCCGCAGGACATCCCGATCGAGGTCGTCACCGACGTCATCTCCTGGGTGAAGACCCGCCACCTCGTGCTCGACACCCCGATCACGCTGGCACCCACCCAGACCGTCGCCGACGCGATCTCCCTGCTGCCCAAGCGCGCCCACGGCGCCGGCGTCGTCGTCGACGCCGAGGGTCGCCCGCTCGGCGTCGTCACCGACCACGACCTGACCGGCGTCGACCGCTTCACCCAGCTCTCCGAGGTCATGTCGAAGGAGCTGCTGCTCATCGACGCCGACATGGACCCCCGCGACGCCTTCAACCAGCTCGACGCGGGCCACCGCAAGCTGGCCCCGGCCGTCGACAAGGACGGCAAGCTGGTCGGCATCCTCACCCGCAAGGGCGCCCTGCGCGCCACCCTCTACACCCCGGCCACCGACGCGAACGGCAAGCTGCGCATCGCCGCCGCCGTCGGCATCAACGGCGACTTCGTCGCCAAGGCCAAGCAACTGCTCGACGCCGGCGCGGACACCATCGTCATCGACACCGCGCACGGCCACCAGGAATCGATGATCAACGCGATCAAGGCCGTCCGCGCCCTTGACCCGCAGGTCCCGATCGTCGCCGGCAACATCGTGGCCGCCGAGGGCGTCAAGGACCTCATCGAGGCCGGCGCCGACATCATCAAGGTCGGTGTGGGCCCCGGCGCCATGTGCACCACCCGCATGATGACCGGCGTGGGCCGCCCGCAGTTCTCCGCGGTCCTGGAGTGCGCCGCCGAGGCGAAGAAGTACGGCAAGCACGTCTGGGCCGACGGCGGCGTCCGTCACCCGCGCGACGTGGCGATGGCCCTGGCCGCCGGCGCGTCCAACGTCATGATCGGCTCCTGGTTCGCCGGTACGTACGAGTCCCCGGGCGACCTCCAGCAGTCCGCCGACGGGCGCTTCTACAAGGAGTCCTTCGGCATGGCCTCGGCCCGCGCCGTGCGCAACCGCACCTCCGAGGAGTCCGCCTACGACCGCGCCCGCAAGGCGCTGTTCGAGGAGGGCATCTCCACCTCGCGCATGTTCCTCGACCCGACCCGCCCGGGCGTCGAGGACCTGATCGACTCGATCATCGCCGGTGTCCGTTCCTCCTGCACCTACGCCGGTGCCGGCTCCCTCGCGGAGTTCGAGGAGAACGCCGTCGTCGGCATCCAGTCCGCGGCCGGCTACGCCGAGGGCAAGCCGCTCCACGCCAGCTGGAGCTAGTCCCACCGTGGCCCCGGTCCCACCCCCGCGAGGGGCGGGACCGGGGCCACCGGCGTACTCCAGCCGGGCCGGCGCGCTCGGGTCAGGCGGGGCCGCGGCGGACCGAACTGTGCACGCCCGCGCGGTACTTGGGGATGCGTACGGTGATCTTCATGCCGGCGCCGACGGCCGTCTCGATGACGAGCCCGTAGTCGTCCCCGTAGACCTGCCGCATCCGCTCGTCGACGTTGGGCAACCCGATCCCGACCGGGCCGGGGCACTGCCCGGCCAGGATCCGGCGCAACAGGTCCGGATCCATCCCGACGCCGTTGTCCTCGATGGTCAGGACCGCCTCCGAGCCCGCGTCCCGGGCGGCGATCATGATCCGGCACTCCCCGGTGGTGTTCTCCAGCCCGTGCTTCACGGCGTTCTCCACCAGCGGCTGGACGCACAGGAACGGCAGCGCCACCGGCAGCACCTCCGGCGCCACCTGCAAGGTGACCTTCAGCCGGTCCCCGAAGCGGGCGCCCGCCAGCGCCAGGTACTGCTCGGTCGAACGCAGTTCGT
The DNA here is from genome assembly GCF_040651775.1 of Streptomyces sp. NPDC048383. Taxonomy (NCBI): domain Bacteria; kingdom Bacillati; phylum Actinomycetota; class Actinomycetes; order Kitasatosporales; family Streptomycetaceae; genus Streptomyces; species Streptomyces sp. NPDC048383. The sequence goes on from NZ_JBEZKS010000088.1 coordinate 9,946, forward strand.
CGGCCAGCGTCGTGAAGTCCCCGTGCCGGCGGAAGGAGTAGCGGGTGAAGTCCGCGAACTCCAGCAGCAGTTCCCGGGCCCGCTCCGGATCCGTCCGGACGAACGAGGCGATCGCGGCGAGGGAGTTGAAGATGAAGTGCGGGGAGATCTGCGCCCGCAGCGCCTTGATCTCCGCCTCCATCAGACGGGTCCGCGCCCGGTCCAGCTCCGACAGCTCCAGCTGTACCGACACCCAGCGCGCCACCTCCGTCGCGGCCCGCACCAGCACCGCCGACTCCCGCGACCCGTAGGCGACGAGCGCCCCCAGCATCCCGTCCTCACCGGTCAGCGGCGCGAACACCGCCCACTTCAGCGGGCAGTCCGGCCGCTCGCAGTCCGTCCGCACGCTCTGGCTGCGCCCCGACTCCAGCACCTGCGCGACCCGGTCCATCGCCCGCCGCTCGTGGTGGTCGGCGCCCGGACCGTCCCAGGCCAGCACCGACTCCCGGTCCGTCAGGCACAGGGCCTCCGTACCGAGCAGGGAACGCAGCCGCCGCGCGGCCTTGCGGGCGGCGTCCTCCGTGAGGCCGGCGCGCAGCGGGGGCGCGGCCAACGACGCGGTGTGCAGGGTGTGGAAGGTGGCCCGCTCGACGGGCGTGCCCAGATCCAGCCCGACCGCCCGCTCCCCGCGCACCGCGTGCCGACGGCCCGCGACCCAGCCCAGGCCCAGGAGCAGCGCCCCGCCCGCCGCGGCCAGCGCCGCGAGTACCGCCCCGGTCACCGCCCACCCCCCGTCGTCCGGTCCACGGCCACGGCCTCCGGCAGGTGCAGCCGGGCCAACGACGCCGCCGTCCCGGCCGGGATCCGCGACCGCGTCGCCAGGGACACCCCCACCATGGTGAGGAACCCGAGCGGCACCGACCACATCGCCGGCCAGGCCAACAGGGCGTGCGCCCACCCGGTCGGGGCCAGCCCGACCCGGGTCGCCAGGACCGCGCCCAACGCCGCGCCGCCCCCGACGAGCAGTCCGGCGACCGCGCCCGGCGGGGTCAGTCCCCGCCACCAGATGCCCAGCACGAGCAGCGGGCAGAACGAGGACGCCGACACGGCGAAGGCGAGCCCCACCGCGTCCGCGACCGGTACCGGGGTGGCCGCCACCGAGCCGGCCAGCGGCACCGCCATCGCGACGACCACGGCCAGGCGGAACGTCCCCACCCCGCGGCGCGGCAGCACGTCCTGGTGCAGGACCCCGGCCACGGCCATGGTCAGCCCCGAGGCCGTCGACAGGAACGCCGCGAACGCGCCGCCGGCCAGCAGCGCCCCCGACAACTCGCCGAGCAGCCCGCCCAGCATCCGCTCGGGCAGCACCAGCACCGCCGCGTCCGCGTCCCCGGTCAGGGCCAGTTCGGGCGCGTAGATCCGGCCCAGCGCCCCGTACACCTGCGGCAGCAGGTAGAACACCCCGAGCAGGGCGAGCACGACCAGGGTGGTGCGCCGCGCGGCCCGCCCGTCCGGGCTGGTGTAGAAGCGCACCGCGACGTGCGGCAGGCCCATCGTGCCGAGGAACGTGGCCAGGATCAGCCCGTACGTGGCGTACAGCCGGAGCTCGCGCCGGTCCCCGGACAGCGGCGCCGACCAGCCGGGCGCGGCGCCGGTGTCGGTGCCCGCGCGGGCGCCGGGAACCACGTCGCCCGGGACGAACTCCAACCGGGTGCCGGCCTCGGCGGTGTGCCCGCCGGCCGACAGGGCGACCGGGGCCGTCGCGTACGCGGTCCCGTCGATCCGGCCCGTCACCGTCACGGTCAGCGGCGCGTCCAGCGACAGCCGGACGTCCTCGGCGAGCGTGACGGAGGCGTGCTCGCGGAACACCGCGGGGGCGTCGAAGGAGGCGCGCGGCGCGCCGTCCCCGGCCCAGGCGGCGATCAGGAAGAACGCGGGCACCAGCAGGGCGGTCAGCTTGAGCCAGTACTGGAAGGCCTGGACGAAGGTGATGCTGCGCATGCCGCCCGCGGCGACGGCCGCCGTCACCACGAGGGCGACGACGACCCCGCCCGCCCAGTGCGGGGCGCCGGTGAGGATCTCCAGGGTGAGCCCGGCGCCCTGCAACTGCGGGAGCAGGTACAGCCAGCCGACGCCGAGCACGAACAGCACCGCGATCCGCCGCACCGTCCGCGACTGGAGCCGGTCCTCGGCGAAGTCGGGCAGGGTGTAGGCGCCCGAGCGTCGTAGCGGGGCCGCGACCAGCACCAGCAGCACCAGGTAGCCGGCCGTGTACCCGACGGGGTACCAGAGCATCTCCGGCCCCTGGAGCAGCACCAGCCCCGCGACGCCTAGGAAGGAGGCGGCGGAGAGGTACTCCCCGCTGATGGCCGCCGCGTTGAGACGGGGGCCCACGGTGCGCGAGGCGACGTAGAAGTCCGAGGTGGTCCGCGATATCCGCAGCCCCAGCGCCCCGACGAGGACGGTGACCAGGACGACGACGGTGACCGCGGTCAGCGCGTAGGTCTGGTTCACCGGTTGTCCTTCGACGGGGGAGGGTGACCGGAGTCTATGTACCGGCCCGCGCCGGGCGACAGGGACGGGACGCGCACCCCGTACGGACGGGACGCGCCCCGGCGGACGGCCGGCGGACCTCCCGCCCGGGCCGGGGGCCTGCCGGGGGAGCGGGTCAGCCGGTCGCCCGGCGCAGCAGCAGGTCGCGCAGTTCGCGCGCGTGCCGCCGGCTGACCTGGAGCTCCGCCGACCCGACGCGGACGCTGGTGGTGCCCGAGTCCAGGCGCAGTTCGTCGATCCGGCCCAGCGCCACCAGGTGCCGCCGGTGGATCCGTACGAAGCCCCGGGCCGCCCACCGTTCCTCCAGCGTGGACAGCGGGATCCGCACGAGGTGGCTGGCGCCGTCGGTGTGCAGCCGGGCGTAGTCGCCCTGGGCCTCGACGTGGGCGATGTCCGCGATGGCCACGAACCGGGTGACCCCGCCCAGTTCGACGGCGATGTGGTCCGGGGTGTGGTCGGGGCCGGTCGACTCCGGGGCCGGCCCGCGCGGCCCGGCGGCGGTCGGCGGTCCGGAGGGTGGTCCGGCGTGGGCGGCGGCGGGCTCCTGGAGCGCCGGGCGGGTCGTGGGGTCCCCCGCCGGAGCGGGGTCGCCGAGCTGGGCGCGGGCCCGGCGGACGGCCTCCGCGAGCCGCTCGGGGCGCACCGGCTTGAGCACGTAGTCGATGGCCTTGAGGTCGAAGGCCTGGACGGCGAAGCCCTCGTGGGCGGTGACGAACACGATCAGCGGCGGTCGGGCGAAGCCGGCCAGCAGCCGGGCGATGTCCAGGCCGGTCAGGCCGGCCATCTGGATGTCCAGGAACACCACGTCGATGCCGTCGGGGCCCTCCGGGCCGCTCTCCAGTGCCCGGGTGATGCGGCGCAGCGCCTCGGTGGCGTCGGACGCGCCCTCCGCGCTGCTCACCCGGGGGTCCGAGCGCAGCAGGTAGAGGAGTTCCTCCAGCAGGGGCTTCTCGTCGTCGACGGCCAGGGCGCGCAGCATGCGCCGATTCTACGGCCGGGCCCCCGCTCAGGACCGTGCCCCGCGCGGGCTCCCGTCCCGGTGGAGAACGGTGCGCGGCCCCGGCCCAGGGGGGAGGGGGGCGGGGGCCGCGCGGTCCGGGGCGGGCTACTTGACGGTGATGAGCTTGCCGTCGGGGGAGACGGCGTACCAGGTACCGCCGACGCCCTGCCCGTTGGTGTCACCGGGGTTCTTGTCACCGGTGAAGGTGTAGACGGGCCAGCAGTCGACGGTCTGCTGCTTCACGCCGTCCGGGCGGTCGAGGACCAGGTAGTTCTTCTCGACGATGCCCTTGGCGTTGCCCTTCTCGACCGGGGGGACCGCCGGCCACTTGGCGAGGCAGTCGCCGGTGCACTTGGAGACCATCGGCCAGGCGGTGTCCGGCTTGAAGCGGTAGACCGTCATGCCCTTGCCGTCGACGATGTGGTCACCGAGCTTGGGGTCCTTGGCGACGGTCAGGGCGCCGGAGGCGGCGGCCGGGGCGGGAGCCGGGGAGGCGCCGGCGGCGCCCTTCGCGGCCTTCTTGCCGTCGGGGGCGAGGGCGAACCAGGTGCCGCCGACGCCCTGCCCGTTCAGGTCGCCCGGCTTGGTGTCCTTGGCGAAGCGGTACGCGGGCCAGCCGCCCACCGTCAGCTGCTTGCCGCCGTCCTTGCGGACCACCTCGCCGAGCACGGAGGCGTCCATGCCGGCGGCGGCGGTGACGTCGCCGGCGGCGACCACCGGCCAGGTCTTGGCGCAGTCGCCGTCGCAGTTGGCGGTCGGCGGCTTGGCGGTGTCCTTGTCGAAGCGGTAGAGGGTGAACCCGGCGCTGTCGGTGAGGACGGCGCCGAGCTGCTCGGTGGTGGCGGAGTTCAGCTGTCCGGCGGGCTTGGGCTCGTTCGGGGCATCCTGCGCGGGCTGCGGGTCGCCGTACGGGTCGGACGCGGGAGCCGGGGCCGCGGCGGCGGCTCCGGCGGGCTTCGTGTTGTCGGCCGCCCGGGTACCGCCGCAGGCCGTCGCCGCGAGGGTGACGACGATCGCGACCGCAGCCAGGGAAGTTCCGCGCTTGATGCCCATGTTGATCTCTCCCACGTGTCGTGTCTGCCGGTGTCCGTCGCCGGACCCCGGCAACTTGCGAAGGACACGGGACGGGGGGAGGGATCCGTTCAGCTCGATCCGTATGAGCTGTTTCACTCACCCCCCGTCGAACCCGGCGCGCCGCAGGGCCGTGACCACAGCGAGGCCGAGGACCTGGTGTCCGGTGTCGTTGGGGTGCAGGCCGTCCGCGAGGTGCTCGGGTCCCAGCAGGTCACGGCCCGCGAGCAGGGCCAGCCGGCCGTCCCCGGCGGCGATCCGTTCGCGGGTGGCCCGCTCCATCGCGTCGCGCAGGGCGCCCAGGGTGGCGCCGAGGCGGTTCGGGGTGCGTTCGGCGTCGGGGCGCAGCAGGGGCGAGACGAGCAGCAGCGGAGTCCGGGGGTGGCCCTGGCGGATGAGGTCGAGGAACGCGCGGGTGGTCTCGTAGAGCAACGGGGCCGAGTAGGGCACCCGGGACCAGCAGTTGGTGCCGAAGGCGAGGGTCAGGACGTCGGCCGGGATCGCGGAGAGCTGCTCGGCGGTGGCGAGTTCGCCGCGCGCGGCCCCCGCGTACCCGAGGTTGACGGTGTCCCAGCCGAGGGCGCGACCGGTGACCGCCGGCCAGCCGTGGGCGGGGCGGGTGGACCACCAGCCCTCGGTGATGGAGTCGCCGTGGACGACCCAGCGCGGGGCGGCGGGGGCGGGCGCGAGCGGGCCCCCGATGCCCCGCAGGCCGAGGATCAGCGGGGACTGTGCCTCGGGCGGATGCAGGGTGAAGGGGCCCGCGCCGCGCGGGAGTTCGAGGCGTACGACGGACTCCGCGGCCGGCTCGGTGAAGACCTCGCCGAGCAGTCCGTGCCGGTTCCACAGGGCGAAGCCGTGCGCGAGGTCGCGCAGCGCGTCGGTGGGGCCGGGCACGGTCGCCCGGTAGCGGACCTCCACGGCGTGCGCGGTGCCGGCGGTGAACTCCAGGCGCACCCCTATGGGGAGCGTGGCCCGCTCGCCGGTGTCCCAGGGCAGCCGCATGGTGTCCGCCGGGTCGGCGCGCACGGGCCGCCCCTTGTCCAGCCAGGCGACCCCGCGCAAGAAGGGCCCGGGGTCCTGCCACGGGGCGTCGGGGCCCGGGCTCGGTTCGCTCACTCTTCGCCTCCGGTCGTCGGGTACGGGTGTGGGTGCGGATACGGATACGGATACGGATACGGGTACGGGTACGGGTACGGGTACGGGTACGGGAAGGGGTGCGGGATCCCGGGCCGCTCCGGTCCCTGCGGTCCGCTCCCTTCGGGTGTCGTCGGCGTCACCGCTTGACCCGTACCCCGCGGTGGCCGGTTCCGACCCCCGGGGGAGGGTCGGCGGTGTCGGCGCGGGTGCGCCTGGGCGGCACGTTCCGACAGACCTGACGAGGTGTCAAGAAAGCCGGTCGGAGGCCCCCACGCAGTGATCGATCATCCGCGCGCAACAAAGGACCATCCCGGACAGATCCGCGCAACGATCGTTCGCCAATGTGCAAGGATGGTGCATTACGGGCGGTATCTCTCAGCTCGTAGGCTCACTCGCTGTACGTGGAGTGGCGTGGACCGCCCGCTCGGCGGTCCCCATGCCCAGGCCGGCTTTCCGTCGGCCTGCTCCTGCTCCGGACCGCTGCGGTCGACGCCTGAATCCCCACCCGCAGTGTCACCCGCAGCATCGAAGGAGTCCCCCCGTGCTCGAAACCGGCCAGGCGCCACCGCTCACCTCCGAGCCGCGCAAGCCTGCCCATCCTTTGCTGCGCCGCAAGCCGGTCGAGCAGCTGGTCGCCGAGAGCGGTCAGGGCGAGGGCGGCTCGCTGCGCCGCTCCCTCACCATGTGGCAGCTGACGATGATCAGCATCGGCGCCACCCTGGGCACCGGCATCTTCGTCGTCCTCGGCAGCGCCGCGCCCAAGGCCGGCCCGGCCGTGACGATCTCCTTCGTCATCGCGGGCCTGACCGCGCTCTTCTCCGCCCTGTCCTACGCGGAGCTGGCCGGATCGGTGCCGGTCTCCGGGTCCTCGTACTCGTACTCGTACGCCACCATGGGCGAGCTCGTCGCCTGGGTCTGCGGCTGGTGCCTGATCCTGGAGTACGGCGTGTCCGTCGCGGCGGTCGCCGTCGGCTGGGGCGAGTACCTCAACGAACTCCTCGACGGCACGATAGGCGTCACCATCCCCGAGGCGGTCTCGGCGCCCCTCGGTGAGGGCGGGTTCATCAACCTGCCCGCGCTGGTCGTGGTCCTGCTCGCCATGGTCTTCCTGATGCGCGGCGCCAAGGAGAGCGCCCGGATCAACACGATCATGGTCGCGGTGAAGATCGTCACCCTGCTGCTCTTCATCGGCATCGGCTTCCTGGGCATCAAGGCCGGCAACTACGCCCCCCTCGCCCCGCTCGGCATCACCGGCATCAGCGCCGGCGCGGCCACGCTGTTCTTCTCGTACATCGGCTTCGACGCCGCCTCCACCGCCGGTGAAGAGGCCAAGAACCCCAAGCGCGACCTGCCCCGCGCGATCATGCTCTCGCTGCTGATCGTCACCGTGCTCTACGTCCTCGTCGCCTTCGTCGCCGTCGGCGCCATGCCCTGGCAGGACTTCAAGGGCACCGAGGCCGCGCTCGCCCAGATCATGACCGACGTCTCCGGCCACACCTTCTGGGGTGTCGTCCTCGCCGCCGGCGCCGTCGTGGCCATCGCCTCCGTCGTCTTCGCCGTGCTCTACGGCCAGACCCGCATCCTCTTCGCGATGTCCCGCGACGGCCTCGTCCCCAAGGCCTTCGCGAAGATCCACCCGAAGACCGGCGCCCCCCGCGCCAACGTGGTGATCGTCTCCCTGTTCTGCGGGACGCTGGCCGCCTTCATCCCACTGGGCAAGCTCGCCGACGCCACCAGCATCGGCACGCTCTTCGCCTTCGGCCTCGTCAACGTCGCCGTCGTCATCCTGCGCTTCACCCGCCCCGACATGCCGCGCACGTTCAAGGTGGCGCTGTTCCCCGTCACCCCCATCCTCGGCCTGCTCACCTGCGGCTACATGATGTTCAGCCTGGACACCCCGACGTGGGTCGTCTTCGGTGGCTGGATGGCCGTGGGCCTCGTGGTCTACTTCCTGTACGGCATCCGCCGCTCCCGACTGGCCACAGCAGAGAAGTGATCCACCCGCAGTGCGACTGAACGATCTCGACGAACGCATCGTGCACGCCCTCGCCGAGGACGCCCGCCGTTCCTACGCGGACATCGGCTCCGAGGTCGGACTCTCCGCCCCCGCCGTGAAACGCCGCGTGGACCGGCTGCGGGCCGAAGGAGCCATCACCGGCTTCACGGTCCGCGTGGACCCCGCCGCGATGGGCTGGGAGACCGAGGGCTTCATCGAGATCTACTGTCGCCACAACACCTCGCCGGACGACATCCGGCGGGGGTTGGCGCGGTATCCCGAGGTGGTGTCCGCGTCGACCGTCACCGGCGACGCGGACGCCCTCGTCCAGGTCTTCGCCTCCGACATGAGGCACTTCGAGCGCGTCCTGGAGCGCATCGCGGGCGAACCCTTCGTGGAACGCACCAAGTCCGTCCTCGTCCTCTCCCCGCTGCTGCGCCGCTTCACCTCGGGCGCCCCGGCCTGATCCGCCGCCGGCGGCCCCGCCCCCTCGGGCCGGGGGCCTGTCACCGGGCCGTGTCAGGATCGACCGCATGAAGATCCAGATCCCGCTGCCGGCCCTTCCGCGCACCTCGGTCCTCTACACCGACTGGGTCCGTGCGCACGACCCGGCGGCCCGGGCCGCGGCCGTCGCGCTGCTCGACGAGGCACTCGGCGGCTTCCACGTCGCCCACGAGAAGCCCGGCCGCTTCCTGGACGGCCTGGAACGGCGCGTGCGGGACCTGGACCCCGCCCACCTGCCGTGGTTCTGGGACACCATCGGCCACCGGCTCATCGACTGGCATACGCGCTCAGCCGCCCGCGCCTACGCCTCGGCCCGCACCGCCGAGCGCACCCACGGGCTCCCCGTCGACCCCGACCACCACCGCGCCAACCTGCTCCTCTTCGCCCGCGCCGGCGCCCTGCCCGCCACCGAGCTCAGCGGCCACCAGGCCTGGCTCGCCGCCACCCTGGACGGCCCCGCCGCGCACGAGGAGTACGTACGCGTCCTCACCGCCTGGGCCGCCTCGCCCGCCGCGCTCCCCGCGGACCTGGCCCGCCGCGTCCGGCTCTCCGCCCGCGGCGCCGGAGCGGACCCCGCCGAGGAGGCCCGGGTGCTCGGCCTCGTCCTCGGCGCCACCCGCGGCAAGGACGTCCCCGACCGGCTCCTCGACGCCGCCCGGGACCTGCTCGCCGCGCACCCCCCGACCGACGAGGTCAACGCCCGGCTCCTCGACCTGTTCCCCGAGACCCGCGGCGACGCCTCCGGCTGGCTGCGGCTCCTGCTCGCCTGCGGCGCCGCCGACGCCGCCACCGCCGGACGCGTCACCCCCGAGGGCGGGTTCGCCGCCTGGTTCGGGCGGTTCACCCGCCGCTACTCCCACCGCCCCGCCGGCGGCGGAGGCGTCATGAGGCAGCCCATGCCCCCCGAACTGTTCGAGCTGCTGACCCGCTTCGCCCCCCGGCTGCGCGCCGCCGCCATCCCCCTGCGCCTCCACGAGGACCGCTACCGGTGGCCCGGCCTGGACGCCGAACTGCTGGACGCCTGCCTCGCCGAGGGGCTTCCCGTGGAGGACCCCGGCGCCGCCGTCGAGCTGGTGTTCCGCGACCCCGGCCCGGCGGCGGGCCCCCGGGCCCCGCGGCGCGACCTCAAGGCCCTCGCCGCCGACCCGGTCTTCGGCCCCCGCCTGGAAGGCACCGTCCACGCCGCCCTGCGCACCGCCGGTAGCGCCATCACCCGGCTCCCGCACAACCCCGGCATCGCCGCCGAGGTCCACGGCCGCGTCGAGACCCTGCTCACGGCCCTGCGCGGCGGCGGCCTCGCGGCCGCCGACGAAGCCGTGGACGAACTGCGCACCCTGCTCGACCGGCCCACCGCCCGCGCCCTCGACGGCATCGACGAAGCCCTCGCCGCCCTGGACCTGACCGGCCCCCTCGCCCGCGCGCTGCGGGCCGGACTCCCCGAGGAATGGGGCTGGCCCGCCCTGGAGGACGCCGTCCGGGAACTCGGCGGGCCCGACCGGGTCACCGGAGTCACCAGTACCTGGCCCCTGCTCACCGTTTACGGGCCCGACCGGGCCGTCACCGTCGACCACGCCGGCGCCCGCCACCGCTGCGCCTTCCGCCTCCCCGACGACGCGACCTCGCACACCGTGCACCACGTGGGCGGAGAGTTCCTCCTCGCCTGGAGCACCACCCCCCGGGGCGACTTCGGCGAGCACGCCTGCTGGGTCGAGCGCCCCGACGAGGTCTTCGAACCCGAGGACAAGCTCGGCCTGCGCCGCTACGGCGGCATGATCCAGGGCGGCCTCGGCTACCACTTCGCCACCCCCGACGGCGCCGGCCGCCACGACGGGACCCGCGTCCTGCGCCCCGGCGACCGCAGCGGCATCGGCTCCGCCGACGTCCTGATGAGCGACGGCCGGCGCTTCTGGGGCTCGGACACCTTCAAGGGCTGGAACGGCTGGGCCCGCCTCGACCCCGCCACCGGCGCCCGGACCGCCGACCGCGTCCCGCCCGCCTTCCACACCGCGACCGCCCCGCCGCCCGGCACCGAACTCTTCGGCGACCTCCAGACCCTCGCCGCCCTGCCCCCGGACGCCCCCGCCTCGCCCCTCGGCCAGGACGGCGCCCTCGTCGGCTTCCGCGTCCTCAACCGCACCCCCCACCCGGGCCCGTCACCCCGGGAGTTCGTCCTCGAAGGCGTCGACGGCCGGAGCGCGCACTACCGCACCGCCCGCTTCGGCCTGCGGCCCTGGGCGATCGTCCGGATGCCCGAGGCCGGGGAGGACGCCGTGCTCGTCGGCCAGGAAACCGTCCGCGTGCACGCCGCCGAGGACAACTCGCTGCTGTGGCAGGTCCAGGGCTTCCCCGGCTCCGACCGGCGCCGCACCCCCGGCTTCGGCGACGCGGCCGGCCCCGTCCCGCCGCCCGCCTTCTGGCACTTCCTCACCCCGCGCGACGAAGCCTCCTCCAAGACCCTGCGCGCCGTCGAGGACACCGCCGTACGGGCCCTGCTCGACGCGGCCCTGCGCGACGAGCCGGCGCCCGCCCTGCCCGGCCGCCTCGAACCCCGCGTCGCCGAAGGCGTGGCCCGCGCCGCCCGACTCGCCGCCGACGTCCTGCGCCGCCGCCGCGAACTGGCCCGGCGCGTCGCCGTGATGCGCGCCGAACCCGCCGTCACGCTGTCCGCCGAGATCCCCGACACCGTCCTGACGCCCGCCCTGTACGGACTGCTCGCCGAGCACCGCCGCTACCAGGGACCCGCGCCGCAGCCGCAGCCCGCGCTGCTCACCGCGGTCGCCGCCGACGGCCGCCACCTGCGCGGGGAGATCGACGACGACACCCGCGCCCTCGCCCGGCCCGCCGACCCCGACGACTGGGAGGTCCTGGTCGGCGGCATCGGAGCCGTCGCGTGGCGGGCCGCCGTCGACACGACCCCGGCCGAAGAACGGGAGGCCCTCGCCGCCCTGCTGGCGACCTGGAGCGGCCAGCCCTTCGCCGAGGCGGGCGGCGCCTGGCGCACCGGCCGGGCCGCCCCGGCCGCCCTGGCCGCCCACCGCGCCGCCGGGCACACCCTGGCCTCCGGAGCCGTCCGCAACGGGACGGCCCGGTTCCTCCAGCGCGCCACCGATCCGGCGCCCGAGGGCGCCGAGGATTGCCGGACCTCCACCGTCACCGAGGACGACGGTGGCCGCCTGCCCCGCTTCCTGGAACTCCTCGCCGGCCGCGGTCCGCTCCGGGTCCCGCCCGCCGCGGCGGACGCCTTCGCCCGCCCGACCGGCGTACGGGCGGCCGTCGCGACCCTCGTCCTCGCCGGGTTCCCGGGCCGCGAGGACCACGGCCCCCACCTGACCCTGCTCGGCGGAGCCCCGTACAAGCTCAAGAAGCCCCTGATCGAGCAGTACGACGCCCTGTGCCGCCGGCTCGGCGACACCGGGCGGCGCACGGTCCTCGCGGCCGGCGTGCCCGGCGACCCCGCCGAGCTGTGGGAACCGCAGGGGGTCGTCGCGGCGGCCGCCCGGATGGCCGCCGCCTGGATCGAGCTGCTCGGCGCCGAGGAACACGCCGACGAGGAGCTCGCCGCCGCGCTGGACGCGGAGCTGGGCCTCGGCGACGGCTGGGCCCGCAGCCTGCCCGCCGGCCGGGCCCCCGCCGCCGAGCCCTTCGGCGAGGCCGGATACGTCCTCGTCGGCACCCGCGTCGGCGGCCTCGGCCTGCACCACGCCGGCCCCGACGGGACGGCCGGCAGGGAAGTGGAGCCCCGCGAACCCGCCCACCGCACGGCCGCCTCCGTCATCACCTGGGCCCTGACGGAACGCCCCGTCGCCGACCCGGCCGCCAAGGGCGCGCTCGCCCTGTACGAGCGGCTGCGCACCCACCTCGACGGCCCCGACGCGCTCGTCCCCCTGGGCAGCTTCACCGACCTGGCCCGGACGGCCGCCGCCGACCCGCTGTTCACCCCGTACCGCGGCCCGGTGCTGCCGTGCCCGCACCCGCTGGGCGAGCACGTCAGCGAGGTCTCCACGGCCGTCGACGACGGGCTGTTCGTGGTCGCCGTACCCGCCGGAAGCACCTTCGTCCGGCCCCTGGCCCTCACGTCACCGCAGCGACTGGAACGGGCGGAACGGCTGGCGGCCGGCGTGGACCGGTCCTGGCTGCTGACGGACCTGCGGGCGCTGCACGGGCTGCTCGACGGACTCGGCAGGCTCGCCGACCGGGCCGCCACCACGCCCGTACCGCCGGGCGGCTACGAGAACGATCCGGTGCTGAGCGCTCCCGATCTGGTCGCGCGGGCGGCGCGGACCCTCGGGACCGGCGCGGACGCCGCGGCCCTGTATCTCCAGTTGCTCGCTCTCGCCCGTCCCACCGACCGCAACGTCCGCCGCTGGAACAGCTGGACGGCCGCCCGACACAAGGCCGCGCAGGCGGAGCTGGTGGCGACGGGGGCGGTGGAGACGGCCAAGCGGGCCCGAGCGGGCCGTACGGTGTTCCTGCCGGGGCGGTGGACGGATCTCAAGGCCCCGCACCTTCCGCTGGAGACCGCCAAACTGGCGGACCACCGGGCCTCGGCCGCGCTGAAGGACCTGCACGCCCCGCTGCTGCGGTTGTTGCCGCCGGTGCCGGTGCACGAGCTGTTCGCCCGCGCCTGGGACCGGGCGCATCCGTAGGTCGCGCGGGTCGCGTGGCTCGCACACATCACAGGGGTCACACGGCTCACAGGGCTCATATAGCCAACAGGGGTGACACGGCTCACCGAGGTCACACGGCTTACAGGGCTCGCGTGACTCACACGGTTCACAGGCTCACACGAGGGAGGGGCGGGCGGGGCGGCCGAGCAGGGCGCGGCGCTCCTCCTCCGTCAGGCCGCCCCACACGCCGAACGGTTCGCGGGTCTGCAGCGCGTGCTCCAGGCAGGCGGCCCGTACCGGGCAGGTGCCGCAGATCCGCTTCGCGGCCTCGTCCCGCACTTCGCGCTCCTCGCCGCGCTCGCCCGCCGGATGGAAGAACGGGGCGGACCCCAGCTCCCGACAGGCGGCGCGGGACTGCCAGTCCCAGTTGTGGTGCGTGGATCCGGGCAACTGCTGGACGTCGTTCATGGCGGGGTTTCCTTTCCGTGGGTTGTCCTTCCGCGTGTGACCACTCGGAACCCACTGAAACCCGCTCCCGGGGGACGCCGGACAATCGAGCCGGCCGGCGCCGAACCCTGACGTCCGCCGGCGCCGCCCTGGACCCGCGTACGGGTCGGGCCGTATCGGGCGAGGGGAGTACGGGAGCGGGGCGGGCGAAGGAACGGCCTCTGATCCGCTGGGTGTTCACCGCCCCGGCCGCTCGTCCGCCGCCCACGCTCCCGTCCCGTCGACGCTATGCCAGGGCGTCACGGCACTCAATGAAGGCCGTGTTAAGGCTTCGTTTCCGGATCCCGGGGGGGCGGGGGAGTCCGGCGTGCGCAGCCCGACGAAGACCGGCTCGCGGCGCAGGACGAAGCCCATCGACCGGTACAACCGCACGGCCCCGGTGTTCGCCGCGGCCGCGTGCAGGAAGGGGTTGTCCCCGCGTTCCCGTACGACGGCCGCGACCGCCCGGACCAGGCGCCCCGCCAGGCCCCTGCCGCGGTGCTCGGGGTGCGTGCACACCGCGCTGATCTCCGCCCAACCGGGCGGCCGCATGCGTTCGCCCGCCATGGCCACGAGCCGGCCCTCGTGCCGGATCCCGAAGTAGGCGCCCAGCTCCACGGTGCGCGGCAGGAACGGCCCCGGCTCGGTCAGCCGGACCAGCTCCAGCATCTCGGGGACGTCGGCCGGCCCGAGCCGCACCGCCTCGGGCGCGGACTCGGCGGGCACCGCCCGGCCGTCCATCTGTACGCCCGGTATCGACGCGACGGTCTCCCAGCCCGGCGGCGGGGTCGGCAGCCCGGTCAGCCACACGACCTCGCCGGGACCGGCCAACTCGGCCAGCGCCGCCCAGGAACGGGGGTCGTCCGGGTCCGCGAGCGCCGAGAACGGGTTCGCGTCGGGGAGGTAGCGGGCGGCCAGTCCGCCGCCGGCGGCGGGGTCGTCGGGGTCGGACCCGGCGAACTGGGCGAAGGGGCGGTGCGTTCCGGTCAGGGCCGCCCAGACCGGATTGTCCAGCGGGGAGGGGGAGTTGTCGGTCGGCATGGGGTGCGGGGATCCTTCCGTCGGAGTCCGGTGGCGGTGTCCGCCTTCTTGACGGTTCCCGCACGACGCCAGGAGACTGCGGGGGACGGCCATTGCCGTCAGCGCCCGCCACGGGCAGGTTATGCCCGGGCCCCGAGGAGCAGGTGACATGCGAGCGGTGGAGACGACCGGCACACCCGGCGCGGGGGCACGCACCCTGCGGCGCTGGTGGCTGACCCGGCGCCTCCACATCGACCTGCTGCGCGTCTGCAGCGCCTTCGCCGCGCCGCGTCGCTGACCGCCCACACCCGCTGCCGGCTCCCGCCGGATTCCCGGCCCGCGCTCCCGTGCGGGCTCACGCCGGTCTCGGTGGCGCCCGACGTCCAGCCGGTTCCGCCCAGCCTGGACAACATCTTCCGGGAACTACACACGGACCTCGGCGTG
>NZ_JBEZKS010000089.1:0-21641 GCF_040651775.1 Streptomyces sp. NPDC048383
CACCTCTTGCACCTGGTCGCGGACCGCAGGTCCGGCTTCTGGACCGGTTACGGCGACGAGGGGATCTACAGCGGTGATCGCGTCAGCGCGGGCGGCCTGGTCCGCTGGGACGACAGGGGCAACGCCGCATGGTCCCCGCGTCCCCCGAAGCCCTACCACCACATCGCGGAGGTCAACACCATCAACGTCTCCGACTCCGCGGTCCACGCCATGTACTGGCCCCACGCGCCACTCGCCGAAATGGGGCGCAGCGGGACACTCCGCATCCGCGCCCTTCCGGTCTCGGACCCGTTCGGCCTCGCGATCCGTGGGGACCGCCTGTTCCTGCTCGGAGGCAGCGAGCGGGGCGACTCCACCGCTCCCCGGTGGAATGGCCTGCACCACATCCTGCTGACGGACCACGAGGCTGTCGTCGTGGGCCGCGAGGACCTGGTCTTCCCGAACGGCGACCCCGTCAGGCGCTACGCCCGCCCCGTCTGCCGGGGTCCGAACGTCTTCCTGCGTACTCTCCGCACGTTGCGCCAGTGGTGGGTGCTGACCGCGCCATAGCCCTCGACAAGCGGTTGTCTCGGGCCGACTATCCGGTCGCTCGGGTCGAGCGGGGTTGCGCGCGCAAGGCAGGCAGTCGGGCGGCGGCTTCGGCTCCGGCCAGGCTTTCACCCAAGGTCAGCAGCGAGAGGAGCCGCACCGGCCGGCCGGCCGCGGCGGCGGCCTCCAGTTTGTGATGGCCGTCGAGGAGGAAGTGGGTCAGGCCCCAGTGCACGAAGTAGTCGTCGCCCTGGTCGATGGCGGGCCGGCACACGTCCAGAGTGGAGATCGCCACCGCCGTGGGGACCGTTTCCCGCTCCATGAGCGCGACGTACTCCTCGACGCGCTTCCGCTCGTTCCAGGTCGGGGGCACCATGGGAACGACGAACTCGTAGAGGTGGGCGTCCTCATCGACTGCGGTCTCGAAGGTCCGGTAGTACGGGGTGTGCGGGTACTCGGGGAGGCCCCAGAACTGATCGATTCCCCACGTCGTGACCTGTTCGCCGCTGAAGTAGTCGCCCTCCTTGCCGGGGATGACCAGCCGGGGTTGCACCTCCAGGAGCAGCGGCAGGTACTCGCCCTCCGGCAGCAACGCACCGAACGCATCGATCACGCCGCCGTCGTCCGGTTCGGCCAGCTCGCCGGCGAGCCGTTCCTGCATGAGCTCCAGCGACAGCTTCTCCCGGGCGGTCTCCAGCCGGCGGAACAGGAGCGGGCACGTTCCGCAGTAGAAGCTGAGCTCGAAGGCAGGCTCGTCATCGACCATGAGCAAGCGGCGCCGCGGCCCGCCGCCGAGCTTCTGCAGTTCCGTATCGAAGTGCAACCGTGCCTCGGAGGAAGGGACACCGAGACGGCGGGGGTCGCCCGTTTTGATCATCACGGACCGACCGTACGGGACGGCATGGACCAGCTCCACCGAGAACTGAGCGCGCATCTGGCCGGACGGGCCATCCCCTACGCTCCGCCGAACAGGACGCCGATCCGGAGGGTGCCTGCGATGCCCTGGAAGCACTCGGCCCCGACGCATTGACCGGCGACCACGCGCGCCGCCTTGCCGCTCTCTCCGACGGCGACGCCCGGGTGGTCCGCTCGGGAGTCGAAGATCGCGTCATCCGACAGGACGAAGCCCTCCGAAACCGCGCCCGGGTACTCCTCACCGCCTGCCCGGACCCCACAGCACCCTGACCTGCCGGGCCTCGTCGGCAGCCTCGCCATCCGAACCAGGCCGCGCCCGGCACCATTCGTCCCGGACCATGAGCGTCGTATTCGGCTGGCGTGAGCGTTGATGTTGGCCGTCGGGTAGTCGCCGCCTCTCACCTGAGGCGTTTTGAGCAACTGCCCGGCGCCCCGGTTGTCATTGGCTCCGCATACGGTCTGCGCATGCTTGATCAGAGACCCCAATTGTCATCGGTATCCGACTTCGCAACGTGGGAACCCGTGCTCCGGCTCATGCTGGCCGACGACACGGATCGGCGTGCCGCCCGTCCGGCGCGGGTCGCAGGGCGCATCAGCCAGTACGGCACGAGCCTCGCGTACCGGGGATCCATGTCGCCGACATCGCGGACCGCGGTGGAGGACATACAGCGAGCGCTCGCGCGCGGCGGAGTTCAGGAGATCGCGTTCAGCGCGGAAACCCAGCCGGACGGTCGGACCACGCTCAGCCTGGTCTGGCCGAGCCCGGTCGTGGAGCCGGCATTCGGGTACCCGGACCTGGGGGTGCTGGTCCTGGCCGAGGGCTCCTTTGCCGAGCCCTGGCTTCGCCACCCCGATCCGGTGCCCGGAGCCGTGCCGGCGCCAACGGCGGATCCGGAACTGCTGGAGCGGACGCTGCGCGAGCGTTTGCCCGGCGCCGTCGGAGCGACGGAGGAGGAGATCGCCGCCGCGGAAGCGCGCCTTGGTGTCACGTTGCCCGAAGAGCTCAAGGTGCTGTACAGGGTGACACGGGTGTACGGCGACGACGACAACGGCGATTTCGAGGAGGCGAACCGCGCCAGCGACGCGGTCGGCTGCGAGCTCTCCGGCCTCGGGCACCTGTACAGCATCGACGCGGAAGTGCGTCACCCCGGCTGGGATCACGGCGCCAGGCACGCGGTCAGCACCGGGCCCGATGCCGCGGTACAGGGCCTGGCCGGCTCGCCCGGCTGGATCGGCTTCGGAAGCAACGGCGGCGACGAATTCGCCGTCGACCTGACCCCCGGCGCCGCCGGCCACTACGGGCAGATCATCCTGGTCGACCACGAGCAGAGCCTCGGTGCCGACCTGGTGGCCGATTCCCTCACCGATTTCGTCCTGGGCCGGCTGCGGGAAGAAGTCCGTGGCCGCCGCGGAGACAAGCTTCCCGCCGCGGTCGAAGTCGGCACCGGATGTCTTGAGACCATCCAGGCTGCCGCCCATCCCGCCCTGGAAGTCCTGTCCATCAGAGCCTGGCACGGCACACCCTTCAGCCTCGCGCCTGTCGTCGGACTGCCCCGCCTGCGCACTCTGACCGCCATGCCCGGCACACTGGCCGACCCCCTGGAGGTAGCTGAGCTCACCGGTCTGGAGTTCCTGGAAATCGGCGCCCAGGAATGGCGCGTCCTCCTGGACGCCGGAGCCGTCCCGCGCACCCTCAAGGCGGCAGCCATCAAGGTGCGGGACGAGAACCACCTGCCCGTTGTAGCCATCGCGAACGAGATCCTGGGCCTCTGGGACCGACCCAAGATCACCCAAACACTCATCACGGGAGACCTTGGCCCTCCGACCTAGCCGGCGGGGCCGCACGCCCCCTGAGAGGTGAGCGCCGTACCTGCCCAGGCGGGCCAAGTGGGCGCTCAGCACATGGCCGGGGTAGAAGCGGGCCGGTCCCTTCGACGTCGCGCAGGCCGTTCCCGTGGAGCTCAGCAGGGGATTGCCCTGAAGGTTCGCGTGGGAGCGGGCCGGCCCGCATCAGGTCTTGCTCCGCACCCGCAGGCGCCGGCCTGGCGGCGGCGTCCGGACCGGCGCCGGCGGGGCGACGTCACGCAGGAACGCCGAGCGGCGGGTGGTCGAGCACGCGGGGCTTGTACTCGACCAGCTGGATGCGGCCGTCGAAGGTGCGGTGCTCGATCATCTCAAGGGCAACGTCCGGATAGCCGTCGTAGATGCGTTCCTCGCCCGTGGCCCCGGTGATCACCGGGAACATCACGACGCGGAAGCGGTCGACGAGTCCGGCTCGTAGCAGGGACCGGCACAGGCTGAGGCTGCCGATCGTGCTGAGGGGCCCCGAGCCACTCGACTTCATGGCGCGGACCGCCTCGACAGCGTCGTCGCGGACGAGCGTGGAGTTGGCCCACGTCAGTGGCTCATCGAGCGAGGAGGAGAACACCACCTTGGACGCCTGCGTGAGCTCGTCGACGGACGCTTCTTCTTCAGGCCTGAACTCATCCTGGCCATTCGGGACCTCGCCCGCAGCGAAGCCCGACATCAGGCGGTAGGTGTTCGCTCCCATCAGGTAGGTGGCCTCGGGCTGCTCGCCGAGCCATGCGAGGTACTCCGGGCCCTCGAGGCCCCAGAACCCGGGCCATCCCTCTCCCGATGCGTGGCCGTCGAGGGAGGTGATGAAGTCGACGAGAAGCTCCGACATGGCGGTGTCCTTTCCTGGGGTGTCACGAGCTTGGACCGGGCGGGCGCCACAAACTCATCGGCCGCGCTGTGGAGTAACGAGAAACCCGTGACGCCGACCAGTACGGGCAGCCGACGCCATACGAGGACTTCGACGTGCGAGCTCGGGGTGTGACCGAGGTACGGCCACGCGCGCGCCCAGGGGGCCGATGGGATGATCTTGAATCCCTGAGCGCTCGGCCCCCGTATTCCAGAGGGACACGAGGGACACGAGGGACATGAGGGACCGCGCGCTGTTCTGCCGGCGGCAGAACAGCGACCGAACCGGGCCCGACGATCACTACAGTCCCGCCTCATGACGACGATCACGACACGTACGGTCGAGTACCCGGCGGACGGTTTGACGATGATCGGGCACCTCGCGCTCCCGGCCGGTGTCGACCGCCGGCCCGCGGTGCTGCTCGGACCGGAGGGCATGGGACTCAGCGACGTCGAGCGCCGCCGGGCCGATGCTCTCGCCGAGCTGGGATACGTGGCGCTGGCCTTCGACCTTCACGGCGGGCGCTATTTGGGCGACCCCCAGGAGATGTTGGCCCGTTGCCTGCCGCTGCTCGCCGACCCCGACCGGATGCGGGGCATCGGCCATGCGGCACTCGACGTGCTGCGCACCGAACCGCGGACCGACCCCGACCGGATCGCCGCCGTCGGCTACGGCACCGGGGGTGCCATCGGGCTGGAACTCGGGCGCGACGGCGTCAACCTGCGCGCGATCGGGACGGTCAACGCGACCACCACGGGCCGCCCGGGAGAGGCAGCGCGCATCCGCTTCCCGGTGTGGGCCGGGGTCGGGTCGGAAGACCCGATCATGCCGCCCGCGCAACGGAACGCGTTCACCGCCGAGATGCAGGCCGCGGGCGTCGACTGGCGCCTCACGGTCTACGGCGGCGCCCTGCACGCCTTCCACCACCCGCCGGTCGACCACCCCACGGTCCCCGGCGTGGGCTACCACGCACAGCACGCGAAGCGAGCCTGGCGCGACGTCGTTGACCTGCTCGCCGAGTGCCTGCCCGTGACGGAGGATCCGGGGGCATGACCCAGGCCAACAGCCTGGCGCCAGGTTTGGCCGCGCCGGGCACCCACATTTCCCTCACCTCGAGTGCGCATAGCAGAAGCACATTGACCCGGGTGCTCGATCGCGGAGAGGCGTTCGCACTGCCGCAGTAGTACCGGATCCACTACGACGGAGCCCCGCCCGTGTCCTTCGCGACCTGCGGCGGACCACTCCGGCCGCCGGGGCGAGGCGTCCGCGTTTCTGCGGCATCACTGCGCTGACCACGCATTGAGTCACACCAAGATTACCTCATTGCCCCTTTGGCGTGTATCTCGGCTGAACCCCACCCCGCGTCGGTGAACTTGTCCGCCCACTTCGTAGGACAGGTGCCGGGGCAGCGGTCGGCGGCCTGGGCGAGCCAGCGGCACTGGTCGGGGGTGAGGAGATCACGGCCGGGCAGGCCGGCTGAGAAGTTCCCGCCGCGCCGGAACTGGAGGACCGCGCGGTGCCGGGCGGCACGAGGCCCGGTCCGCCGTCGGCCCTCGGGGTCTCCGCCCAGCGGTAGAAGGAGCGAACGGCTCCGCAGGCGGCGTCGCGTGATCGGGCTGCGGTCGCGTAGTCGATGGCCCAGTTCTGCAGCGTCATGGGGGTGGGCTGGAGGTACAGGTCGGGGTCCGGGCGTCCTTCGAGCCCGCAGCCGACGGTGAGCCAGTGCAGGACGGCGGGCCGGTAGTGCTCAAGGGCCTGGGACCGGGTGCCGGTACTTGCCGGCGTCGACTTGCGGAATCTCCCTCGAACTCCATGACCACCACCGGCCGCATGCAGTGGTGTTCCAGCGGCCCGCAGGTGCCCCACCCTGCCGAGAACTGCACGTTGAAGCGGCGGCCTGGGGGGTGCGGTTCATGGCCAGCGCGTTGGCGTTGCCGATGAGCAGGCCCAGCCGCTGCGGCACTCCCCCGCGCCCGGGTCCGGGCGCTGTATCCGAAGCCCGTGTGGCGAGGTTGGGCGCCGTGGGGCCTGTATAGGTGTGGCGTGCCGCGGCTGGTTTGCCGTGACACGCCGGTCCGTGCGGTAGCCGGCAGGTCACACGCTTTGCGGGTGTGGCTGCCTAGTGGGTGTCAGTGGCCGTGGTGGTGGCCGCGGCGGCCCCAGGACTCGGTGTCGATGACGTTGCCGCGGTTGTCTCGGAGGGTGGCGGTGTCGCGCTCGTCCCAGATCTGGTGGCGGCGGTCCTGGTAGACGTCGCGGTGGGTGTCGCGGCCCTGGCCGGTGTGGACCTTGACGCTGGAGCGGCCCTGCAGGCGGAGGTTGTTGAAGCGGTAGCGGTTGCCCTGCTTGTCGGTGAGGGTGAAGCCGCGCAGCTCCACGCTGTGGCGGCCGGTGTTCTTCACCTCGACCCACTCGCTGTTCAGGGCGCGGTTGTCGCGCCCGCGGGCGGCGTTCTCGACGTCACCGATGACGATGGAGGAATGCGGGCCGCGCTGGTCGCGCCGGTGGTCGTCGGCGGCGGCCGGCACCGCCGCGGCACCGATCAGCGCTCCGGCGGCCAGGAGTCCGGCGAGGGTGCGGCGGGTGACGAGAGAAGCAGACATACGGAAGGCTCCTTCAACAGACAGTCCGGCCCGGACTCATGCAAGCCGGGCGGACTTCGAACAGGTCCCGGCGTCCTGCCGAGGAGCCACACACTGGACCCGAACCACACCCGAAACCCATGAAAACGTCCGACGTTACCCAATGCAGACATTTCTGTAACTCTCGCCTGTATACGGCATGCGTCAAGACCACGTTGACCCCCGACCGCTACAGCTCCGATACACGCCCAGGAGGCTCATGGACCGCAGTACCTCAGCCCACCGGCTATCGGCCCCGCTGCCATCAGCGGCCCCTGCGCCGAACGGGTGCAAGGCCCCGTAACAGCCGCACCTTCGCGGACCGGCCCGTCACCGGTCCCCTCGAAGGCATCGCGCAGTGGTTCGCCAACGAGCGCGGCAGGCCGGGATCGCTCCATCCGCGAGTCCCGTGTCGGCGTACACGTGGAAGTGCTCAGGCAGGTACGGATGAACGGACTCTGTCGCTGATCTTGTGACCGCTGTGGTGAGTGCTGCGAGGATGGAGCGTCAGCCGTTGGCCGAGGTGAGGGGGCAAGATGAGTGGACTGCCTCAGTGGCTCAGGACGTGGTTCGCCGAGAACAACGTCGACTGCCAGACCCGGGGTATCGACGTCATGCTGTGGCTTCGGCCCGCTGATGCACTTCCTGATAGGCCAGGACGTAAGCCAACCGCGGCAGCGAGGGTGACGGCGGAGGCTGGGGATCGCTGGGCCAATTTTGCCGTTCATGAGCAGGGCTGGGCCACCGTTCTGGCGATGGGGGACGTGACCGATGCGGTGTGGCAGGCGCACATTCGCCCCGGAGGCCCGCACGAAGTTGATGACGTCCTGGAGCAGGTGTTGGCATGGGTTGCATCGACATCGGAAGTGCCGAGGTGGGCGGAGATTTCACCTGATCCCATCACTCTGAAGGGCTAGCTTCTGAGGAGGATACGGATCCGGAGGAGGTCGAGTTTGGCTCGGCCGTATCCGGCTCGCTTGATCAGTTTGACTCTGGTGACCTGGCCTTCGACTTGTCCTGAGCTCCAGGTTGAGGAGAGGCCGGCGACGACGGCGTCTTGGTCGTGGAGGAGTCCGCGGGCGAACTGCTGTAGCGATGGCAGGTCGCTGTCGTGGACCTGCTCGATCCAGTCGAAGACGTTTTGCCCGCGTTGGTCGTGCATGAGGGTGGCGAAGGCTTGGACGTGCTCGACGGCTGTGTCGAGTTCGGGGCAGGCGGCCCGGACAGCTTTGAGGCCGAGGACTTCGTGTGGCCGGAGCCGGTCGGGGTGCGTCATCACCCCGCGAAGTGCCCGCCGTGGTTTGGGCAGGGCAGGTGTGGGAGGTGCGGTCTCGATGCCCTGCATCAGCTGGCGGATGTATCGGTTGACGCCGGTGCGTTCGCCACGAAAACCCTGGTCACGGACTTCTCGGAAGAGCTGGCTGGCGTTGCGGCAGCCTTGGGTGAAGCGTTCGTAGAGGTATGGCTTGTAGTCGTCCAGCAGGGTGCGGCGCTGGGTGACCTTGACCAACAACGTGTCGACGTCCGTGGTTTGGGCGTATCGGCGGACGGCGTAGTAGTCCAGGTCGAGGTCCCGGCTGATCCCGCGGAGGGATCGGCCTTGGGCGAGGAGTTCGTGGACGCGGCGGTGTCGTTCGCGGATCCGTCCGACGATCCGGCGGGGCCGGCCGCGGACGTCGAGTGTTCCGTCCGGTGGTGCGACGGTAACCTCCTCGTCAGATTGCCTGGCCGCTTCGTGGCTGGCGCGGATGCAGGCGTAGTGGCTGGTGACGGTCCTCTCGACGGCTTTGGCGAGGGTGTTCCAGAGGTGCCATACGTCTGCGATCTGGACCGCCTGAGGCGCGGCGCCCGTTCTCGATAGCGAGGGCCACACCCGCTCGCGCCAGGCGTTCGGAGCCCGGGAAGCGGATCGCCGCGTCCGAAACCCCGAGGAGCGATGGAGGGACGAACTGCGCCTGGCTATGGGACAGTTCACGATGAGGCGCCACCGGCTGCTGGGGGAAGGGCGGCATATGGCGGACGAGGGAGACGGCTGGCTGACGGAGCGCCAGGTGAGCTGCTTGTGGCCGGGCGTGGGTACTCGCTCGGTGTATGTGAATGCGCTGGCCCATGGGGTGCGGACCCGTTCGGAGAGCTGGATGACCACTACGGGCTATGCCGGCAGGATGTGGTATCACGCCGACGACGTGCGCCGAGTGGCCCCGCAGATAGCAGCCCAGCCCCTAAGAACTCCTAACGGAATGACCCACGTGGCCTCGTCCGGCCCTGGGGCCGCGGGTAGTAGCCA
Source organism: Streptomyces sp. NPDC048383 (assembly GCF_040651775.1). NCBI lineage: Bacteria > Bacillati > Actinomycetota > Actinomycetes > Kitasatosporales > Streptomycetaceae > Streptomyces > Streptomyces sp. NPDC048383. The sequence goes on from NZ_JBEZKS010000089.1 coordinate 9,056, forward strand.
GGTGCGAGAATGCTGTCGTGTTGGATGCGATTAACGAAGTGGACTGGGGTGCCATACCGGGCCATCCCGACTGGTATGAACCTGCTCGTGCCGCCCGCGGTCTGCGCGCGCTGGCGGATGCAGCGAACCTGGCGGAGGCGGCTGAGGCCAGCTCGTTGCTCGGCGGCGGCGGAATCGTCCACGGCCACAGTGCCGCGGTGTTTCCGGCGGCCGCGGTTGCGACTCCTCTGCTCCTGGACATCGCACAGCAGGGTCACCCGGTGGCACGGGACGCCGCGTTGGGGCTGGTCGATGAGGCCCTGTCGTCGTATCCCCACGGCGAGTACACGCGGGTGACGACGTCCTACGGCGTAGCAGTCCCGATCTGCTGCGCCATCGCCCACCAGTTGCGAGTTCGCTCAGTTCTCCTTGCTGGACTGGGTAAACGGGGCAGGGCACTGCTTGCTGGCGCGGCCGAGCACTGGCGTTTCGAGATCCGAGAGTGCGTCGCCGACAGCAATGACACGGCAGCCTTCGGGTCTCTGGCAGGCTGTTTCCCGAGCGGCGTGCACGCAGCGGAGCTACACGTCGGCGGCGAGATCACTGTGCTGGACGCGGTTGCCCTGGAATACCCACCCGTGGACGGCTCTGTTGAGGCGTGGCTGCGGGTGACGGGATGGAATCCAGCCGAACTGCTGCCCGGCGCTGTTCTGTTCCCAGCAGAGTGCGGTGAACGCGTGCATTGACCAGCCTCTTCAGTTCATGGTCCATGCGGTACAGGGGTTGTTTGCTGTCGTGGGGTGAGGCGCCTCCAGCAGATGAGTGCACATCCCAGGGTGAGGAATGCTTCGTGGATGTCGTCGCGTATCTCCCAGCGGATCCGTAGGCGGCGGAACCAGTGCAGGTGAGCGAAGGCGCGTTCCACGACCCAGCGCTGGGTGCCCAGACCGGAGCCGTGTTCGGTGCCACGGCGGGCGATCAGTGGTTTCACCCCGAGGTCCCAGACCAGACGGCGGTACTTGTCGTGGTCGTAGCCGCGGTCCGCGAGGACCGCATCCGGGCGGCGCCGGGGTCGGCCGCGTTTGCCCCTCACCGGCGGCACCGCCTGGAGCAGTGGGATCAGCTGCGTGACGTCGTTACGGTTGCCGCCGGTGAGGGTGGCGGCGAGCGGGATGCCGGTGGCATCGGTGATCAGGTGGTGCTTGCTGCCCGTCCTGCCCCGGTCAACGGGGCTTCGTCCGGTCTTGGGTCCCCCTTTAACGCGCGGATGTGGGAGCCGTCGACGGCCGCCCGGGAGAAGTCCAGGGCGTTCGCGCTGCGGAGCTTGGCGAGGAGAACCTCGTGCAGCCGGGACCACACGCCGGCCTCGGTCCACTCGGCCAGGCGCCGCCAGCAAGTCATCCCCGACCCGAAGCCGAGTTCCTGCGGCAGGTGCTCCCAGGAGATCCCAGTGTTCAGCACGAACAGGATGCCCTGGAACACGAGCCGGTCCGGATGCCGCTTGCGCCCTGGATGCCGGGTCCGGCGCTCGACCTTGGGCAGCAGCGGCTCTACCACTGCCCACAACTCGTCATCGACTTCCCACGGCTTCGGACGAGCCACCCCGCACCCCCGGATCATCGGTCCCGTAGTGATCCAATCACCTCGAAGATCATTTCGTTAGGAGTTCTAAAGGGGCAGGGGTCGGCTGTCCATGGCAGTAGGCGTGGCCTCGGGGCGCTCATCGCCGCGTCCCGCGCTCGATCGCTTCCGCCAGGGCGTGGGCGACGGGTTGCGGTCCGGAGGGCCCGGGATCTGCCGTACGGATGCGTCGGATGTGCTGCCGCATCGCGTCGGCCTCGGCGTCCAGGCCTCGATCGGTGTAGATGGCGGCGGCCTCTCGCCGACAGGCGAGGGCCTCGTCTCTGCGCCCGAGGGCGTCCAATGACGTGGCGAGGACCGCCAAGGGCCAGGCCAGTGTCTCGTCGTGGCTGCCGATGGACCTGCGACCGAGGTCGACGGCGCGCCGGCACAGGACGACAGCCCTGTCATGGTCGCCGATGCCCTGCATGCCACTGGCGATGGCCGAGAGCGCGCATGCCTCACCGTCCCTGTCGCCGAGCCGACGGCGCAGTCGAGCGCTTCGGATGCCGTGCTCGATGGTGAGGCGGGGGTTGCCGAGGTCAGCGTGGAGTGCGGCGATGTTGCCTTCTGCCACCGCTTCCCATCGCCCGGTGTCGAAGCCCCGGCTGAGCGCGAGCGCCTCGTCGAAGTGGCGCAGTGCCTCGACAAGGCGGGTCTGTCGGCGCAGCAGTTGGCCGAGTTCGGTGCGGGCGGCGATCTGGATGTGGTTGTTGCCGACGTCCTTGGCCAGGGCGCAGGCGCGGATGAGATCCCGCTCCGCGTCCGGATGCTGGAGGTGTGCCAATGCCTCCCCACGAGCGAGCAGGACGTTGGCTTCGTGATCGATCCGGCCGGAGCGCCGCGCCGCGTGCAGGGCCGCTGTGGCGGTCTCGACGCGCTCCTGCCAGCCGCCCATGAGTACCAGGAAGCCGAGAGCGTCGACGAGGTGGAGCGCGTACCGGTCCATGGCGGTGTCGACAGCGTGGTGCAGGGCGGCGACGAGGTTGGCCCGTTCCGCGGTGAACCACGCCCAGGCGTCGTCACGGCCGGCCAGGAGGTGTGGATGGGCTGACTCGGTGGGGTTCGTCACCACACGGGTGCAGGTGGGGTAGAGCAGGCGGTCGGCGGTGTACGCGGTGTGGGCGTACCACGTGAGCATCGCGTCGAGAGCGTGTCCCCGTTCGGCCTTGGAGTCGTGCGCACCGGCCAGTTCGCCGGCGTAGGCGCGCAGTAGATCGTGAAAGCGGTATCGGTCGTGCGCGACCGGTTCGATGAGGTGCGCGTCTGCCAGCGCCCGCAGCAGTCGCCGTGTCGTGTGTGGGGGCAGGCGTGCGAGGGCCGCGGCGGCGGGTGTGGAGATGTCCGGGCCGGGATGCAGGCCGAGGCGCCGGAACAGGCTCGCCTGCGCTGCCGGCAGCTGTGCGTAGGACCACTGGAGTACGTTGCGGACCGCGGCGTAGGGATCCTGGCCCCAGCTCAGTGCGTCGAGTTTGGAGTCCTCGTCGGCAAGCTCGTCGGCGATGTCGGCGACGGCGACATGTTCGTACGCGGCGGCACGCCCGGCGGCGATCCGCAGCGCGAGCGGCAATCGCGCGCACAGCCGGATGAGGCTCTCCACCGCGGCCGGCTCGGCCTGGGCGCGAGCGGGGCCGATGATGCCCACGACCAGGGACGAGGCCTCGTCCGGAGACAGCACGTCGAGGGTGATCCGGTACGCGGCTTCGGTGACCACCAGCCCGGTCAGGTTGTCGCGGCTGGTCACCAGCACCATGCACCCGGGCGCTCCCGGCAGCAGCGGCCGGACCTGCTCCGCGCTGTTGGCGTTGTCCAGCACGATCAGCATGCGTCGCCCCGTCGCCACCGTGCGAAACAGTCCCGAGCGGGCGCCGGTCCCGGCCGGCACCGCCGCCGGATGTACGCCGAGAGCGACCAGGAAGTCGTCGAGGACCTCGTCCGGGGTCGCGGGCCTGCCGGGCCCGTAACCGTGCAAGTTGGTGTGCAGTGTGCCGTCCGGGAAGCGGTCCTGGACGCGGTGGGCCCAGTGCACCGCGAGGGTCGTCTTGCCCACGCCGCCTGAACCGTCGAGGGCGGAGATCACCACGGCCTGACCGCCGGCGGGCGGTAACAGCGCGTCGAGCGCCGCCAGGTGGTCGGCACGGCCGGTGAAGTCGCGGATCGCCTGGGGCAGTTGACGGGGCACCGGTGGCGTGGCGGGCTGAGGCGGCCTCGGGGCGGGCAGGGCTCCGGTCGCCCCGCCGGGATCGTCCCGCCGTACCCGGTCGACCCGGCGGGCTCCGGATTCACCGCGCAGGATCCGCTCGTGCAGCCGCTGGGTGCGGGGTCCGGGGCCGACCCCCAGTTCCTCGGCGAGGCGGGTTCTGAGGCGGTGGAAGACACCCAGCGCGTCCGCGCGTCGGCCACAGTGGTCGAGCGCCGCCATCAGCTGGGTGTGCAGGCCCTCGTGCAGTGGATGGTCGTGCACGAGATCCGCCAGATCGTCGACGACCTCGTGGTGCTCGCCGAGTTCCAGCCGCCATCTGGCGCACTGCTCCAGCGCGCTGAGCCGCTGCTCGTCCAGCCGCGCGGCGGATCTGGCCAGGGCCGCCGTGCCCAGCCCGTCGAGTGCGGGGCCACGCCACAGGCCCAGCGCCGGCCGGATCAGCTGGACCGCCCGCTCGAGTCTCCCTTCGGCGGCGTGGCGGCGGCTCTCGGCCACCCCGGCGGCGAAGCGGAGCGAGTCGAGCCGGGCGGTGTCGACGCGGATGCGGTAGCCGGGCTCCTCGGTGAGGATGAGCCGCCGGTCGCTGTCACCCAGGCATTCCCGCAGCGCCGAGACGGAGTTCCGCAGCTGTTTGGTGGCGGTGGGGGGTGGCTCGTCATCCCAGGTCATCTCGATGAGCTTGGAGAGCGACACCACGATGTTGGGCGCCAACAGCAGTGTTGCCAGCAGTCGCTGGCGACGCGCCCCGGGCACCGGCACCCGCTCACAGCCTGTCCGGACATCCAGCGCACCGAGAATGCGAAAGTCCATCCTCCCGGCCTCTCCCCGTTGCCACCAGTAAGAAGAGCAAAGCACAGGGTTCGCGGCAACGCCCACCCACCGGCCGGTGGTGACGTGGTGGGGACGGCGTGAGGACGGCGTGCGAGAGGTTGTGGACGTCTCGAGGCAACCCGGGACCAGAACAACCGATACGCCGAACTCAAGGGGATAAGACATGGAAGACAAGAAGAATTTCGCGCGTCTCGCCGGCGCCGGGGCGGCGCTGGCCATGGGATCGACGCTGCTGGCCGGCGCCCCTGCGTCGGCGCAGGCGGCGGCGCCGGTGCCGATCTATCAGGTGAGGAACGCAAACAGCAGCAACTCCTGCCTGCAGGTGGCGAACATCGCGTCTAACAAGGGAAACGTGGTCCTCGGCAACTGTGACCGCAGGGCGAGCCAGGTGTGGACCGTCATCAACGGCGTCTTCCGAAACCCCCACTACAAGCACTGCCTCGACGGGAACGGCGCGGACGTCTACACGGGCTTGTGCAACGACGGCGACTACCAGATGTGGAACACCACCTCCGGCAGCCCGAAGTCCATCGTGCATGTCAAGAGCCAAGAGTGGCTGCACGCGAACGGAGCAGTCGGGGAAGAGGTCGTCTTCCGGGACAGCAAGGAGACGGCGTCCCGCTGGGTGATCACCCAGGTGGGATCGATCAACCCGTGAGTGCGGGGGCCGGCCTCACTGACGGCTCACGCTGACGGCTCGCGCTCTTGGCAAGCGGTACGCGGACATCGCGGTCCCGCCGCCTCGGCACTTGGGCGCCCTGCGCGGTGACGTCACGGTTGGGCAGACTCGGGGGACGCCGCCCGGACTTGTCGCGCTCGCTGTCGAGAGCGACCACCATCCCTGGGCGGCAAGAAGGGGGTATTCATCCAGAAATGCCCGTTTCAGTGAAAGTGGGTGAAACCAAGCCTCACTCTCCATAGAATCGCAGCTCAGCAAGCCTGCTCCCCGCACCCGTGGGGATGTACTGGCTCGACCGGCCGCTAGCGAAAGCCGGCCGTCCCGCTCCCGCACCCGTGGGGATGTACTCGAGTACTGCTGGCGGTGCGACCGGGTGCCGATCGGCAGCTGCGGTCCGTCCCCGCCCGTCGTGCTCGCCGCTGCCGCACGGCGCCCCAGGCCTAAGCGCCAGGTCATGTTCGCGCCCGCGCGGCGCGCCCAAGACCGGCGCCGCGGGAGGGTCGAGCAGGGGGCCGCCATCCGGATCACAACCGGCCTTCGGTCCTTCTCCCCCGCCCGTGACCGGAACGTGGCTCAGACCTCGTCGAAGGCCTGGTTCATCTCGTCGAGTTCGCGCGGGTTCAGGGAGCTACGGAGGTCGAGGAGTTCCGCGGTCCATGCTGGGCTCCGCAGGGCGAGGACGCAGTGGAGGGTGGGGTGGACGGTCGCCTCGGCCCGGTAGCCGGTGTTCTCGGTGTGCCGGAACGTCATGTGCAGCGTGCCGTCGGCCGCCTCGGTGACCGGCACCCTGGGATCTGGGGCCCAGTCGTGGCCGTGGCCGCCGTCGATGCCCCGATGGCGGGGCAGCAGCAGAGCCACGGGAGACGTGAACGAGGGCGTGCAGGGAAGGCCGGCGCGCACCGTACCGTCCGGTGCGATGTGGCGGGAGCCGCGCGGGGTGCTGACGGTCCGCCCGCCGTGGTCGACGTCCAGGATCCACCGGTCGGTCGCCAGGTACCGCAGGGTTCCCGTCTCGCCGATCTCGCCGTTCGCGAAGACCGTGCGGAACCCGCAGACCGCTTGTGGTGGATCGGTCGCGAGCATCAACCGGAGCAGCGTGTCGTGGTCCATGGTTCCGTCCCGTCCGTCCCGGGCTCAGGTGTCGCCCTTCTTGAACTTGCACGTCGTTGTTTTGTAGCAGGTGGCCCGGTCGCTCTGGACCGATCCCGCCGTGGACACGGCGGTGCCGTCGATTCTCAGGTGGAGGTTCCAGGCGTCCCAGAAGTAGCGCTTGCCGTCGTAGGGCAGGCGGTTGTGCCCGTTGCCGTTCTGCCCCTCGGTGCGGGTGTACGACTTCGTCGGGGCGGAGCTTCCGTAAAGCTGGTCCTCGTACCCGTACACGGTGTCGTCCGGCCACTGGGCGACGTCGCGGCGGATCCGCAGGTTGTAGGTGAGCGAGACCGGGTACGCCGACGACCACCGCATGTCCACTCTGCCCGAGTGGTGGTGCAGGCCGATCTTGAAGTTGAAGGAGATCGTGTACTTCTTCCGGTCCAGGAAGGCGACCACCGTCTCGGTGCTGTTCGCGTGGTGGTCGTCGACCCTTTCCGCGGTCCGTTCCGCGGTCCGTTCCGCGGTCCGTTCCACGGTCCGTTCCACGGTCCGTTCCACGGGGCGAACGGCGCCCGACCGTACGCCGTTCCCGTCGGAGGAAACCGCGCGGGGGTCCGCGACGGTACGGACCTCCGCGACCGTACGGACCTCCGCGGGCTCCAGAGATCCGTCGGAGCGCGCGGCGAGGAGGGTGAACGTCCCGCCCACGCAGGTCCAGTCCCGCTCCGGATGCTCGCGCTCCCCGTAGCGGACGCAGGCCTCCACCAGGTCGGTGAGTGGGGCCGGCGGCTTCAGCAGGGTCGGCGAGGCCGGAGACGACGCGACGGCGGGCGTGCTCGTGGCCGCTCCCACGAGCACGGCGCACACGGCGGGGACCAGCAGGCGAAGACTCATGTCATGGTCATTCCGACACGGTCACGGATCCAGTCGGGCTGAAGGAGTGAACAACCCTGCCGACCACGGACGGACGGGCGTTCCCTCCACGTTCGGACCGGCACCCGGGTGCGCCGCGCCCCGGACTCCTCTGCCGGGGCGGGGCGCGGTCAGGGCGGTGGCGCCGGGCGCGGTCAGGTGTCGGAGTCCGTCGGTCCCAGTTGCTCGGCGACCAGGCCGGGCACGTCGACCACCACCACCGGGCTGGCGGCCACCGCCTGGAGGTCGCCGACGTCGTCCTGACCATCCCCGTCGAGCAGCTCGGACAGGCTCCAGAAGGATGTTCTGCTCGATGACGGCGGCCGGGGTGACGGACTGGTCGCCCGCGGCGACTTCTCTGTCAAGTTCAGCGTGTTGAACTGAAGTAGTCCGCCCAGCTGACCGGCCGCTCCTACCGATTGCGCTCCTGGCTCGGGAGGTAACTGGTACGAGCCTTCGCCGTGCGTACTGCGGAGGTTCGTCGTGGATCCAGTCTCGGTCAGTGCGGCCCGCGCCGGTGGTCCTTACTCTGCTCCGTCGGCGGAATGGAGCTGGAAGTCGACGACGACGCAACTAACCTGTCCGTCTGCGGTGCGGCCGGTCCAGACGGGGTAGGCCCCGTCGCCTTGGCCGGCACGGAAGGCGATGAGGTTCGGCTCGGGCTCTGCGCCGGGCAATTCGACGCTGAATTGGCTGTCGCTGTCGAGGGGTATGAAAATGTCTTCGTCCAGCTGGTCTTCGGTCACGGTCCGCGTCGCATCCATGAAAGCCGCTGTGCCGGTATCCACGCCAACCCCGTAGAACTGGCCCTCGCCGAGCAACCCCAGGTCCTCGTCAGGCCGGAGGGTCATTTCCCACTCTTGGGGAGGGATATCCAGGAACGTCACCCTGGCCGCGGCGACATCAGCCCCCCGTGTCGTGCGCAAAAGCGACAGTGTGACCGGGAACTCGCCTAGCGGCACTGCGACGGTCCGCGGGTTGCTGATCCAGCCGGGGTCCGAGACCGCCAGCTGCCCTGAGGTGATCCGCAGCATGCCGGCGTCAATGTGCTCGACGACGGCCGGCCCCTCCCGCGTGTCGCACGCACCCGGGCTGAACAGTTGCTCGATTCCAGTGGCGCGCATCGGTCCCGACCCTTCGTCCACCGAGACGTCGCGCAGGACTACGGTCGTGGCGGGCTCGTGGCCCTGCTGGGCGAGGAAGGGCGCGAACACCTGCCAGTCGCCGAATTCCGGTGCGGGACAGAGGAAGTCCTCTACGGGCGTCGCGAACCGCCGTCCGGGGACGCTCGACGGGCCTGATGCTCGATCGTGCGATGGCTCCGGCGATCCGCTTCGCGGTCCGGCGAACTCGGACTTCACCTCGATCTGTCCGTCGGCTGAGACGGTGGTGGTCTCTTGAACATCCCACTTCCCGTACAAGTGCGCCTGATCGTTGGGAAACTGCCATCGGATGTTCTGCTGAGCCAGCAACATCCCCGTGCCGTGCGGCTTGAGGTCGATCATCTGCATGCGCCAAGACCTGTCGTCGAACAGATACACACGCCACATCCGCCCCGGCCAGTATTCGACCAGTGCCAGCGGTTGCTCCCGCGCGGACAGCAGAACCGCGTAATCTTTCCCGGCCGCATGCTTGCGTGCCGCGAGCGCGCGTGACATCGGGCTCCGATGGGTCATTCCCCGATAGGAACCCCACATCTCGCCGTACGACACATCAAGACTGTCGAAGATCACAGTCGAACATCTCCCCCGTGGCACCAGCCACCCCCGAGCAGTGCATTCGACGGGTGACCCCTGCCGCGACGCCCTGCCCTTCCGAAACTTCGTCGTGCCGCAGTCTGCCACTGAGGTGTGACACAGAGGTTGTGGGAGGCCCGCAGCCTGGGTTACCGACGAGATGTGCCGCTCCAGATGACGCAACACAGTCGGTCCGGCGGCCCCCATCGGTGATCGGGGGCGGTCAGGTCAGCGGCGACTCGCAGGGGCGGGAACGTGGGCACTCCTGCGCGGGAATCCATCCCGCCTCCATGTGACGGCCCTGCGGCACCCAGTACGTACGCCACCCCGGCATCTATCCACCCCTGCTCGATCGGTCGCGACGTCGGGACCGGGGCGTCTTCGGCGTGTACCGGGCCAGGCGGGCGTCCGGGTCCGGGTGTACGCGGACCTGCTACGGCCCGGTGGCCGGTCGTAGAGGATTATCGGGCTCGCCGTATCGCCCTAGAGGTGCCTGCGGATCAGGCGGCTCACTCGCTTCTGGCTCGCCGATCACGAGGCCGCCTGCTGAGGCATGCGGATGGACCAGCGCACTCGCGCCGAGCTTCGCTCGCTCACTTCCGCTCCCTCGCTGGAACGGATCCCGCACTCTGTCCTCCGGAGTTCGCCGGGCGTAGGCTCCGGGGTCATGAACGTAAACGGAAACCCTGGGACCCTCGAAGTCAAAGACGTCTACGAGATAGGGCCGCTGACGTACCGCCAGGGCTACGTCATTGTGTGGGCGGAAGAGTACGGATGCAGGGACGAAGCGCTGATGCACGATCGCGTGATCGTCGCCGCATACACCGGCACCCCGGAGAAGAAGGGCGACCAACTATTCCGGGCATGGGTCGATGCCAACGAACTTCCCTCGACCCTGGCCCACTGGGCCACCGTTCTCGGCTGACCTTCAGGACGTCAGAGCAACACGTGCGGACGCGTCGCCCAGCCTCACGAGGCCGCCGCCTTCGCGCGGGGATTGTCGTCTTCAGGCGCTGCGTGGGGTCCTGCCCTTCGAGGGTCTTCTTAAAGAGCGTTTCGTCCCGGCAGGGTTGTTTGGTAACTCGGGCGTGACGTTTGATCGGGTGGTCACCCGTATGAGGATCGTGCTGCGTGCGCCTGCATCTGGCGCAGTGGAGCGCGTGATGGCGCAAGGTCGAGTGGGGGTCCTGGAGTGTTCTCGGTGAGAACGGCGCGGCTGGTGGTCAGCAACGATGGGGAGGAGCTGCTGGAGCTGACCGTGGAGCCCTGGGCGGACATCCACCGGATCCTGGCGAAGGGGACCTGCATCGTTGTCACCCACTCGCCTGCGGGAGACGGCACTTGGGGTGGGACGTCGTATGGTGACGAGCCGTTCGAGGTCGAGCATCGGCCCGATTCGGTCACCGTGTGGGCCAACGGCCACTGCTTCCACCTCAGCGACAGGGAGGGTAACCCGATCTACGCGAACGACTACGGGAGCGGGTGCCCTGCCCAGAACCCAGCCGCCTGACAGGGCTTTTTGACCTGGTGGATTTGCGGTTCACGGTGTTTCAGGCGTCGCGCCAGTTCGGAGTCGACTCTCGTGTGAGCCTGCGGCTCATGAGGTCGATCATCGCGAGGCGGATCATCGCTTCGGAGCGGTGTGGGTGGGTTTCGTAGTCGCGGGCGAGGCGGCGGTGGTTCATGAGCCAGCCGAAGGTGCGCTCGACGACCCAGCGGCGCGGGATGACCTTGAAGCCTTTCTGGCCCGGGTCGCGGCGGGTGACCTCAACATCGATGCCGAGGGTGGCGCCGTGGTCGATGGCCTTGGTTCGATAGCCGGTGTCGGCCCAGGCCTTGGTGATCGTGGGGTGGGCTTTGGCGATGTGTGAGAGCAAGTGGATGCCGCCGGCGTTGTCGGAGACGCCGGCCGCGGTGACCCAGACGGCGAGGAGGAGGCCGAGGGTGTCGACGCCGATGTGGCGCTTGCGTCCTGCGATTTTCTTGCCCGCGTCGATGCCCTGGCCGGCGGCCGGGACGTTGGCTGAGGTCTTGACGCTATGTGCGTCCAGCACGCACGCGCTCGGCTCGGCGTCCCGGCACCAGGCGGCGGAGCAGGCCGTTGAGCTGGTCGAATACGCCGTCCTTCTGCCAGGCGGCGAAGTATCGGCATCGGACAGGTCACTCGGATACCGCCGCTGTCGAGACATGTTTCGATAGTTCCGTCGGCCGACACCCCGCGACAGGGCGCAAACAGGGGTGAGCGGGGTGCCTTGGGATCAGACAGGAGCGAACGGGCGGAAACGTGCCCGGCTATGGCGTCAGCCGTCTCTCCCATCACGGAAAACGACCCCGGCCTCAGTAGTCCCAGCCCACTCCGCTGCCCAAACCGCAACCAAACACAACTTTAGGGATAAAACGCTCTTTAAGAAGCCGTTGTCTTTCCGATCACGGGGACCTCGGTTCGAGGATCAGTTGGCTGGACGCCCGCGCAGGCTACTCGGGCTGTCGGAGGTCGCCGATGCGGCGTAGTTCAGGGTGGTCGACGTCGTCGTTGCCGATGACGATGCTTGCTCGCGTGGCCGGGTCGGCCTCGGCCAGGTACTGCCGACAGGCTGCGTGGTAGCGGTTGTCGAAGGCGTTCTCGGCCTGTTCAAGTCCGCCGAAGAGCGCGGCGTCCCGCGTAGTGCCGCGCCGCCGGGCGACGAGGAAGCTGGTGTCGGCGAACACGACCTCATCCCACAGGTGGGCCAGTTCGCTGCGCTGGAGGAAGCTGCCGTCCACGATCAGCACCGCTTCGGCCGGCGCGGTGACTGGGGGTTCGTCGATCTGCTGGTCGCTGGCCAGGTCGATGATGCGACCGCAGTAGCGGCGGTCGCCGCCGGGGCCCATCGGTGTGAGTACTGTCCGTGCGAACGCTGGAAAGTCGTAGGCGTCCTGGTAGTAGCCGACTGCTGAGTCGCGACCCTGCCGGTGGCGGTGGGCGCGCGGGTGGTGGAACCCGTCCATGGACAGGTGAATCGCGGGTCGGCCGCGACCGGCGACCGCAGATGCCAGCGCGCGGGCCAGGGTCGTCTTCCCTGCGGCGGTGATACCGTCCACCGCGACCCGAAGCGGATGCCCGGGGTCCCGGGCCGTAAGGTGATCAGCGATCCGGCCAATGACCTGGTGGCGGGTGGGCTGGCCCGAGCGATCGTCAGGCTGGGTCGCACGGGTCTTGATCAGTTTTGCCACCCTGTGGATCCTACAATGTGCTGGCGTCAGCAAGCTGATCGGATGGCCCCGCTGCGGTTGAGAGGGATTTCGTCTCCCTCGCACACCGCAGCCCTGGCCGTGATGACCGTGGTTGTCTTTGCTGGCCTGAAGCAGGCACGGTCGTTCAACGCGTCCTTGGCCGTGACCGCCTCGATGACGCCCTTGGCATCACCGATGCCGGGAATCAGACCGAGGAGGATCGACGTGCGGCGCTGCTGCTCAGCGTCGTCCATGCCTGAGGGGCCGTCGCTCCAGTCCTTGCCGATGTGGGAGAAATCGAACTCGAAGGCCGGTACCTCT
>NZ_JBEZKS010000090.1:0-21395 GCF_040651775.1 Streptomyces sp. NPDC048383
TGTCGTTGGCCGAGGTGTGGCGGGCGGCGGGTGTGCGTCCGGGTGCGGTGATCGGGCATTCGCAGGGTGAGATCGCCGCCGCGTGTGTGGCGGGGATCCTGTCGCTGGAGGATGCGGCCCGGGTGGTGGCTTTGCGCAGCCAGGCGATCGGTCGGGTGCTGGCCGGTTTGGGTGGCATGGTCTCCGTGCCGCTGTCCGCTGTCGAGGTGCGTGAGCGGATCGCCAGGTGGGGCGAGGCGCGGATTTCCGTCGCCGCTGTCAACGGGCCTTCCTCGGTGGTCGTTTCCGGTGAGGTCGAGGCCCTGGAAGAACTCCTGGCCGCCTGCGAGGCCGACGGCATTCGGGCGAAGCGGATCGCGGTGGACTACGCCTCGCACTCCGCCCAGGTCGACCTCCTGAAGGACGAACTGGGCGAGTTGCTCGCTCCGATCGTTGCGCAGCCCGCGCAGGTGCCCCTCCTGTCGACCGTGACGGGCGAGTGGGTCAACGGTCCCGAGCTGGACGCCGGTTACTGGTTCCGCAACCTCCGCCAGACGGTCGAGCTGGAGCAGGTCACCCGTACCCTCCTCGATCAGGGTTTCGGCGTGTTCATCGAGTCGAGCCCCCACCCCGTCCTGACCGTCGGGATGCAGGAGACCGTGGAGGGCGCGGGCCGTGAGGCGGCCGTCCTCGGGTCGTTGCGCCGCAACGAGGGCGGGTTGGAACGCTTCTGGTTGTCGCTCGGAGAGGCGTACGTGCGGGGTGTGACCGTCGACTGGGACACCGTGTTCGCCGGTACGGGTGCCCGGCGCGTGGACCTGCCGACCTACGCCTTCCAGCAGGAGCACTTCTGGCTCGAAAGCGGCACCGCCGCGGAGCCCGAAGCCGCCGTTCACCCGACCGGCGCCGCCGACGCCCGGTTCTGGGAAGCCGTCGACGCCCACGACGTGGCGGCCCTCACCGCCGAGCTGGACATCGACGCCGACGAGGCGCTCACCGCGCTGCTTCCCGCACTGTCCTCCTGGCGGCGCCAGAGCCAGGAGCGGTCCACGGTCGACGGCTGGCGCTACCGGATCACCTGGAAGCCGGCCCCCGAGCCCACCTCCGCTCCCCGGCTCTCCGGTACCTGGCTCGTCGCGGTCCCCGAGGACCCGGCGGGCGCCTCGCCGGCGGACGCCGTCCTGCGCGTCCTCGCGGAGCACGGCGCCGACGTACGGCAGGTCGCCGTACCCCGCACCGACGACGCCCGGGCCGAGCTGGCCGGGCGGATCCGGGCTGCGCTCACCGACGGCCCTGCGGCGGCCGGTGTGCTGTCGCTGCTGACCTCCGCCGGGACCGACGCGGCCCCGGGCGTGATCGACACGCTCGCCCTCGTCCAGGCCCTCGGCGACGCCGAGGTGACCGCCCCGCTGTGGTGCGCCACCCGGGACGCGGTCTCCGTCGCCCGCTCCGAGCAGGCCACCGACCCCGCGCAAGCCCCCGTCTGGGGCCTCGGCCGGGTGGTGGCGCTGGAGCACGGCGAGCGCTGGGGCGGCCTGGTCGACCTGCCGTCGGAGGCCGATGACCGGACCTTGGGCCGGTTGGTCGGGATCCTCGCCGGCGACGGCGCGGAGGACCAGGTGGCCGTGCGGGCTTCCGGGGTGTTCGTACGGCGTCTCGTGCGGGCCCGCCTCGCCGAGTCGCCGGTCGTGCGCGAGTGGCGTCCGGCCGGTACGACGCTGGTCACCGGGGGGACGGGCGCGCTCGGCGCGCACGTCGCCCGCTGGCTGGCCTCGAACGGTGGGGAGCACCTGGTCCTTACCAGTCGTCGTGGTCCGGACGCGCCCGGCGCCGCCGAGCTGCGCGCGGAGCTGATCGCGCTCGGCGCGGACGTCACGCTCGCCGCCTGCGACGTCGGCGACCGCGAGGAACTCGCCGCCCTCCTGGCTTCCGTACCCGCCGACCGGCCGCTCACCGCCGTCGTGCACACGGCGGCCGTCCTGGACGACGGGGTCATCGAGGCGCTCACCCCCGGCCAGATCGAACGCGTCCTGCGGGTCAAGGTCGACGCGACGCGGAACCTGCACGAGCTGACCCGTGACCTCGACCTGTCGGCGTTCGTCCTCTTCTCCTCCTTCGCCGCCACCTTCGGCGCCCCCGGCCAGGGCAACTACGCGCCGGGCAACGCGTTCCTCGACGCGTTCGCCGAGCACCGGCGGGCCGAAGGCCTGCCCACCACGTCCATCGCGTGGGGCCCCTGGGGTGACGGAGGCATGGCCGAAGGCGCCGTCGGCGACCGGATGCGCCGCCACGGCGTCATCGAGATGGACCCCGCACGGGCCGTCAGCGCGCTCCAGCACGCCCTGGACCGGGACGAGACGACCCTGACCGTCGCCGACATGGAGTGGAAGCGCTTCGTCCTCGCCTTCACCTCCGGCCGCGCCCGCCCCCTGCTGCACGACCTGCCCGAGGCGCGACAGGCGACGGAAGCCGCCCGCACGGACGCGGCGCAGGACACCGGAGACGCCGCCGTGCTCCTGCGGCAGCTCGCCGGACAGCCCGAGGCGGAACAGGAACGCCTGCTGCTGGAACTCGTCCGCACGGCCGTCGCCGCGGTCCTCGGCTACGCCGGACCCGACGCCGTGGAGGCCGGCCGGGCGTTCAAGGAACTCGGCTTCGACTCCCTGACCTCCGTCGAACTGCGCAACCGGCTCGGCGCCGCCGCCGGCCTCAAGCTGCCGCCCACCCTCGTTTTCGACCACCCGACGCCCACCGTCCTGGCCCGGCACCTGCGGACCGAACTCGGCGGCCGGGACGCCATGGGCGCCACGTCCGCCCCGACGGCCAACGGCCCCACCGCCGGGGCGGACGCCGAACCGATCGCCGTCGTCGCGATGAGCTGCCGCTTCCCTGGCGGCGTCCGCAGCCCCGAGGAACTGTGGCAGCTGCTCGCCTCCGGCGGCGACGCCCTGTCCCGGTTCCCCGTCGACCGCGGCTGGGACGTCGAGGCGCTGTACGACCCCGACCCCAACGCCCAGGGCACCTCCTACACCCGTGAGGGCGGCTTCCTCACCGACGCGGCCTCCTTCGACCCCGGCTTCTTCGGGATCTCCCCGCGCGAGGCCCTCGCCATGGACCCGCAGCAGCGGCTGCTGTTGGAAACCTCCTGGGAGACGTTCGAACGGGCCGGCATCGACCCGGAGTCCCTGCGCGGCAGCCAGTCCGGGGTGTTCGTCGGGACCAACGGCTCCGACTACTCCCACCTCGTACGCGGCGCCTCCGAAGGCCTCGAAGGGCACCTGGCCACCGGCAGCGCGGGCAGCGTCGTCTCCGGCCGGTTGTCCTACACCTTCGGCCTCGAAGGCCCGGCGGTCACCGTCGACACCGCGTGCTCGGCCTCCCTCGTCGCCCTGCACCTCGCGGTGCAGGCCCTGCGGTCGGGGGAGTGCACCATGGCGCTGGCCGGCGGTGTGACCGTCATGTCCACACCCGGCACCTTCATCGAGTTCAGCCGCCAGCGCGGCCTGTCCACCGACGGCCGCTGCAAGGCCTTCTCCTCGGACGCCGACGGCTTCAGCCCCGCCGAGGGCGTCGGCATGCTCCTCGTCGAACGGCTCTCGGACGCACGGCGCAACGGCCACCCGGTCCTCGCCGTGATCCGCGGTACGGCCATCAACCAGGACGGCGCCTCCAACGGCCTGACCGCCCCCAACGGCCCCTCCCAGCAGCGCGTCATCCGCCAGGCCCTGGCCAACGCCGGTGTGACCGCCGCGGAGGTCGACGTCGTGGAGGCGCACGGCACGGGCACCACCCTCGGCGACCCGATCGAGGCCCAGGCCCTGCTGGCCACCTACGGTCAGGACCGACCCGAGGGCCGGCCGTTGCTGCTCGGCTCCATCAAGTCCAACATCGGTCACGCGCAGGCCGCCGCGGGCGTCGCCGGCGTGATGAAGGTCGTGCTGTCCATGCAGCACGGCGTACTGCCGCAGAGCATCCACATCGCCGAGCCCACCCCGCACGTGGACTGGAGCGCGGGCGAGGTCTCCTTGCTGACACGACAGCAGGCATGGCCGGAGAACGGTGACCGGCCCTGGCGCGCGGGTGTTTCGTCGTTCGGATTCAGCGGGACGAACGCCCATGCCATCATCGAGCAGGCCCCGGCCGAACCGGGGCCCGACGAGCAGGGGACCCCTGTCCCGCCGAACCCCCACCCCCTACTGGTCGCGACGCACCCCGACGCCGGCGGGTCCGACCGGCCGGCCCCGCTGCCCTGGCCCCTCACGGCCAGGACGGAGAAGGCCCTGCACGCCCAGGCCGACCGCCTGCTGAACCACCTCTCCACCCGCCCTGACCTGCGAAGCGGCGATGTCGGCCACTCCTTGGCCACCACCCGCAGCGCCCACGACCACCGCGCCGTCCTCATCGGCCGGCACCGGGAGGACCACCTCGCGGGCCTGGCCACCCTGGCCGCCGGAGGCACCGCACCCCTGCTCGTCCAGGGGTCGGTCATCGGGGGCAGGACCGCCTTCGTCTTCCCCGGACAGGGGTCGCAATGGGTGGGCATGGCGGAAGCGCTGTTGGACGCTTCACCTGTGTTTGCAGCCCGGGTGGACGAATGTGCGAAGGCGCTGGAGCCCTTCACCGACTGGTCGTTGGTGGACGTGCTCCGCGCCGCCGACGGCGCGCCCTCCCTCGACCGGGTGGACGTGGTCCAGCCGGCCCTTTTCTCGGTGATGGTGTCGTTGGCCGAGGTGTGGCGGGCGGCGGGTGTGCGTCCGGGTGCGGTGATCGGGCATTCGCAGGGTGAGATCGCCGCCGCGTGTGTGGCGGGGATCCTGTCGCTGGAGGATGCGGCTCGGGTGGTGGCTTTGCGCAGCCAGGCGATCGGTCGGGTGCTGGCCGGTTTGGGTGGCATGGTCTCCGTGCCCCTGTCCGCTGTCGAGGTCCGTGAGCGGATCGCCACGTGGGGCGAGGCGCGGATTTCCGTCGCCGCTGTCAACGGCCCGTCCTCGGTGGTGGTTTCCGGTGAGGTCGAGGCCCTGGAAGAACTCCTGGCCGCTTGCGAGGCCGACGGCATCCGTGCGAAGCGGATCGCGGTGGACTACGCCTCGCACTCCGCCCAGGTCGACCTGCTGCGCGATGAGCTGGCCGAGTTGCTCGCGCCGATCGTTCCGCAGGCCGCGCGGGTGCCGTTCCTGTCGACCGTGACGGGCGAGTGGGTCGACGGCCCCGAGCTGGATGCCGGTTACTGGTTCCGCAACCTGCGGCGGACCGTGGAGCTGGAGGAAGCCACCCGCACCCTCCTGAACCAGGGCTTCGGCGTGTTCATCGAGTCGAGCCCCCACCCCGTCCTGACCGTCGGGATGCAGGAGACCGTGGAGGACGCGGGCCGCGAGGCCGCCGTCCTGGGCTCCCTGCGCCGCAACGAAGGTGACTTGGAGCGCTTCTGGTTGTCGCTCGGTGAGGCGTACGTGCGGGGTGTGACCGTCGACTGGGACGCCGTGTTCGCGAACACGGGCGCCCGGCGCGTCGACCTGCCGACCTACGCCTTCCAGGCGCAGCGCTTCTGGCCCGAGGCCGCCCCCGTCGAAGCGGAGGCGCTGCCCGCGGAAAGCGCGGTCGACGCCCGGTTCTGGGACGCCGTCGAACGTGAGGACCTCGCCGCGCTCACCGCCGAGCTGCGCATCGAGGGCGACCAGCCGCTGACCTCGCTGCTTCCCGCGCTGTCGTCCTGGCGCCGTGAGAACCGGGAACAGTCCACGGTCGACGGCTGGCGCTACCGCGTCACCTGGAAGCCCCTCGCCGAAGCCGGCAGCACCCGCCTCTCGGGGGTCTGGCTGGTCGTCGTGCCCGAGGCCCCGGCCGGCCCGGGCGGGGACGACGCGGTCGCCGGTGTGCTGCGTACGCTCGCCGAGCGCGGCGCGGAGGTCCGTACGGTCACCGTCGCCGCAAGCGCCGCCGACCGGGACGCGCTCAACGCCACCCTGAAGGGCGTCGGCGACGGGGCGGACGCCCCGGCCGGGGTGCTCTCCCTCCTTGCCCTCGCCGAGACTCCCGCCGGCTCCGCGTTGCGCGAGCACGCCGGGCTGCTGGGCACCGCCGCACTCGTCCAGGCCCTCGGTGACGCCGATGTGTCCGCGCCCCTGTGGTGCGTGACCCGTGGCGCCGTCGCCGTGACCCCGTCCGAGCGGCTCCAGGACCCGGCGCAGGCCCTGCTGTGGGGCTTCGGTCGTACGGTCGCGTTGGAGTTCCCGGACCGGTGGGGCGGTCTCCTCGACCTGCCCGCGCAGGTCGACGTACGGACCCTGGAGCGGCTCGTCGGGATCCTCGCCGGTGACGGCGCCGAGGACCAGGTGGCCGTCCGGGCCGCCGGACCCTTCGGCCGCCGACTCGCCCACGCCCCCCTCGCGGACGCGCCCGTCGCGCCCGCCTGGAAGCCGCGCGGTACGACCCTGGTCACCGGCGGTACGGGCGCGCTCGGCGCGCACGTCGCCCGCTGGCTCGCCGAGAACGGCGCCGAGCACCTGCTGCTCACCAGCCGGCGCGGCCCCGAAGCGCCCGGCGCGACCGCACTGCGGGACGAACTCGTGGCACTCGGCGCCGAAGTGACCCTCGCGGCCTGCGACATGGCCGACCGGGACGCCGTGGCCGGGCTCCTCGCCGCCGTACCCGCCGGCCGGCCGCTGACCGCCGTCGTGCACACCGCCGGTGTCCTCGCCGACGGCGTCATCGACGGGCTCACCCCCGAACGGTTCGCGACCGTACTCGCCCCCAAGGCGGACGCGGCGCTCACCCTCCACGAACTGACTCGGGACCTGGACCTGTCGGCGTTCGTCCTGTTCTCCGGAGTCGCCGGCACCCTCGGCGACGCCGGGCAGGGCAACTACGCCGCCGCCAACTCCTACCTCGACGCCCTCGCCGAGCAGCGGCAGGCCGACGGTCTGCCCGCCACCTCGGTGGCCTGGGGCCGTTGGGGCGACAGCGGACTGGCCGCCGGCGGTGCCATCGGGGAACGCCTCGACCGCGGCGGCGTGCCCGCCATGGCGCCGCGCTCCGCGATCCGCGCGCTCCAGCAGGCCCTCGACCACCGGGAGGCGGCCGTCGCCGTCGCCGACATCCAGTGGGAGCGGTTCACGCCCGGCTACACCGCCGTGCGGCCCAGCCCGTTCCTCGCCGACCTGCCCGAGGTGCGCCGGCTCGCCCGCGCCACCCCGGCCGGCGGAGCGGACGAAGGCGCGACGGGAGCCCCCGGGGAGGTGCTGCGCCGTCGACTGTCGGTGATGACGCAGACCGAACAGGGCCTGGCCGTACTGGATTTGGTTCGCACCCACGCGGCGACCGCTCTCGGGCACGCCGGTACCGACGAGGTCGGCGCCGGTCGGGCCTTCAAGGAGCTCGGCTTCGACTCCCTGATCGCGCTGGAACTGCGCAACCGACTGAACGCCGCCACCGGACTGAAGCTCCCGGCCACGCTGGTCTTCGACCACCCGACCCCGGCGGTCCTCGCCGAGTTCCTGCGGGCCGAGATCGTCCAGGACGGCAGCACGGCCGCCGCGCCCGGCATCGCGGAACTGGAGAAGCTCGAATCCGCGCTCTCCGTCCTCGACCCGGACGGTGGAACCCGCGCCGACATCGCCTCGCGCCTCCAGGTCCTGCTGGCGAAATGGGGTGAACCCCAGGCCCATTCGAGCGGCGAGGCCGTGGCCGAGAAACTCCAGGAAGCCACGGCCGACGAGCTCTTCGACTTCATCGAGAACGAGCTCGGTATCTAGCACAGCGGACAGCAGGCAGTAACAGCACGAGGGTTTGTGACGAGCATGGGTGAGGTTCCAATGGCGGATCAGGCTGCGGATCAGGACAAGATCATCGGCTACCTGAAGCGGGTGACGGCCGATCTGCACCAGACACGGCAGCGCCTGCGCGAGGTCGAGGCCCAGGAGCCGGAGCCGATCGCGATCGTCGGCATGGCCTGCAGGTTCCCCGGCGGCATCCAGTCGCCGGAGGGCCTGTGGGACCTGGTCTCCGGAGGTCGGGACGCCATCACCGACTTCCCGGACGACCGGGGCTGGGACATCGAGTCCCTGTACGACGCCGACCCCGACCAGCGGGGCACCTCGTACACCCGCGAGGGCGGATTCCTCGACGGCGTGGGCGAGTTCGACGCCGGGTTCTTCGGGATCAGCCCGCGCGAAACCCTCGGCATGGACCCGCAGCAGCGCCTGCTGCTCGAAACGTCCTGGGAGACCTTCGAACGCGCCGGCATCGACCCGGTGACCCTGCGCGGCAGCAAGGCCGGCGTGTTCATCGGCACCAACGGCCAGGACTACCCCGACCTGCTGCGCGACGGGGTCCCCCAGGGCGTCGAGCAGTACCTGCTCACCGGAAACGCCGCCAGCGTCGTCTCCGGCCGGCTGTCCTACACCTTCGGTCTCGAAGGCCCGGCGGTCACCGTCGACACCGCCTGCTCGTCCTCCCTCGTCGCCCTCCACCTGGCCGTGCAGGCCCTGCGGTCCGGCGAGTGCTCCCTGGCCCTGGCCGGTGGCGTCACCGTCATGTCCAGCCCGCGCGCCTTCGTCCAGTTCAGCCGGCAGCGCGGTCTCGCCCCCGACGGCCGGTGCAAGCCGTTCGCCGACGGCGCCGACGGCACCGGCTGGGGCGAGGGCGTCGGCATGCTCCTCGTCGAGAAGCTCTCCGACGCCCGCCGCCACGGTCACCCGGTCCTCGCCGTGGTCCGCGGCACCGCCGTCAACCAGGACGGCGCCTCCAACGGGCTCACCGCCCCCAACGGCCCGTCCCAGCAGCGCGTCATCCGCCAGGCGCTGACCAACGCCGGGCTCACCCCGGCGCAGGTCGACGTCGTCGAGGCGCACGGCACCGGCACCACCCTCGGCGACCCCATCGAAGCCCAGGCCATCCTGGCCACCTACGGGCAGAACCGGCCCGAGGGCCGGCCGCTGTGGCTCGGCTCGATCAAATCGAACATCGGGCACACCCAGGCCGCCGCCGGCGTCGCGGGCATCATCAAGATGGTCGAGGCGATCCGGCACGGCGTCCTGCCCGAGTCCCTCCACATCGACGCGCCGTCCTCCGCCGTCGACTGGGCCACCGGCGACGTCCACCTCCTCGACCGGTCCGTGCCGTGGCCCGAGACCGGCCAACCGCGCCGCGCCGGCATCTCCTCGTTCGGCGTCAGCGGCACCAACGCCCACACCGTCATCGAGCAGGCCCCGCCCGCCGAACCCGCCGCCCCCGCGCCCACCGGGACGGACGGCGCCACCGGACCCGTACCGCTGCTGGTCTCCGGCCACGGCGACGACGGGCTGCGCGCCCAGGCCGGCCGGCTCGCCGCCCACCTGCGCGCCCACCCCGCGCTCGCCGACGGCCCCACCGCCCTCACCGACCTCGGGCTCTCCCTCGCCACCAGCCGCTCCGCGCTGGACCGCCGGGCCGTCCTCCTCGCCGCCGACCGCGAGGGACTCCTCGCCGACCTCGACGCGCTCGCCGCCGGCGAACAGCCCGCGACCGGCGTCGTCGGCGCCGTCGGCGAGGGGAACACCGCCTTCCTGTTCGCCGGCCAGGGCAGCCAACGCCCCGGCATGGCCCGCGAACTGTACGCGACCCACCCGGAGTTCGCCCGGGCCCTCGACGAGGTCCGCGACGCACTCGACCAGCACCTCGAACACCCCCTGTACGAGGTGCTGTTCGCCGAGCCGGGCAGCGCCGGGGCGGCCCTGCTCGACGAGACCGCCCACACCCAGGCCGCCCTGTTCGCCGTCGAGGTCGCCCTCCACCGCCAGCTCGAACAGTGGGGCGTGCGCCCCGACTTCCTCATCGGGCACTCCATCGGCGAACTCATCGCCGCCCACGTCGCCGGCGTCCTCACCCTCCCCGACGCCGCCGCCCTCGTCGCCGCCCGCGGCCGACTCATGCAGGCCCTGCCCGCCGGCGGCGCGATGATCGCCGTCGAGGCGACCGAGGAAGAGGTCACCCCGCTCCTCACCGCCCGCATCTCCCTCGCAGCGATCAACGGCCCCCGCTCCGTCGTCGTCTCCGGCGACGAACACGAGGCCACCGCACTCGCCGAGACCCTGCGGGCCCGCGGCCGCCGCACCAAGCGGCTCACCGTCAGCCACGCCTTCCACTCGCCGCTCATGGACGACATGCTCGACGCGTTCCGCGAGGCCGCCGAGGCCGTCGGCTACGCGCCGCCCGTCATCCCGATCGTCTCCAACCTCACCGGCGCCTCCGTCACCGCCGAGGAGATCTGCACCGCCGACTACTGGGTCCGGCACGTCCGCGAGGCCGTCCGCTTCCGCGACGGGATACGCGGCCTGGCCGCCCTCGGCGTCACCACCTTCATCGAGGTCGGCCCCGGCGGCGTGCTCACCGCCCTCGCCCAGGACTGCCTGGGCGACGAGGACGGCGCCACCGACGCCGTGTTCGTACCGGCCCTGCGCGCCGACCGCTCCGAACCGGCCGCGTTCGCCGCCGCCGTCGCCCGCGCCCACGTCCACGGCATCCGCGTGGACTGGTCCGCCGTCTTCGCCGGCCGCTCGGGCACCCGAGTCGACCTGCCCACGTACGCCTTCCAGCGACGCCTGTACTGGCCCGAGCAGCCCACCGCCTGGACGGGCGACGTCGCCGCCGCCGGCATCGGCTCCGCCGACCACCCGCTGCTCGGCGCGGCCATCTCCCTCGCCGACGGCGACGGCTACCTGTTCACCGGCCGGCTCTCCCTGGCCACCCACCCGTGGCTCGCCGACCACACCGTCATGGACACCGTGCTGCTGCCCGGCACGGCCTTCGTGGAACTCGCCCTGCGGGCCGGCGAACACACCGGCTGCGAACTCCTCGACGAACTCACCCTCCAGGCACCCCTGGCCCTGCCCCCGCACGGCGGCATCCAGATCCAACTCGCCGTCGACGCCCCCGACGCCGACGGCCGCCGCTCCCTGACCCTGCACTCCCGGCCCGAGGACGCCGCCGACGACACCTGGGGCGAGGGCGCCTGGACCCGGCACGCCACCGGCTTCCTCGCCCCCGCCGCGCGCGACACCGCCGCCGGCACCGACCTGGCCGTATGGCCCCCGCAGGGCGCCGAAGCCGTCCCCGTCGAAGGCCTCTACGCACACCTCACCGCCTCCGGCTTCGCCTACGGGCCCGTCTTCCAGGGCCTGACCGGCGCCTGGCAGCGTGCCGACGAGGTCTTCGCCGAGATCCGGCTGCCCGAACAGGCCCACGCCGAAGCCGAACTGTTCGGCCTGCACCCGGCCCTCCTGGACGCCGCCCTGCACGCCGTCGGCATGGGCGACCTGCTGGAGGACACCGAGCACGGCCGGCTGCCGTTCTCCTGGAGCGGCGTCACCCTGCACGCCGTCGGCGCGCGCACCCTGCGCGTACGCCTGGCCCCCGCCGGCCAGGACACCGTCCGCGTCGACCTCGCCGACGAGACCGGCGCACCCGTCGCCACCGTCGACGCCCTGCTGCTGCGCCCCGTCACCCCCGACCAGGTACGGGCGTCCCGCACGGCCTTCCACGACTCGCTGTTCCGCGTCGAGTGGACCCCGCTCGCCCTGCCCTCCGCCACCACCGTCGCCCCCGGCCAGTGGGCCCTGCTCGACGCCGCCGGCGCCGCCGGCTCCCCGTTCACCACCGTGCTGCCCACGGCCGCCGCCCACGCCGGCCTCGCCGAACTGGCCGCCGCGATCGAAGCCGGCGGCCCCGTACCGCACGCCGTCGTAGTACCGCTGCCCGCCACCGGCGCCGGCTCCCCGACGCCCGTCGACGCCGCGCTGCCCGCCGCCGTCGCCGGAGCCCTGCACCACGCCCTGGACCTCGCCCAGACCTGGCTCGCCGACGACCGATTCGCCGCCTCCCGCCTGGTGTTCGTCAGCCACGGCGCGGTCGCCACCACCGCCGACTCCGACGTCGCCGACCTGGCGCACGCCCCGCTGTGGGGACTGCTGCGCTCCGCCCAGTCCGAACACCCCGGCCGGTTCGTCCTCGTCGACCTCGACGAGCGCGAGGAGTCCCTGCGCGCGCTGCCCGCCGCCCTGGCCACGACCGAACCGCAGCTCGCCCTGCGCGAGGGCCGCGCCGTCGTCCCCCGGCTCGGCCGGGTCCCCGCCGTGCCCGCCGCCGACGGCCACGAGGCCCGCCCGCTCGACACCGACGGCACCGCCCTGGTCACCGGCGCCACCGGCACCCTCGGCGGGCTCGTCGCCCGCCACCTGGTCACCGCGCACGGCGTACGCCGCCTGCTGCTGGCCGGCCGCCGCGGCGAGGCCGCCCCCAGCGCCCCCGAACTCCTCGCCGAACTCCGCGCCCTGGGCGCCGAGGTCACCCTCGCCGCCTGCGACGCCGCCGACCGCGACGCCCTCGCCGCGCTCCTGGACTCCGTACCGGCCGCCCACCCGCTGACCGCCGTCGTACACACCGCGGGCGTCCTCGACGACGGCATCCTCGAAGCGCTCACCCCCGCGCGCGTCGACCACGTCCTGCCCGCGAAGGTCGACGCGGCCGTCAACCTGCACGAGCTGACCCGCGATCTCGACCTCGCCGCGTTCGTCCTGTTCTCCGCCGCCGCCGGCACCCTCGGCGCGGCCGGGCAGGCCAACTACGCCGCCGCCAACACCTTCCTCGACGCCCTCGCCCACCGGCGCCGCGCCGAAGGCCTGCCCGCCACCGCCCTCGCCTGGGGCCTCTGGGCCGAACGCAGCGCCATGACCGGCGACCTCGCCGACACCGACCGGGAACGCATCGCCCGCGCCGGCGTCGCCGCGCTGTCCTCCGCCGAGGGCCTCGCCCTCATGGACACCGCCCGCACCTCCGGCGAGGCCACCGCCGTCCCCATGCACCTGGACCTCGCCGCCCTGCGGCAGGCCGACGCGAGCATGGTCCCCCCGCTGCTGCGCGGCCTCGTCCGGCCCGCCGCGCGCCGGGCCGCCGCCGACCGCGGCCCCGCCCCCGCCGACGGCCTCACCGAACGCCTGCTGCCGCTGACCGCCGCCGAACGCGACCGGCTGCTGCTGGCCACCGTCCGCGTCCAGGTCGCCGCCGTCCTCGGCTTCCCCGGCCCCGACGCCGTCGACCCGGGCCGCGCCTTCAAGGAACTCGGCTTCGACTCGCTGACCGCCGTCGAGCTGCGCAACCGGCTCGGCTCCGCCACCGGGGTCCGACTGCCCGCCACCCTCGTCTTCGACTACCCGACCCCGAACGCCCTCGCCGCGTTCCTGCGCACCGAACTCCTCGGCGACCTGACCGCGCCCACCGCGCCCGCCGTCGCCGGCGCGCAGGCCGTCGCCGACGAGCCCATCGCCATCGTCGCCATGAGCTGCCGCTTCCCCGGCGGTGTCAGCACCCCCGAGGAGCTGTGGCAGCTCGTCGCCGGCTCCGTGGACGCGATCTCCCCGTTCCCGACCGACCGCGGCTGGAACCTCGACGGGCTGTACGACTCCGACCCCGGCCGCGCCGGCACCTCGTACACCCGCACCGGCGGGTTCCTGCACGACGCCGCCGACTTCGACCCCGACGTCTTCGGCATCAACCCGCGCGAGGCCCTCGCCATGGACCCGCACCAGCGGCTCCTGCTGGAAACCTCCTGGGAGGTGTTCGAACGGGCCGGGCTCGACCCGGCGTCGATGCGCGGCAGCCGCACCGGCGTCTTCGCCGGCGTCATGTACCACGACTACCTGACGCGCCTGCCGGCCGTCCCCGAGGGCCTGGAGGGCTACCTCGGCACCGGCACCGCGGGCAGCGTCGCCTCCGGCCGAGTCTCCTACACCTTCGGCCTGGAGGGCCCGGCCGTCACCATCGACACGGCCTGCTCCTCCTCCCTCGTCGCCCTGCACCTGGCCGCGCAGGCCCTGCGCAGCGGCGAGTGCGACATGGCGCTCGCCGGCGGCGTCACCGTCATGTCCACCCCGGACACCTTCATCGACTTCAGCCGCCAGCGCGGCCTGTCCACCGACGGCCGCTGCAAGTCCTTCTCCGCCGACGCCGACGGCACCGCCTGGGCCGAGGGCGCCGGCATGATCCTCGTAGAGCGGCTCTCCGACGCCCGCCGCAACGGTCACCCCGTCCTCGCCGTGGTCCGCGGCACCGCCGTCAACCAGGACGGCGCCTCCAACGGCCTCACCGCCCCCAACGGGCCGTCCCAGCAGCGCGTCATCCGCGAAGCCCTCGCCCACGCCGGCCTGGGCGCGGCCGACGTCGACGCCGTCGAGGCCCACGGCACCGGCACCACCCTCGGCGACCCGATCGAGGCGCAGGCCCTGATCGCCACCTACGGCCAGGGCCGCCCCGCCGACCGGCCGCTGCGCCTGGGCTCCATCAAGTCGAACATCGGCCACACCCAGGCCGCCGCGGGCGCCGCCGGCATCATCAAGATGGTCCAGGCGATGCGCCACGGCGTCCTGCCCGCCTCCCTGCACATCGCCGAGCCGTCCCCGCACATCGACTGGAGCGCGGGCGCCGTCGAACTGCTCACCGAGTCCGCCGCCTGGCCCGAGACGGACCGCCCGCGCCGCGCCGGCATCTCCTCCTTCGGAGTGAGCGGCACCAACGCGCACGTCATCATCGAGCAGCCGCCCACCGAGCCGAACGCCGACGCGGACGCGCCCACCGGCCTCGCGCCGGCCGAGAGCGCCGGCGTCGCCGCGGGCACCGCGCTCCCGTACGTCCTCGCCGGCCGCACCCCCGACGCGCTGCGCGCCCAGGCCGCCCGCCTCGCCGAACACCTCGTACGGCACCCCGAAGTCCACCCCGCCGACGTGGCGTTCTCCCTGGCCACCAGCCGCACCGCCCTGGATCGGCGGGCCGCCGTCGTCGCCACGGACCGCGACGGACTCCTGGCCGGACTCGACGCGCTCGCCGAGGGCCGCGACGGCGCCGGGCTCGTCCGGCACGACGCCGCCGACGGCCGGCTCGCCGTCCTCTTCACCGGTCAGGGCAGCCAGCGTCCCGGCATGG
Source organism: Streptomyces sp. NPDC048383 (assembly GCF_040651775.1). Classification (NCBI taxonomy): domain Bacteria; kingdom Bacillati; phylum Actinomycetota; class Actinomycetes; order Kitasatosporales; family Streptomycetaceae; genus Streptomyces; species Streptomyces sp. NPDC048383. The sequence goes on from NZ_JBEZKS010000090.1 coordinate 14,929, forward strand.
GCCGCGAACTGTACGCCGCCCACCCCGTATTCGCCGCCGCCCTGGACGAGGTCTGCGCCGCCCTCGATCCGCACCTCGAACAGCCCCTCAAGGACGTCCTGTTCGACGAGGACGACACCCGGCTGAACCGGACCGGCCACACCCAGCCCGCCCTGTTCGCGCTGGAGACCGCGCTCTACCGGCTCGTCGCGTCGTGGGGCGTGCGCCCCGACTTCGTCGCGGGCCACTCCGTCGGCGAGATCACCGCCGCGCACGTCGCGGGCGTCCTCACGCTGTCCGACGCCGCCGCCCTCGTCGCCGCCCGCGGCCGCCTCATGGAACAACTCGCCGCGGGCGGTGCGATGATCGCGCTGACCGGCACCGAGGCCGAGGTCCGTCCGCTGCTCGCCGGCCACGAGGACCGCGTCGGCATCGCCGCCGTCAACTCCGCCTCCTCCGTGGTCATCTCCGGCGACGAGGGCCTCGCCCTGGAGATCGCCGCCGAGTTCGAACGGCGCGGCCGCCGCACCAAGCGGCTCACCGTCAGCCACGCCTTCCACTCCCCGCTGATGGACGACATGCTCGACGCCTTCCGCGACGTCGCCGCCTCCCTCACCTACCACGCGCCCACCCTCCCCGTCGTCACCCACCTCACCGGCGCCGTCGCCGGCGAGGAACTGCGCACCCCCGAGCACTGGGTCGCCCACGTCCGCGAAGCCGTCCGCTTCCTCGACGGCATCCGCACCCTGGATGCCGAACACGTCACCACCTACCTCGAACTGGGCCCGCAGGGCGTCCTGTCCGGCCTCGGCCGCGACTGCCTCACCGAAACCGACGCCGGTGCCGACGCCGGTGCCGGTGCCGGTTCCGATTCCCGCCCGGACGTCGTGTTCGTCCCCGCGCTGCGGCGCGACCGCGGCGAGGCCGAGGCGCTCGCCGCCGCCGTCGCCGCGCTCCACACCCGCGCCGTCCCCCTGGACTGGACGGCGTACTTCGCCGCGACCGGCGCCCGCCGCACCGACCTGCCCACCTACGCCTTCCAGCGCCGCCGGTTCTGGCTGGAGGCGCCCGCCGGACACATCGGCGACGTCGAGTCGGCCGGCCTCGGCGCCGCCCACCACCCGCTGCTCGGCGCCGCCGTACCGCTCGCCGACGGCGAGGGCTTCCTCTTCACCGGCCGGCTCTCCCTGGACACCCACCCCTGGCTCGCCGACCACGCCGTCATGGGCACCGTCCTGCTGCCCGGCACCGCCTTCGTCGAACTCGCCATCCGCGCCGGCGACCAGGCCGGCTGCGACGTCCTGGAGGAACTCACCCTCGAAGCGCCGCTGATCCTGGCCCCGCACACCGCGGTACGCCTCCAGCTCGTCGTGGGCGCGGCCGACCGCGACGGCCGGCGCACCCTCGACCTGTACTCCGGCGACCCCGACGCCGCCGACGACGAACCGTGGACCCGGCACGCCGCGGGCGTCCTCGCCACCGGCGCGCCCCGCCCCGCGTTCGACCTCACCGCCTGGCCGCCGCCCGGCGCCGAGGCCGTCTCCGTGGACGGCCTCTACGAGCACCTCGGCAGCGGCGGCTTCGCCTACGGGCCCGTCTTCCAGGGCCTGCGCGCCGCCTGGACCCTCGACGGCGACGTCTACGCCGAAGTGGCCCTGCCCGACGACCGGCAGGCGGAGGCCGGCCGGTTCGGCCTGCACCCGGCCCTGCTCGACGCCGCGCTGCACGCCACCTTCGTCCAGCCGTCCCCCGACGCGGACCGTCAGGGCCGGCTCCCGTTCTCCTGGCGCGGGGTGTCCCTGCACGCCGTCGGCGCGTCCGCGCTGCGGGTGCGCCTCACCCCCGACGGCGACGAGAGCATCTCCCTGCAACTCGCCGACACCACCGGGGCGCCCGTCGCCGCCGTCGACCACCTCGTGCTGCGGCCCGTCTCCGCCGAGCGGCTCGCCGGTGCCTCCCGCACCGCCCACCACGAGTCGCTGTTCCGGATCGAGTGGGTCACGGTGCCGCTGCCGTCCGCCCCGGCCGCCGACGCGACCCCCTGGGTCGTGGTGGGCGCCGACGCCGACGCGCTGCCCGGTCCCGTCCACGCCGACCTCGCGGCGCTCGCCGCCGCCCTCGACGCGGGCGCCGACGCCCCCGCGTACGTCCTGGCCCCCTGCCCGCCGGCCGCGGACGGGAACCCGCTCACCACCGACGCCGTCCACACCGCCGGCCACCGGGCCCTCGCCCTCGTCCAGGGCTGGCTCGCCGACGACCGCTTCGCCGCCTCCCGCCTGGTGTTCCTCACCCGGGGCGCCGTCGCCGGCCAGGGCGACTGGGACCTCACCGACCCGGCCCACGCTGCCGCCTGGGGCCTGGTCCGCTCCGCCCAGTCGGAGAACCCCGACCGGTTCGTCCTCGCCGACCTCGACACCGGCGCGACCGGCCCCGACGCCACCCTGCTGGCCGCGGCCCTCGGCACCGGCGAACCGCAGTTCGCGATCCGCCGCGGCACCGTCCACGCGCCCCGCCTGGCCCGGATCCCCGCCACCACCCCGCTGACCCCGCCCACGGACGGCGCCGCCTGGCGCATGGACATCGAGGACAAGGGCACCCTCGACCACCTCACCCTCGTCCCCAGCCCCGAATCCGAAGCACCCCTGGAACCCGGCCAGGTCCGCGTCGCAGTACGCGCCGCCGGCCTCAACTTCCGCGACGTCCTCAACGCCCTCGGCATGTACCCCGGCGACCCCGGCCTGATGGGCAGCGAAGGCGCCGGCACCGTCGTCGAGACCAGCCCCGGCGTCACCGACCTCGCCGCCGGCGACCGCGTCATGGGCATGCTGCCCGGCGCGTTCGGCCCGCTCGCCGTCGTCGACCGCCGCATGATCGCCCCCATGCCCGAGGGCTGGACCTTCGCCGAGGCAGCGGCCGTCCCGATCGTCTTCATGACGGCCTACTACGCCCTGCACGACCTCGCCGGCCTGCGCGAGGGCGAAACCCTCCTCGTGCACGCCGCGGCCGGCGGCGTCGGCATGGCCGCCGTCCAACTGGCCCGCCACCGGGGCGCCGACGTCTACGCCACCGCCAGTCCCGCCAAGTGGGACACCCTGCGCGGACTCGGCCTGACCGACGACCGGATCGCGTCCAGCCGCACCCTCGACTTCGAGGACACCTTCCGCACGGCCACCGACGGCCGCGGCGTCGACGTCGTCCTCGACTCCCTCGCCCGCGAGTTCGTCGACGCCTCCCTGCGGCTCCTGCCGCGCGGCGGGCGCTTCGTCGAGATGGGCAAGACCGACGTACGCGACCCCCGCGAGGTCGCCGCCGCCCACCCCGGCGTCGGCTACCAGGCCTTCGACCTCACCGAGGCCGGCCTCGACCGCATCCAGGAGATGCTCACCGAGCTGCTCGGCCTCTTCGAGGCCGGCGCCCTGAACCCCATCCCCGTCTCCGCGTGGGACCTCCGCCAAGCCCCCGAGGCGTTCCGCTACCTCAGCCAGGCCCGCCACACCGGCAAGATCGTCCTGACCGTGCCCGCCGCCTGGAACCCGGACGGCACCGTCCTCATCACCGGCGGCACCGGCACCCTCGGCGCGCTCGTCGCCCGACACGCCGTCACCGCCCGCGGCGCCCGCCGCCTCGTCCTGACCAGCCGACGCGGCGAACGCGCCGCCGGAGCCGGCGAACTCGCCGCCGAACTGCGCGCCCTGGGCGCCGACGTCACCATCGCCGCCTGCGACGCCGCCGACCGCGACGCGCTCGCCGCCCTGCTCGACGCCATCCCCGCCGAGCACCCGCTGACCGCCGTCGTCCACACCGCCGGCGTCCTCGACGACGGGATCGCCGAGGCGCTCACCCCCGAACGCCTCGACACCGTCCTGCGGCCCAAGGCCGACGCCGCCCTGCACCTGCACGACCTGACCCGCCGCCTCGACCTGACCGACTTCGTCCTCTTCTCCTCCGCCGCCGGCACCTTCGGCGGCGCCGGACAGGCCAACTACGCCGCCGCGAACGTCTTCCTCGACGCCCTCGCCCGCCACCGCCAGGCCCACGGCCTGCCCGGCACCTCCCTCGGCTGGGGCCTGTGGGCCGAAGCCAGCGGCATGACCGGAGAACTCGACACCGCCGACAAGGACCGCATGACGCGCTCCGGCGTCCTCGGCCTCTCCACCGAAGAGGGCCTCGCCCTCCTCGACACCGCCCACCGCACCGGCGACGCCCACCTCGTCCCCATGCAGCTCGACCTCGCACCGCTGCGCCAGGCCGACGCCGGCATGGTCCCCGCCCTGCTGCGCGGCCTGGTCCGGGCGCCCGCCCGCCGAGCCGTCGAAGCCGGCGCCGCCCGCACCGGTACCCCGCTCGTCGAGCAGCTCGTACGGCTCCCCGAGCACGAACGGGACACCCTCCTGCTCGACCTCGTACGCGACCAGGTCGCCGCCGTCCTCGGCCACGCCACGCCCGACGCCGTCGAACCCGGCCGCGCGTTCAAGGACCTCGGCTTCGACTCGCTGACCGCCGTCGAGTTCCGCAACCGGCTCGGCGCCACCGCCGGCGTCCGGCTGCCCGCGACCCTCGTCTTCGACTACCCCACCCCGACCGTCCTCGCCGCCTACCTCAAGGACGAACTCCTCGGCTCCGAGGCCGCCGCCGCGGTCGCCGCCCTGCCGCGCCACCCGGCGGGCGCCGGCGCCGCCGACGACCCCATCGCCATCGTCGCCATGAGCTGCCGCTTCCCCGGCGGCGTCCGCAGCCCCGAGGACCTGTGGGAGCTGCTGGCCGAAGGCCGCGACGGCATCGCCGACCTCCCCGCGGACCGCGGCTGGGACACCGAGGCGCTGTACGACCCGGACCCCGACAGCCCCGGCACCTCGTACGCCCGCGAAGGCGGCTTCGTCTACGACGCCCACCACTTCGACCCCGGCTTCTTCGGGATCAACCCGCGCGAGGCCCTCGCCATGGACCCGCAGCAGCGCCTGCTGTTGGAGACCTCCTGGGAGGCGTTCGAGCGGGCCGGCATCGACCCGACGGCCCTGCGCGGCCAACAGGTCGGCGTGTTCGTCGGCCAGATGCACAACGACTACGTCTCCCGCCTGAACACCGTCCCCGAGGGCGTCGAGGGCTACCTCGGCACCGGCGGCTCCAGCAGCATCGCCTCGGGCCGCGTCTCCTACACCTTCGGCTTCGAAGGCCCCGCCGTCACCGTCGACACCGCCTGCTCGTCCTCGCTCGTCGCCCTGCACCTCGCCGCGCAGGCCCTGCGCAGCGGCGAATGCTCGATCGCCCTCGCCGGCGGCGTCACCATCATCACCACCCCCGACGTGTTCACCGAGTTCAGCCGACAGCGGGGTCTCGCCGCCGACGGCCGCTGCAAGCCGTTCGCGGCCGCCGCCGACGGCACGGCGTGGGGCGAGGGCATCGGCATGCTGCTCGTCGAGCGGCTCTCCGACGCCCGCCGCAACGGCCACCAGGTCCTCGCCGTGGTCCGCGGCACCGCCGTGAACCAGGACGGCGCCTCCAACGGCCTCACCGCTCCCAACGGCCCGGCGCAGCAGCGCGTCATCCGCCAGGCCCTGGTCAACTCCGGTCTGACCGCCGCCGAGGTCGACGCCGTCGAGGCGCACGGCACCGGCACCCGACTGGGCGACCCCATCGAGGCGCAGGCACTGATCGCCACCTACGGTCAGGACCGGCCCGAGGAGAGCCCGCTCTGGCTGGGCTCCATCAAGTCCAACTTCGGCCACACCCAGGCCGCCGCCGGCGTCGCCGGCATCATCAAGATGGTCCAGGCGATGCGGCACGGGATCCTGCCCCGGACCCTGCACGTCGACGAGCCGTCCCCGCACGTCGACTGGTCCGCGGGCGCCGTCTCCCTGCTCACCGCACAGCGCCCCTGGCCCGAGACCGGCCGACCCCGCCGCGCCGGCATCTCCTCCTTCGGCATGAGCGGCACCAACGCCCACGCCATCGTCGAACTCCCGGCCGACCCGACGACGGCCCCGGTCGCCGCCGACACCCCGGGCGGTGGACATGCGGCCCCGGCCACGCTCCCGTGGCACCTGACGGCGCGCACGGCCGAAGCCCTGCGCGCCCAGGGCGAGCGCCTCCTGTCCCACCTGGACGCCCACCCCGACGCGGAACCCACCGACATCGGCCACTCCCTGGCCACCGGCCGGGCCGTCTTCGAGCACCGCGCCACCGTGATCGCCTCGGACCGGGACGGATTCCGCGCCGCCCTGATGGCCCTCGCCGAGGGCCGCTCGACTCCGGGCCTCGTCCTGGGCTCGCCCACGGCAGGCGAGAAGCTCGCGTTCCTGTTCACCGGTCAGGGCAGTCAGCGGCTGGGGATGGGTCGCGAACTGTACGACGCCTACCCGGTGTTCGCGGAGGCGTTGGACGCGGTGTGCGAGGCGTTGGATCTCGAACTTCCGTTGCGGGAGGTTCTGTTCGGGTCGGATGTCGATCTGTTGGGTGAGACCCGGTTCACGCAGCCTGCGTTGTTCGCG
>NZ_JBEZKS010000091.1:0-20576 GCF_040651775.1 Streptomyces sp. NPDC048383
CAAGGGTGGCCGTAGGCCATCGCGTAGCGACGCGACCGAAGGGAGCGCCCTTGAGGGACCGGCCCGACGCGGAGAGACGATGAGACCGGCGGGAAACCCCCAAAGCTGCTCTGATCCGGATCAACGGCACCCCGCTACCCCCGGCCCGCCCCGCCGTCCGCACCCCCGCCCCGCTGCACCCGCCCCCCGACACCCCCCGACACCCCCCGACACCCCCCGCCCCCACCCCGACCCTTGACCAAGTTAGTGATTGAGCACTAACTTTCTATCCATGGCAAGGATGAGTGCGGAAGAGCGGCGCGAGAGTGTCGTGCGGGCGGCCATGTGTGAGTTTGCGCGTGGGGGCTACTACGGGACGTCCACCGAGGCGATCGCCAAGCGGGTGGGTGTCTCGCAGCCGTACTTGTTCCGGCTTTTCCCCAACAAGCAGGCCATGTTCCTCGCCGCCACCACCCGGTGCATGGAGGAGATCAGGCTGGTCTTCGAGAAGGCCGCCGAGGGGCTCAGTGGTGAGGAGGCCCTGGGTGCCATGGGAGCGGCGTACCTGACGCTGATCGCCGAACAGCCCGACAAGCTGCAGATGCAGCTCCAGGTGTACGTGACCGTGGCGGCCGCCGAGGCCGCCGGGGAGAAGGAGTTCGGGGAGCTGGTCCGGGCCGGTTGGATGGATCTCTGGGACACCGTACGGATGCCCCTCGGCGGCGACAGCGCACAGGCGGGGTCCTTCATGGCCTACGGAATGCTTATCAACACCCTCTCGGCCCTCGGGTTCCCGTCCGGGCACCGGGTGTGGGAGGGGTGCTGGCTCTCCGGGTCCACCCATGGCTCCGGCTCCGGCTCCGGCGAGCCCCCGCCGCAGGGCTGAAACCGTCCTTCCTTGCCGACTCCGCCCTTGCTTGCCCCAGAAAGTTAGTAATCAGTCACTACCAAGGCCGCCAAGCCGCCAAGCCGCCAAGTCACCAGCCGCCAAGCCGATCAGGGGGAACAACCGTGAGCAGCACCCAACCCGCCGTCAGAGCGCCCGCCCTCAGAGCGCCCGCCATGTGGGCGCTCGTCCTCACCGGCGCCGCCAGTTTCATGGCCGCGCTCGACAACCTCGTCGTCACCACCGCCCTCCCCGCGATCCGCGCCGACCTCGGCGGGAAGTTGGAGGACCTGGAGTGGACGGTGAACGCCTACACGCTGACCTTCGCCGTCCTGCTCATGTTCGGCTCCGCCCTCGGTGACCGGTTCGGGCGGCGGCGGCTCTTCGTCATCGGGCTCGGGATATTCACGGCCTCCTCCGCCACGGCCGCGCTCTCGCCCGGCATCGACGCGCTCATCGCCGCCCGCGCCGTCCAGGGCGTCGGAGCGGCGATCATGATGCCGCTCACCCTCACGCTGCTCACCGCCGCCGTCCCGGCCGCCCGCCGGGGCATGGCCCTCGGGATCTACGGAGCCGTGACCGGGCTCGCCGTCGCCAGTGGCCCCCTCATCGGCGGCACGCTCACCGAGCACATCTCCTGGCAGTGGATCTTCTGGCTGAACGTTCCGATCGGTCTCGCCCTCATCCCCCTCGCCCGGCTGCGCCTCGCCGAGTCCACCGCGCCGAACGCCCGCCTCGACGTGCCCGGCACCCTGCTGATCAGTGCCGGCCTCTTCGGGATCGTCTACGCACTGGTCAACGCCAACGCCGACGGCTGGACCAGTGCGCCCGTCCTCACCGGTCTCATCGCGGGCGGCGCGCTGTTGGGCGCCTTCATCCGGCACGGCATGCGCGCCGCCGACCCCGTGCTGCCCATGCGGCTCTTCCGTGACCGCGGGTTCCTCGGGATCAACATCGCGGGGCTGCTCATGTTCCTCGGCATGTTCGGCTCGATCTTCCTGCTCAGCCAGTTCCTCCAAGGGGTCGTCGGCTACTCGCCCACCGAAGCCGGCCTGCGCATGCTCCCCTGGACCGGCATGCCGATGATCGTGGCCCCGCTCGCCGGGATCCTCTCCGACCGGATCGGCGGGCGACCCGTAGTCGCCGCCGGGCTGGCGTTCCAGGCCATCGGGCTCGGCTGGTTCGCCGTGATCCTGAGCACGGACGTCTCCTACGCCGCCCAGCTGCCGGCGCTGATCCTCAGCGGGATCGGCATGGCCCTCTACTTCGCCCCGGCCGCCAACGTGCTGATGTCCACCGTGCGCCCCGCCGACCAGGGCAAGGCCTCCGGGACCAACAACGCCCTGCGCGAGGTCGGCGGGGCCCTCGGTGTGGCCGTCCTGGCCTCCGTGTTCTCCGCCCAGGGCGGCTACGAGACCCCGCAGGCCTTCACCGACGGGACCGTCCCCGCGCTGTGGATCGGGGCCGTCGCCGTCGCCCTCGCCGCCGGGTTCGCGCTGCTGGTGCCCCGTCGGGGCGGCGGGGCGCGGACGGGCTCGCAGCCGGTCGCCGAGGTCCGCAAGGTGCCCGTCGCCGGCTGAGGCGCCGCTCGCCGGCCGGGGCCGACGCCCGGGCGCGGCCGGGAGAACCGCAGCACCGCCCGCACACGAAGTTCCGTACGACGACGCGTCGCGAAGGAGCCCCGTCATGCCCGACGTCCCCTGGTACACGCCCGCGCAGGCCGATCCCGACGCCGAGGTGTACGTCATGGCCTCCCGCTTCGAGACCGACGGCCTCCTCGGAGCGCTGCGGTTCCTCCTCAAGGCGCCCGGCATCGTCGCCCAGGTCCGCAAGGCGCCCGGCGCGCACGGCGCCGCCCTGCGGGCCCGGGTCCTGCGCCGGACCTTCCTCACCCTGTCCGCCTGGGAGGACCGCGAGGCCCTCCAGCGCTTCGCGGCCAGTGAGCCGCACCGCGCCTCCGCGCGCGCCGCGGCCGCCTACACGAAGGAGGCCGAGTTCACCTTCTGGACCGTGCGGGCCGCGGAACTGCCCCTCGGCTGGGCGGAGGCCGAGCGCCGTCTGGCCGAGCGGAAGCGGGCCCACTGAGTGCCCCGCCGGGATGCGAGGGGGCCGGACCGTACTCTTGTGCTCGTGCAGGAACTCCACGACGCCCCCCTCGCCCCGCTGACCACCTTCCGCCTCGGCGGCCCCGCGGCCCGGTTGGTCACCGCGACCACCGACGCCGAGGTCGTCGACGCCGTCCGCGCGGCGGACGCCGCCGGCACGCCGCTGCTGATCATCGGCGGCGGCAGCAACCTGGTCATCGGTGACCAGGGCTTCGACGGCACCGCCCTGCGCATCGCGACGACCGGGTTCGACCTCGACGGGACCCGCCTGGAGCTCGCCGCCGGCGAGAACTGGAGCGACGCCGTCGCCCGCACCGTCGACGCCGGACTCGCGGGCATCGAGTGCCTCGCCGGGATCCCCGGCTCGGCCGGCGCGACCCCGATCCAGAACGTCGGCGCGTACGGGCAGGAGGTCTGCGACACCATCACGGAGGTCGTGGCCTACGACCGCACCAGCGGCGCGACCGTCACCCTGACCGCCGCCGAGTGCGACTTCCGCTACCGCAACAGCACCTTCAAGGACCAGCCCGACCGGTACGTCGTCCTGCGCGTGCGCTTCGCCCTGGAGGACGCGGGCGGCCTCTCCGCCCCGATCAAGTACCCGGAAACGGCCCGCGCCCTCGGCGTCGGCGCCGGCGACCGGGTCCCGGCCGCCGCCGCCCGCGAGACGGTGCTGCGGCTGCGCGCCGGCAAGGGCATGGTCCTCGACCCCGCCGACCACGACACCTGGTCCGCCGGCTCCTTCTTCCACAACCCGATCCTGACCGACGAGGCGTACGCCGCCTTCCTCACCCGCGCCCAGGACCGCCTCGGCCCCGACACGGCGCCGCCCGCCTACCCGGCCGGCGAAGGGCGTACGAAGACCAGCGCGGCCTGGCTGATCGACAAGGCCGGCTTCACCAAGGGCTACGGCACCGGCCCCGCCAGGATCTCCACCAAGCACACCCTGGCCCTGACCAACCGCGGCGAGGCCACCACCGAGGACCTCCTCGTACTGGCCCGCGAGGTCGTCGCCGGCGTCCACGAGGCCTTCGGCGTCACGCTCGTCAACGAGCCGGTGACGGTCGGCGTCCGCATCTGACGTGAACCGCTGACATGAACTGCCCCCGGCACGGGGCCGGCACCGATCCCACGCGTCTGGTGGGCCGCGAGATCAGCCGGGTCGTCGCGTCCTGGCACGTCTGTGAGGGCGAACGCTCCGAGGCGCCGCTCGACGTGTGGCTGATCGACAGCGTCGGCGACTCCACGCGCATCACCACCGGCTCCGACCGCTGCCTCATCGTCGAGGCCGCGACCCCGCACGAGCCCTACGACCTGGGGGAGTGGGGCCGCATCGAGGTCGGCGAGGACCTCGGGGACCACCCGTTCCTGCCCCACGTCGGGCGCACGATCGCCTCCGTCGCCGAGTTCGCCCTGCCCGAGCAGGGCCGCACCCACCTGGAGATCGGCTTCCCCGGCGGCCACCGGGTCCGGGCCGACTGCTACCAGGGGGACCTGCGGCTCACCCGCTGAGCCAGTGGTCGATCCCGCCCAGCAACTTGGCCTGGACGTCCTCCGGCGCCGCCGAACCGCGCACCGACTGCCGGGCCAGCTCGGCCAGCTCCGCGTCCGTGAAGGCGTGGTGGCGGCGGGCGAACTCGTACTGCGCCGCGAGCCGCGAACCGAACAGCAGCGGGTCGTCCGCGCCCAGCGCCATCGGCACCCCCGCCTCGAAGAGGGTGCGTAGCGGCACGTCCTCGGGCCGCTGGTACACGCCGAGGGCGACGTTGGAGGCCGGGCAGACCTCGCAGGTGATCTGCCGGTCGGCCAGCCGCTTGAGCAGCCGCGGGTCCTCGGCGGCCCGTACGCCGTGCCCGATGCGGGCGGCGTGCAGGTCGTCCAGGCAGTCCCGGACGGAGGAGGGCCCGCTCAGCTCGCCGCCGTGCGGGGCCGCGAGCAGGCCGCCCTCGCGGGCGATGGCGAAGGCCCGGTCGAAGTCGCGGGCCATGCCGCGGCGTTCGTCGTTGGAGAGCCCGAAGCCGACGATGCCGCGGTCGGCGTAGCGGACGGCGAGTCGGGCGAGGGTGCGGGCGTCGAGCGGATGCTTCATGCGGTTCGCGGCGATGACGACGCGCATGCCGAGGCCGGTCTCCCGGGAGGCCGCGTCGACGGCGTCCAGGATGATCTCGACGGCCGGGATCATGCCGCCCAGCAAGGGGGCGTAGGAGGTCGGGTCGACCTGGATCTCCAGCCAGCCGCTGCCGTCGCGGACGTCCTCCTCGGCGGCCTCGCGGACCAGCCGGCGGATGTCGTCGGGCTCGCGCAGGCAGGACCGGGCGGTGTCGTAGAGCCGCTGGAAGCGGAACCAGCCGCGTTCGTCGGTGGCCCGGAGTTTGGGGGGTTCGCCGCTGGTCAGGGCCTCGGGCAGGCGAACGCCGTACTTGTCGGCCAGCTCCAGCAGCGTCGAGGGGCGCATCGACCCGGTGAAGTGCAGGTGGAGGTGGGCTTTCGGCAGAAGCGTGAGATCGCGTACGTGCTCCATCCGGTGATCCTGCCGTACTTGTCACCCGATCGACAGCCGCTTTCCCTGAACGGGACCTTGCCCGAACGTAAACCCGAGCCACCGGGGCCCCGGGCGCGGCGGCCGGTCCCGGGAACGACGGAGCGGCGCCGCCCCACCGGGACGACGCCGCTCCGTACCGCTTCCTACCGCGATGCCTAGGCCTTGGCCTCGGCGAGCAGCTTCTGGATCCGGGACACGCCCTCGACCAGGTCCTCGTCGCCCAGGGCGTACGAGAGGCGCAGGTAGCCGGGGGTGCCGAAGGCCTCGCCCGGGACGACCGCGACCTCGGCCTCGTCCAGGATCAGCGCGGCCAGCTCGACGGAGGTCTGCGGGCGCTTGCCGCGGATCTCCTTGCCGAGCACCTCCTTGACCGACGGGTACGCGTAGAACGCGCCCTCGGGGGTCGGGCAGAACACGCCGTCGATCTCGTTCAGCATCCGCACGATGGTCTGGCGGCGGCGGTCGAAGGCCGTGCGCATCTCGTGGACGGCGTCCAGGTTGCCGGAGACGGCGGCGAGCGCCGCGACCTGGGCCACGTTGGAGACGTTGGAGGTGGCGTGCGACTGCAGGTTCGTCGCGGCCTTGACGACGTCCTTCGGGCCGATGATCCAGCCCACGCGCCAACCGGTCATCGCGTACGTCTTGGCGACGCCGTTGACGATGATGCACTTGTCGGCGAGCTCGGGGACGATCGCCGGCAGCGAGACGAACTTGGCGTCGCCGTAGACCAGGTGCTCGTAGATCTCGTCCGTCAGGACCCACAGGCCCTTGTCGGCGGCCCAGCGGCCGATGGCCTCGGCGTCGGCCTCGGTGTAGACGGCGCCCGTCGGGTTGGACGGGGAGACGAAGAGGACGACCTTGGTGCGCTCGGTGCGCGCGGCCTCCAGCTGCTCGACGGAAACCCGGTACCCGGTGGTCTCGTCGGCGACGACCGCGACCGGTACGCCGCCCGCGAGGCGGATCGACTCCGGGTAGGTGGTCCAGTACGGGGCCGGGACGATGACCTCGTCACCCGGGTCGAGGATGGCCGCGAACGCCTCGTAGATGGCCTGCTTGCCGCCGTTGGTCACCAGGACCTGGGACGCGTCCACCTCGTAGCCGGAGTCGCGCAGCGTCTTCGCGGCGATCGCGGCCTTCAGCTCGGGCAGGCCGCCGGCCGGCGTGTAGCGGTGGTACTTCGGGTTGCGGCAGGCCTCGACCGCCGCCTCGACGATGTAGTCCGGGGTGGGGAAGTCGGGCTCGCCCGCACCGAAGCCGATCACCGGACGCCCGGCGGCCTTGAGGGCCTTGGCCTTGGCGTCGACGGCGAGGGTGGCGGACTCGGAAATGGCGCCGATACGGGCGGACACCCGGCGCTCGGAGGAAGGCGTTGCAGAGGTCATGCGGCCAATCGTCCCAGACGGCCCGGAAGGCCCGCACACCGTTTCAGGGACCGGACGGAGCAGGTCCGGCTCTGTTCTGTTCGACGTCAGGGCCCGGACCACGTACACTCACCTGTCGTTGGTCCTCACCAGCCGTCCGGAACGTGAGCACTCCGTGCACTCGCTCGGATGCGGTAGGTTGGGGAACGCAAAGGGTCGTAGCTCAATTGGTAGAGCACTGGTCTCCAAAACCAGCGGTTGGGGGTTCGAGTCCCTCCGGCCCTGCTCCACACTCCTTCTCGGACGTGTGCGCAGGTACGTACTTCGATGCAATGCCGTGCGGCGCAACCGGGCGCGGCTACGGCCACGACCCGGATTCAGGTGAGAGACGTGACGGACGCCCTCGGCTCCATCGACATGCCTGACGCCGAGGACGACACTCGCGAGAAGAAGGCCCGCAAGGGCGGTAAGCGCGGCAAGAAGGGCCCTTTCGGCCGGCTCGCGCTCTTCTACCGTCAGATCGTCGCGGAGCTCCGCAAGGTCGTCTGGCCCACTCGTAACCAGCTCACGACGTACACCACCGTGGTGATTGTCTTCGTCGTCATCATGATCGGTCTGGTGACCGTGATTGACTATGGGTTCCAGGAAGCCATCAAGTTCGTCTTCGGCTGATCCCCGCGGAGGGCGGCGCCTTGATGGGTGCCGCCCGTTTTCGCATGTTCCACCACCTTTTGTATCCAGGAAGAAGCAGCCACCGTGTCTGACCCGAACCTGAACGTGAGCGACGAGTCCGTCGAGTCCGTCGAGTCCGTTGAGGACCAGCTCGACATCGTCGAGGCTGCCGACGCTGTGGACCCCGATGAGGCCGAGCTCGCCGACGCCGACGCAGGCATCGCCGCCGAAGAGGCCGCGCTGCACGTCGAGTCCGCCGAGGGCGAGGGTGCTGTCGACGCCGAGGCCGCGGAGGCCGACGAGGCCGCGGACGCCGACGAGGTCGAAGAGGCCGCGGACGCCGACGACGAGGCCGAGGCCGCCGTCGAGGACGCGGACGAGACCGACGTCGAGGACGCGGAGGAGGCCGAGGAGGCCGCCCCTGCCGAGCCCGTCGACCCCACCCAGGCCCTGCGCGACGAGCTGCGCCTGCTCCCCGGTGAGTGGTACGTCATCCACACCTACGCGGGCTACGAGAAGCGCGTGAAGGCCAACCTCGAGCAGCGTGCCGTCTCGCTGAACGTCGAGGAGTTCATCTACCAGGCCGAGGTGCCCGAGGAAGAGATCGTCCAGATCAAGAACGGCGAGCGCAAGAACGTCCGGCAGAACAAGCTGCCCGGTTACGTTCTCGTCCGCATGGATCTGACGAACGAGTCCTGGGGCGTCGTCCGCAACACCCCCGGTGTCACCGGCTTCGTGGGCAACGCGTACGACCCGTACCCGCTGACCCTGGACGAGATCGTCAAGATGCTCGCGCCGGAGGCGAAGGAGAAGGCCGACAAGGCCGCCGCCGAGGCCGCGGGCCTGCCGGCTCCCGCCGTGAAGCGCGCCATCGAGGTCCTGGACTTCGAGGTCGGCGACTCGGTCACCGTCACCGACGGCCCCTTCGCGACGCTCCAGGCGACCATCAACGAGATCAACCCGGACTCGAAGAAGGTCAAGGGTCTCGTCGAGATCTTCGGCCGCGAGACCCCGGTCGAGCTGAGCTTCGACCAGATCCAGAAGAACTGATCCGGATCCACTGATCCAGTTCTTCTGAACAACGCTTCCGAAGCAGGTCAGATCGCCCCGTAAAGGGGGGTCTGACCTGCTCGGTTTTTAGCCCCGCACCTGTACCCGTTATCGTGGTGCGGTATGCCTCCATCCGGATGACCGGTTGGCGGCTGAAAACTCTCACTAGGACCCGGAGAGAGCAATGCCTCCCAAGAAGAAGAAGATCACGGGGCTTATCAAGCTCCAGATCAAGGCCGGTGCGGCCAACCCGGCTCCGCCGGTCGGCCCCGCGCTCGGTCAGCACGGCGTCAACATCATGGAGTTCTGCAAGGCCTACAACGCCGCGACCGAGTCGCAGCGTGGCATGGTCGTGCCGGTGGAGATCACGGTCTACGACGACCGTTCCTTCACCTTCATCACCAAGACTCCGCCGGCCGCGCGTCTCATCCTGAAGAGCGCGGGCGTGGAGAAGGGCTCCGGCGAGCCGCACAAGACCAAGGTCGCGAAGCTCACGCGTGACCAGGTCCGCGAGATCGCCACGATCAAGATGCCTGACCTCAACGCGAACGACATCGACGCCGCCGAGAAGATCATCGCCGGCACCGCGCGTTCGATGGGCATCACGGTCGAAGGCTGATCCAGCCACCCAGCACGACAGTGGTAGGGCCAAGCGCTGGTCCGCACCACGACTCCACGTCTGAAGTCACTACACAGGAGCAGAAGTGAAGCGCAGCAAGACTCTCCGCGCTGCGGACGCCAAGATCGACCGGGACAAGTTCTACGCCCCGCTCGAGGCCGTCCGTCTCGCCAAGGAGACCTCCGCGACCAAGTTCGACAGCACCGTCGAGATCGCCTTCCGCCTGGGTGTCGACCCGCGCAAGGCCGACCAGATGGTCCGTGGCACCGTGAACCTCCCGCACGGCACCGGCAAGACCGCCCGGGTCCTGGTCTTCGCGACCGGTGACCGTGCAGCGGCCGCGGAAGCCGCCGGCGCCGACATCGTCGGCGACGACGAGCTGATCAACGAGATCGCCAAGGGCAACCGCCTGAACGAGTTCGACGCCGTTGTCGCCACGCCGGACCTCATGGGCAAGGTCGGCCGCCTCGGCCGCGTGCTCGGTCCCCGTGGCCTCATGCCGAACCCGAAGACCGGCACCGTCACGATGGACGTCGCCAAGGCCGTCACCGAGATCAAGGGTGGCAAGATCGAGTTCCGCGTCGACAAGCACTCGAACCTGCACTTCATCATCGGCAAGGTCTCCTTCTCCGATGAGCAGCTGGTCGAGAACTACGCGGCGGCCCTGGACGAGATCATCCGTCTGAAGCCGTCCGCCGCGAAGGGCCGCTACATCAAGAAGGCCGCCCTGAGCACCACGATGGGTCCGGGCATCGCCCTGGACTCGAACCGCACCCGGAACCTCCTCGTCGAGGAAGACCCGGCCGCCGTTTGATCAGGCCGAGCCTGACCGGCTCCCTGCACGGCTGAACGGGCCCTCCACCACCCTTCACGGGCGGTGGGGGGCCCGTTTTCCGTGTTCCGTGCCACAGAGGGGGCACGAGGGCGTAATGGCCGCGCGATCGAGCGTGACGGGAACGTAAAGTCGAAACCAAATGACGATCACACAAGGGGTGGGGACCTTCATGGCTGCATACCGCAGGAAGACCATCGGCGCCGCACTGACCGCCGTACTGCTCGTGGGCGGGGCCACGGCGTGCCAGGACGGGAAGGACGCGAAGAAGGACGGCGCCGGCGCCCCGGCGCAGTCCCCGGCCGCCCAGGCGCCGGCCGTGGTCGCGCCGGCCGCCTTCCTGGAGAAGACGAAGAAGAAGTCCGCGGACATCACCTCGCTGCGGTACACCATGTCCGGCACCGCCGCGGGCAACGCGATCTCCGGCGAGGCCGCCATGCGCCTCAAGCCCGACGTCGCGATGTCCATGACGATGGCCTCGCCGCAGACGCCCGGCCAAAGCGTCGGCATCCGCCTCCTCGACGGCGCCCTCTACCTGGGCAGCGAGGACAAGTGGATGAAGTTCGACCTGAAGTCGCTCGCTCCGGAAGAGGCCAAGAAGCTGGACGCCCTCGGCGGCGGCCAGCAGGGCGAGAACCCGGGCGACAAGGCGAACGACCTGAGCCTGGCCAAGGACCTGAAGACCGTCGGCGAGGAGACCATCGACGGTCAGAAGACCACCCACCTGACGGGCACGGTCACGCTGGACCAGCTGAAGGACCCGAGCGCCGCGACCACGCCCGAGGCCAAGGCCCGTCAGGAGAAGAACCTGAAGATGCTGGAGGCCCAGGGCATCAAGGAACTGACGATGGACATCTGGATCGACGAGGCCGACCAGACCAAGCAGGTCCGCACCCGCGGCCAGGGCACCGAGGGCCCGATGGACCTCACCATCAAGTTCCACGACGTCAACAAGCCCGTCGAGGTCACGGCGCCGCCGGCCGACAAGGTCGTGGACCTGGCGGAGAGGATGAAGGGCAGCACGGGCGGCACCGCCTGAGTGCTGTCGAGGGCACCGCGGTACCGGTGTCCCGGGGCGCTCCCGAGGCGATTTGCCTCGACTGGACCGCTTCACGTACGCTTCACCAGAAGCCAAAGACCGCTGGTCGTTGCCGTGCTCGCAAGAGCGTGGCGGCCGAAGGATCCGCTGACTGCGGACGTCCTGCGCAGGTGTTCGTGGAGAAGCTCCCGGAGTGATTCGGTTGAGCTTACGCCCCGTGCGCTTGCGCCGGGGCGTTTCGTTTTGTTCAGCCCCTTCTGAGCGGTCCTCATCACCCGGAAGGAGGCCGACGCTCTATGGCAAGGCCCGACAAGGCTGCCGCGGTAGCCGAGCTCACGGACCAGTTCCAGAGCTCGAACGCCGCCGTGCTGACCGAGTACCGGGGTCTCACCGTCGCGCAGCTCAAGACGCTGCGTCGTTCGCTCGGTGAGAACGCCCAGTACGCCGTGGTGAAGAACACGCTGACCAAGATTGCGGCCAACCAGGCCGGGATCACCGCGCTGGACGAGCACTTCGCTGGTCCGACCGCGGTCGCCTTCATCACCGGTGACCCGGTGGAGTCGGCGAAGAGCCTGCGTGACTTCGCCAAGGACAACCCCAACCTCATCATCAAGGCGGGTGTCCTTGATGGTAAGGCGCTCACCGCCGATGAGATCAAGAAGCTTGCGGACCTCGAGTCCCGCGAGGTTCTGCTCAGCAAGCTGGCCGGCGCGTTCAAGGGCAAGCAGTCCCAGGCTGCCTCGCTCTTCCAGGCGCTGCCGTCGAAGTTCGTCCGCACCGCGGAAGCGCTTCGCGTCAAGCTCGCCGAGCAGGGCGGTGCCGAGTAACTCGGCTCGCGCACTGATCCACGCCGCCTAGTGCGTGGGTCAAAGCGGGCCGTTACGCCCGCCCCCATATACATCCGGCACCTGCCGAATTAGTGGAAGGATCGCCCATCATGGCGAAGCTCACCCAGGACGAACTCCTCGCCCAGTTCGAGGAGCTCACCCTCATCGAGCTCTCCGAGTTCGTTAAGGCGTTCGAGGAGAAGTTCGACGTCACCGCCGCCGCGGCCGTCGCCGTTGCCGGTCCGGGCGCCCCCGCCGCCGTTGAGGCCGCTGAGGAGCAGGACGAGTTCGACGTCATCCTCACCGGTGCCGGCGACAAGAAGATCCAGGTCATCAAGGTCGTGCGCGAGCTGACCTCCCTGGGTCTGAAGGAAGCCAAGGACCTCGTTGACGGCGCCCCGAAGCCCGTCCTCGAGAAGGTCGCCAAGGAGGCCGCTGACAAGGCCGCCGAGGCCCTCAAGGCTGCCGGCGCCGGCGTCGAGGTCAAGTAACACCTCAGAGGCTCTCCGAAGCCTCTTCCAAGGGCGATCACCCGTAAGGGTGGTCGCCCTTTGGCGTACCCGTAGTGCCTGACTTGCCCTTGTCCCCTTGGGGAGTAGGGTGATCATCGTTGCCCTGGAGCTGGGTCCAAAGATGATCCGCTCGGAGCACGGGGCCTTGACGAACGGCCGGCGGCGCGCAATTCTCAGTCCCGTTGCCGACTCCGCCCGGTGGGATTCGAGATACCAGGCATGGATCGGTTACGAAGAGGGCAGTACTGATACGCGCTCTGTGTGCGAGGCCGAGCGTTGGCAGGGGTAGTTCAAACGACATGGGGAAGGCCTGTTGCCGGTTTCCGGAAACCTGGTCTGGACATCAGTGAGCCGAGTGGCTACACTGACCCTTTGCGCTGCCTGTTAGCTGCCCCCTGCCCGTCGCCAGGGGCATGCCCACGCTTGAGCACACTGATTGATCGTCTCCGACCTGGTCTTTTCTGCCGGATCGAGAACGTCCGTCTTCCGTGTCGGCTGGGACCGGTACGCGCGTAGTGAGTCCGAGCCCTCGGAAGGACCCCCTCTTGGCCGCCTCGCGCAACGCCTCGACCAATACGAACAACGGTGCCAGCACCGCCCCGCTGCGCATCTCCTTTGCAAAGATCAAGGAACCCCTCGAGGTTCCGAACCTCCTGGCGCTGCAGACCGAGAGCTTTGACTGGCTGCTCGGCAACGCCGCCTGGAAGTCTCGCGTCGAGTCGGCGCTTGAGAGTGGACAGGACGTCCCCACCAAGTCCGGTCTGGAAGAGATCTTCGAGGAGATCTCGCCGATCGAGGACTTCTCCGGGTCGATGTCGCTGACCTTCCGCGACCACCGTTTCGAGCCGGCGAAGAACTCTGTCGACGAGTGCAAGGACCGCGACTTCACGTACGCGGCGCCGCTGTTCGTCACAGCCGAGTTCACGAACAACGAGACCGGAGAGATCAAGTCTCAGACGGTCTTCATGGGCGATTTCCCGCTCATGACCAACAAGGGCACCTTCGTCATCAACGGCACCGAGCGTGTCGTCGTGTCGCAGCTTGTCCGCTCCCCCGGTGTCTACTTCGACTCCTCCATCGACAAGACGTCCGACAAGGACATCTTCGCTGCCAAGATCATCCCGTCCCGGGGTGCCTGGCTGGAGATGGAGATCGACAAGCGCGACATGGTCGGTGTCCGCATCGACCGCAAGCGCAAGCAGTCCGTCACCGTCCTCCTGAAGGCTCTCGGCTGGACCACCGAGCAGATCCTGGAGGAGTTCGGCGAGTACGAGTCCATGCGCGCCACCCTGGAGAAGGACCACACCCAGGGCCAGGACGACGCGCTGCTCGACATCTACCGCAAGCTGCGTCCGGGCGAACCGCCGACCCGCGAGGCCGCTCAGACGCTGCTCGAGAACCTCTACTTCAACCCGAAGCGCTACGACCTCGCGAAGGTCGGCCGCTACAAGGTGAACAAGAAGCTCGGCGCCGACGAGCCGCTCGACGCCGGTGTGCTGACCACCGACGACGTCATCGCGACGATCAAGTACCTGGTCAAGCTGCACGCGGGTGAGACCGAGACGACCGGCGAGTCCGGCCGTTCGATCGTCGTCGAGACCGACGACATCGACCACTTCGGCAACCGTCGTCTGCGCAACGTCGGCGAGCTCATCCAGAACCAGGTCCGCACGGGTCTGGCTCGTATGGAGCGCGTCGTCCGCGAGCGGATGACGACCCAGGACGTCGAGGCGATCACGCCGCAGACCCTGATCAACATCCGGCCGGTCGTCGCCTCCATCAAGGAGTTCTTCGGCACCAGCCAGCTGTCGCAGTTCATGGACCAGAACAACCCGCTGTCGGGCCTGACCCACAAGCGCCGCCTGTCGGCGCTGGGCCCCGGTGGTCTGTCCCGTGAGCGGGCCGGCTTCGAGGTCCGAGACGTCCACCCGTCGCACTACGGCCGCATGTGCCCGATCGAGACCCCCGAAGGCCCGAACATCGGTCTGATCGGCTCGCTCGCGTCCTACGGTCGCGTCAACGCCTTCGGTTTCGTCGAGACCCCGTACCGCAAGGTCATCGAGGGTGTCGTCACCGACGACGTCGACTACCTGACGGCCGACGAGGAAGACCGCTTCGTCATCGCCCAGGCCAACGCCGGCCTGAACGACGAGATGCGCTTCACCGAGAACCGCGTGCTGGTTCGTCGTCGTGGCGGCGAGATCGACTACATCGCCGGCGACGACGTCGACTACATGGACGTCTCCCCGCGCCAGATGGTGTCCGTCGCGACCGCGATGATCCCCTTCCTGGAGCACGACGACGCCAACCGTGCCCTCATGGGCGCGAACATGATGCGCCAGGCCGTTCCGCTCATCAAGGCGGAAGCGCCGCTCGTCGGCACCGGCATGGAGTACCGCTGTGCGGTCGACGCCGGTGACTCGATCCGTGCGGAGAAGGACGGTGTCGTCCAGGAGGTCTCGGCCGACTACATCACCGTCGCCAACGACGACGGCACGTACACCACGTACCGCGTCGCCAAGTTCTCCCGCTCGAACCAGGGCACCTCGGTCAACCAGAAGGTCATCGTCAACGAGGGTGACCGGATCATCGAGTCCCAGGTCCTCGCCGACGGTCCCGCGACCGAAGAGGGCGAAATGGCCCTCGGCAAGAACCTGCTCGTGGCGTTCATGCCCTGGGAAGGTCACAACTACGAGGACGCGATCATCCTGTCGCAGCGCCTCGTACAGGACGACGTCCTGTCCTCGATCCACATCGAGGAGCACGAGGTCGACGCCCGTGACACCAAGCTGGGCCCCGAGGAGATCACCCGGGACATCCCGAACGTCTCCGAGGAGGTCCTCGCGGACCTCGACGAGCGCGGCATCATCCGCATCGGTGCGGACGTCGTCGCCGGCGACATCCTGGTCGGCAAGGTCACGCCCAAGGGTGAGACCGAGCTGACCCCGGAGGAGCGTCTGCTCCGCGCGATCTTCGGTGAGAAGGCCCGCGAGGTGCGTGACACCTCGCTCAAGGTTCCTCACGGTGAGATCGGCAAGGTCATCGGTGTCCGCGTCTTCGACCGCGAGGAGGGCGACGAGCTTCCTCCGGGCGTGAACCAGCTGGTCCGCGTCTACGTCGCCCAGAAGCGCAAGATCACCGACGGCGACAAGCTCGCCGGTCGTCACGGCAACAAGGGCGTCATCTCCAAGATCCTTCCGATCGAGGACATGCCCTTCCTGGAAGACGGCACGCCGGTCGACATCATCCTCAACCCGCTGGGTGTCCCGTCCCGAATGAACCCGGGTCAGGTCCTGGAGATCCACCTCGGCTGGCTCGCCAGCCGCGGCTGGGACGTCTCCGGTCTCGGCGAGGAGTGGGCCGAGCGCCTCAAGGTCATCGGCGCCGACCGCGTCGAGCCCGGCACCAACGTCGCCACCCCGGTGTTCGACGGTGCCCGCGAGGACGAACTCACGGGTCTGTTCGAGCACACCATCCCGAACCGCGACGGTGACCGCCTGGTCCTCCCGTCCGGCAAGGCGCGTCTGTTCGACGGCCGCTCCGGCGAGCCGTTCCCGGACCCGATCTCCATCGGGTACATGTACATCCTCAAGCTCCACCACCTGGTCGATGACAAGCTCCACGCGCGGTCGACCGGTCCGTACTCGATGATCACGCAGCAGCCGCTGGGTGGTAAGGCGCAGTTCGGTGGCCAGCGCTTCGGTGAGATGGAGGTGTGGGCGCTTGAGGCTTATGGCGCCGCTTACGCCCTCCAGGAGCTGCTGACCATCAAGTCCGATGACGTCACCGGCCGCGTGAAGGTCTACGAGGCCATCGTCAAGGGCGAGAACATCCCCGAGCCGGGCATTCCCGAGTCCTTCAAGGTGCTCATCAAGGAAATGCAGTCGCTCTGCCTCAACGTGGAGGTGCTGTCCTCGGACGGCATGTCCATCGAGATGCGCGACACCGACGAGGACGTCTTCCGCGCGGCGGAGGAGCTCGGTATCGACCTGTCCCGGCGTGAGCCGAGCAGCGTCGAAGAGGTCTGACGGGCCTGACGGGGGGCTCGCTCAAGAGCCCCCCGTCATCCCCGGGACCGTTCAGACCATGATTGAGACTCGACCCCGAAAGAGGGATTGACGCACAGTGCTCGACGTCAACTTCTTCGACGAGCTGCGGATCGGCCTTGCCACCGCGGACGACATCCGAACCTGGTCCCACGGCGAGGTCAAGAAGCCGGAGACCATCAACTACCGCACGCTCAAGCCCGAGAAGGACGGACTCTTCTGCGAGAAGATCTTCGGTCCGACCCGGGACTGGGAGTGCTACTGCGGCAAGTACAAGCGTGTTCGCTTCAAGGGCATCATCTGCGAGCGCTGCGGCGTCGAGGTCACGCGCGCCAAGGTGCGTCGTGAGCGGATGGGCCACATCGAGCTTGCCGCTCCCGTCACCCACATCTGGTACTTCAAGGGCGTCCCGTCGCGCCTCGGATACCTGCTGGACCTCGCGCCGAAGGACCTCGAAAAGGTCATCTACTTCGCCGCGTACATGATCACGTTCGTGGACGACGAGCGCCGCACCCGCGACCTGCCGTCGCTGGAGGCCCACGTCTCCGTCGAGCGCCAGCAGATCGAGAACCGCCGCGACTCCGACCTCGAAGGCCGTGCCAAGAAGCTCGAGACCGACCTGGCCGAGCTCGAGGCCGAGGGCGCGAAGGCCGACGTACGCCGCAAGGTGCGCGAAGGTGCCGAGCGCGAGATGAAGCAGCTCCGTGACCGCGCCCAGCGCGAGATCGACCGCCTCGACGAGGTGTGGAACCGCTTCAAGAACCTCAAGGTCCAGGACCTCGAGGGCGACGAGCTGCTCTACCGCGAGCTGCGCGACCGCTTCGGTACGTACTTCGACGGTTCGATGGGTGCCGCGGCGCTGCAGAAGCGCCTGGAGTCCTTCGACCTGGAGGAGGAGGCCGAGCGCCTCCGCGAGATCATCCGTACCGGCAAGGGCCAGAAGAAGACCCGTGCGCTCAAGCGCCTCAAGGTCGTCTCCGCGTTCCTGCAGACCAGCAACAGCCCCAAGGGCATGGTGCTGGACTGCGTGCCGGTGATCCCGCCGGACCTGCGTCCGATGGTGCAGCTGGACGGTGGCCGCTTCGCGACCTCCGACCTGAACGACCTGTACCGCCGCGTGATCAACCGTAACAACCGCCTGAAGCGCCTTCTCGACCTCGGTGCCCCCGAGATCATCGTGAACAACGAGAAGCGCATGCTCCAGGAGGCCGTCGACGCCCTCTTCGACAACGGTCGTCGTGGTCGTCCGGTGACCGGTCCCGGTAACCGTCCCCTGAAGTCCCTCAGCGACATGCTGAAGGGCAAGCAGGGTCGATTCCGTCAGAACCTCCTCGGCAAGCGCGTGGACTACTCCGCGCGTTCCGTGATCGTCGTCGGTCCGCAGCTGAAGCTGCACCAGTGTGGTCTGCCCAAGGCCATGGCGCTGGAGCTCTTCAAGCCGTTCGTGATGAAGCGCCTGGTCGACCTGAACCACGCGCAGAACATCAAGTCGGCGAAGCGGATGGTCGAGCGCGGTCGCACGGTCGTCTACGACGTCCTCGAAGAGGTCATCGCCGAGCACCCGGTCCTGCTGAACCGTGCGCCCACGCTGCACCGCCTCGGCATCCAGGCCTTCGAGCCCCAGCTGGTCGAAGGCAAGGCCATCCAGATCCACCCGCTCGTCTGCACCGCGTTCAACGCGGACTTCGACGGTGACCAGATGGCCGTGCACCTCCCGCTCTCCGCGGAGGCGCAGGCCGAGGCCCGCATCCTGATGCTGTCCTCGAACAACATCCTGAAGCCCGCCGACGGCCGTCCGGTCACGATGCCGACCCAGGACATGGTCCTCGGTCTGTTCTTCCTGACCACCGACGGTGAGCTCCGTGACGTCAAGGGTGAGGGCCGCGCGTTCGGCTCCTCCGCCGAGGCGACCATGGCGTTCGACAACGGCGAGCTCGCTCTCCAGTCGTCCGTCGACATCCGCTTCCCGGTGGGCACCATCCCGCCGCGCGGTTGGGTGCCGCCGGTCGCCGAAGCCGGCGACGACGTCGTCGGGGAACGCGAGTTCCAGCCGGGCGACAGCTTCCGTCTGAAGACGACCCTGGGTCGCGCGCTCTTCAACGAGCTGCTGCCCGAGGACTACCCGTTCGTCGACTACTCGGTGGGCAAGAAGCAGCTCTCCGAGATCGTCAACGACCTGGCGGAGCGCTACCCCAAGGTCATCGTGGCGGCGACGCTCGACAACCTGAAGGCGGCCGGCTTCCACTGGGCGACCCGTTCGGGCGTCACCGTGGCCATCTCCGACGTCGTCGTTCCCGAGGCGAAGAAGGCGATCGTCGCGGGCTACGAGGCCAAGGACGAGAAGGTCCAGAAGCAGTACGAGCGCGGTCTGATCACCAAGGAGGAGCGCACTCAGGAGCTCATCCAGATCTGGACGCAGGCGACCAACGAGGTCGCCGAGGCGATGAACGCGAACTTCCCCAAGACGAACCCCATCTTCATGATGGTTGACTCGGGTGCCCGAGGAAACATGATGCAGATGCGACAGATCGCCGGTATGCGTGGTCTGGTGTCGAACGCGAAGAACGAGACCATCCCGCGTCCGATCAAGGCGTCCTTCCGTGAGGGCCTCACCGTTCTGGAGTACTTCATCTCCACGCACGGTGCCCGTAAGGGTCTGGCGGACACCGCCCTGCGTACCGCCGACTCGGGTTACCTCACCCGTCGTCTGGTGGACGTCTCGCAGGACGTCATCATCCGCGAGGAGGACTGCGGCACCGAGCGCGGCCTCAAGCTCAAGATCGGTGTCAAGAACGAGGCGGGTGTCCTCCAGAAGGCGGACGACGTCGAGACCTCCGTGTACGCCCGCATGCTGGCCGAGGACGTCGTCATCGACGGCAAGGTCATCGCGCCGGCGAACGTGGACCTCGGTGACGTCCTCATCCACGCCCTCATCGCGAACGGTGTCGAGGAGGTCAAGACCCGCTCGGTCCTGACCTGCGAGTCCGCGGTCGGCACCTGTGCCTTCTGCTACGGCCGCTCGCTGGCCACCGGCAAGCTGGTCGACATCGGTGAGGCGGTCGGCATCATCGCCGCCCAGTCCATCGGTGAGCCCGGTACCCAGCTGACGATGCGTACCTTCCACACCGGTGGTGTGGCCGGTGACGACATCACGCAGGGTCTGCCGCGTGTCGTCGAGCTCTTCGAAGCCCGTACCCCGAAGGGTGTCGCCCCGATCTCCGAGGCCGCCGGTCGCGTGCGGATCGAGGAGACCGAGAAGACGAAGAAGATCGTCATCACGCCCGACGACGGCAGCGAGGAGACGGCGTTCCCGATCTCCAAGCGCGCCAAGGTCATCGTGCACGAGGGCGACCACGTCGAGGTGGGCCAGAAGCTCACCATGGGTGCCACCAACCCGCACGACGTGCTGCGCATCCTCGGCCAGCGTGCCGTCCAGGTCCACCTGGTCGGCGAAGTCCAGAAGGTCTACAACTCGCAGGGCGTGTCGATCCACGACAAGCACATCGAGATCATCATCCGGCAGATGCTGCGCCGCGTGACGATCATCGAGTCCGGCGACGCGGAGCTCCTGCCGGGCGAGCTCGTCGAGCGCTCGAAGTTCGAGACCGAGAACCGTCGCGTGGTCACCGAGGGCGGTCACCCCGCCTCCGGTCGTCCGCAGCTGATGGGTATCACCAAGGCCTCGCTGGCGACGGAATCCTGGCTGTCGGCCGCCTCCTTCCAGGAGACGACCCGAGTCCTGACGGATGCGGCGATCAACGCCAAGTCCGACAGCCTCATCGGCCTCAAGGAGAACGTCATCATCGGTAAGCTCATCCCGGCCGGTACGGGCCTCGCCCGCTACCGCAACATCCGGGTGGAGCCGACCGAGGAAGCCAAGGCCGCGATGTACTCGGCCGTCGGTTACGACGACATCGACTACTCGCCCTTCGGCACCGGCTCCGGCCAGGCTGTCCCGCTGGAGGACTACGACTACGGCCCGTACAACGGCTGAGTCGCAGCAGAGCACCCACCGCAGGGCGGTCACCCGAGAGGGTGGCCGCCCTGCGGCGTTCCCCCGGGGGCCGGCCCGTCCCGTGCCCGGGTACGCGTGAGCCCCCCGGCCG
>NZ_JBEZKS010000092.1:0-20502 GCF_040651775.1 Streptomyces sp. NPDC048383
GACGCGCTCACCGCCGCCGAGGGACTGGCGCTGTTCGACGCCGCGCCGGCCTCCGGGCAGCCGCTGCTGGTGCCGGTCAAGCTGGACCTGGCCGCCCTGCGCTCCGCAGCCGGTGGCGGGATGCTGCCGCCGTTGCTCTCCGGCCTCGTCCGCACGCCATCGCGCCGTGCGGCCCGGGGCGGTACGGCCTCCGGTGGCGCGTTCGCCCGACTGGTCGCCGCGCTGCCGCAGGACCAACAGCCGGGCGCCGTGATGGAGCTGGTACGCGGCCAGGTGGCAGCCGTTCTCGGCTTCGCCGGTCCGGAGGCGGTCGACCCGGCGCGGTCGTTCAGCGAGGTCGGCTTCGATTCGCTGACGGCCGTCGAGCTCCGCAACCGGCTCGGCGCCGCCACCGGCGTACGTCTGCCCGCCACGCTGGTCTTCGACTATCCGACGCCCACCGTCCTGGCGGAGTACCTGCACGCCGAGCTCCTCGGCAGCCAGGAGGCGGCGGCAGCGGCCCCGCTCATGGCCTCCGCGCACGATGACGAGCCGATCGCCATCGTCGCGATGGCCTGCCGCTTCCCCGGTGGGGTGACCTCGCCCGAGGAACTGTGGGGACTCGTCGCGGACGGCCGCGACGCCATCTCCGACATGCCCGACGACCGCGGCTGGGACCTCTCGGGACTGCTCGACCCCACCCGGCCGGGCGCCGACTACAGCCCGACCGGTGGCTTCCTGCACGACGCGCACCACTTCGATCCGACGTTCTTCGGGATCTCGCCGCGCGAGGCCCTGGCCACCGACCCGCAGCAGCGTCTGCTGCTGGAGACGTCGTGGGAGGCGTTCGAGCGGGCCGGCATCGACCCGGCGTCGATGCGCGGCAGCCGCACCGGTGTCTTCGCCGGTGTGATGTACAACGACTACGGCACCCTTCTCCACCGGGCCCCCGAGGGCCTGGAGGGGTACATGGGGACCTCCAGCTCGGGCAGTGTCGCCTCGGGCCGCGTCTCCTACACCTTCGGCCTCGAAGGCCCCGCCGTCACCGTCGACACCGCCTGCTCCTCCTCCCTGGTCACGCTGCACCTGGCCGTGCAGGCCCTGCGCAGTGGCGAATGCGACCTCGCGCTCGCCGGCGGCGTCGCGGTGATGGCCACCCCTGGGACGTTCATCGCCTTCAGCGTCCAGCGCGGACTCGCGACGGACGGCCGCTGCAAGCCGTTCGCGGCGGCGGCCGACGGCACGGCCTGGGGCGAGGGCGTCGGCATGCTCCTCGTGGAGCGACTCTCGGACGCCCGGGCCAAGGGCCATCCCGTCCTCGCGGTCGTCCGCGGATCCGCCGTCAACCAGGACGGTGCTTCCAACGGCCTGACCGCCCCGAACGGCCCGTCCCAGCAGCGCGTCATCCGCCAGGCCCTGGCCAACGCGGGGCTGTCCGCGGCGGAGGTCGACGTCGTCGAGGCCCATGGCACCGGCACCACCCTCGGCGACCCGATCGAAGCCCAGGCGTTGCTGGCCACGTACGGCCAGGAGCACACGGACGAGCAGCCGCTCTGGCTCGGCTCGATCAAGTCCAACGTGGGGCACACGCAGGCCGCCGCCGGCGTCGCGGGCATCATCAAGATGGTCCAGGCGATACGGCACGGTGTCCTGCCCAAGTCCCTGCACGTCGACGAGCCCACCCCGCACGTCGACTGGTCGGCAGGAGCGGTCTCGCTCCTCGAATCGGCCACCCCCTGGCCGGAGACGGGCCGACCGCGCCGGGCCGCCGTGTCCTCGTTCGGCATCAGCGGCACCAACGCGCACACCATCATCGAGCAGGCTCCGGACGAGGACACCCCCGGGCCCGCCACCCCGACC
Organism: Streptomyces sp. NPDC048383; assembly: GCF_040651775.1. Lineage (NCBI taxonomy): Bacteria > Bacillati > Actinomycetota > Actinomycetes > Kitasatosporales > Streptomycetaceae > Streptomyces > Streptomyces sp. NPDC048383. The sequence goes on from NZ_JBEZKS010000092.1 coordinate 1,840, forward strand.
GACACGGCCCCTACGGCGCTGCCGTACGTACTCTCCGCGAAGTCGGCGGACGCGCTCCTCGGTCAGGCCGCACGTCTCCTGGACCACCTGGAGGGCGCGGACGACCTCAGGGCCGTCGATGTGGCCCACTCCCTGGCCACCACCCGGGCCGCCTTCGACCACCGGGCGGTGGTCGTGGCCGGCGACCGCGGCGAGCTGCTGCGCGGCCTGACCGCCCTCAGGGACGAGACCGCGGCAGCGGGCCTCGCCCGCGGCGCCGCGAGCAACGGCAAGACGACGTTCGTCTTCCCCGGCCAGGGTTCGCAGTGGGTGGGCATGGCGGCGGGCCTCCTGGACTCCTCCGTCGTGTTCGCGGCGCGGATCGACGCGTGCGCCAAGGCGTTGGAGCCGTTCACGGACTGGTCGTTGACCGATGTGTTGCGGGGTGTGGAGGGCGCGCCGTCGTTCGATCGGGTGGACGTGGTCCAGCCGGCCCTTTTCTCCGTCATGGTGTCGTTGGCCGAGGTGTGGCGGGCGGCGGGTGTGCGTCCGGGTGCGGTGATCGGTCATTCGCAGGGTGAGATCGCCGCCGCGTGTGTGGCGGGGATCCTGTCGCTGGAGGATGCGGCCCGGGTGGTTGCCCTGCGCAGTCAGGCGATCGGTCGGGTGCTGGCCGGTTTGGGTGGCATGGTCTCCGTGCCCCTGTCCGCTGTCGAGGTGCGTGAGCGGATCGCCACGTGGGGCGAGGCGCGGATTTCCGTCGCCGCTGTCAACGGCCCGTCCTCGGTGGTCGTTTCCGGTGAGGTCGAGGCCCTGGAAGAACTCCTCGCCGCCTGCGAGGCCGACGGCATCCGTGCGAAGCGGATCGCGGTGGACTACGCCTCGCACTCCGCCCAGGTCGACCTGCTGAAGGACGAACTGGGCGAGTTGCTCGCTCCGATCGTTCCGCAGGCCGCGCGGGTGCCGTTCCTGTCGACCGTGACGGGTGAGTGGGTCAATGGGCCCGAGCTGGACGCGGGTTACTGGTTCCGCAACCTGCGGCGGACCGTGGAGCTGGAGGAAGCCACCCGCACCCTCCTGAACCAGGGTTTCGGCGTGTTCATCGAGTCGAGCCCCCACCCCGTCCTGACCGTCGGGATGCAGGAGACCGTGGAGGACGCGGGCCGCGAGGCGGCCGTCCTGGGCTCCCTGCGCCGCAACGAGGGTGGCTTGGAGCGCTTCTGGTTGTCGCTCGGTGAGGCGTACGTGCGGGGTGTGGCCGTCGACTGGGACGCCGTGTTCGCGAACACGGGCGCCCGGCGCGTCGACCTGCCGACCTACGCCTTCCAGCGCGACCGGTACTGGATCGACGTGCCGGTGTCCGCCGTCGGCGACGTCGCCTCCGCCGGGCTCGGCGCGGCCCAGCACCCGTTGCTCGGTGCGGCCGTCGAGCTGCCCGACTCGGACGGGTTCCTGTTCGCCGGTCGGCTGTCCCTGCGTACGCATCCCTGGCTGGCCGACCACCGGGCCGCGGACGCCGTACTGCTGCCCGGGACCGCCTTCGTGGAGCTCGGGCTGCACGCGGCACGGCGGGCCGGCTCCGCCTTCCTGGAGGAACTGACCCTGGAATCACCGCTGGTGCTCCCCGAACAAGGGGCGCTCCAACTCCGCCTCACGGTCGCCGCGCCCGACGCGGACGGCCGGCGGGCGCTGCACGTGCACTCGCGTCCGGAGTCCCGGGACGAGGAGGACGTGCGCGGCCTGGACGAGCCGTGGACGCGGCACGCCGCGGGTGTGCTCGGCTCGGCGGACGGTCGGACCGCCCCGCAGGCCCCGGCCGCGCTGGAGGCCTGGCCTCCCGCAGGCGCCGAGGAGCTCGAAGTGAGCGACCTGTACGAGCTGTTCGCCGCCGGCGGCTACGCGTACGGGCCGGCCTTCCGCAACCTGCGGACCGCCTGGCGGCACGGCGACGAACTGTTCGCCGAACTCGCCCTGGCCGAAGGCCCGCAGGCCGACGCCGCCCACTTCGGCGTGCACCCGGCGCTCCTCGACGCGGGGCTGCACGGCCTCGCCCTGGGGTCCTTCCTCACCGCCGACGACGGCGAGGAGCCGGCCGGGGAAGCCCGCATGCGGGTGCCGTTCGCCTTCACGGGCGTCGGTCTGCACGCCGTGGGCGCGGACGCGCTGCGGGTACGGCTGACCCCCACCGGTTCGGGCGGCGTGTCCCTCGCGGCCTTCGACGGGGACGGCCGGCCGGTCGTGTCGGTGGAGTCGCTGCTGCTGAGGACGCTCGACCCGGCCCGACTGCGGTCGAACCGGCCCGCGTTCCACGAGTCGCTCTTCCAACTGGAGTGGCCCGCTCTCACCGGCAACCCCGCTCGCACCGACGGACGTTGGGCGCTGGTCGGAAACGACCCCCTCGGACTGGAAGACACCCTGCGGGCCGCCGGCATCACCGCCGACGTGTACGGGGACCTGGACGTCCTCTCCGGCGTGGTGGCCGCGGGCAAGCCGGTACCGGACACCGTGCTGGTCACGTACGCCGCGCCCGGTAGGCCGTCCGATTCGGACACGGCCGAGGCCGCCCGGCAGGCCACCCGCCAGGCCCTGGAGTTCGTACAGACCTGGCTGACCGACGAGGCGTTCGCCGAGGCCCGGCTGGTGCTGGTCACCCGCGGAGCGGTCGAGGTACGGCCCGGTGAGGGCGTGCCGGACCTGGCGCACGCCTCGCTGTGGGGGCTGCTGCGGTCCGCCCAGTCGGAGAACCCCGGCCGGTTCCTGCTGCTCGACCTCCACGCGGACACCACGGGCGGGGCCCCCGGCGCCGTGCCGGCGGAGCTCGCCGCGCTGCTCGCCGTCGCCGTCGGGAGCGGGGAACCCCAACTCGCCGTCCGTGACGGAGTCCTGCACGCCGCGAGGCTGGCCCGGGTCCCCGTCGACCGGACCGAGGTGGAGGAGACCGTCGAGGACACGGCGGACCGTACGGAGCTCCCCGCGTGGGACCCGGACGGCACCGTCCTCATCACCGGAGGCACCGGCGTCCTCGGCAGCCTGCTGGCCCGACACCTGGTGACCGGGCGGGGCGTGCGGCGGTTGCTCCTCACCAGCCGGCGCGGCCCCGCCGCGGCCGGCGCCGCCGAGCTGGTCGCGGAACTCGCCGCGCTGGGCGCCGAGGCGGCCGTCGTCGCCTGCGACGCGTCCGACCGGCGGGCGCTGAGCGAGTTGCTGGCCGGCATACCCGCCGAGCACCCGCTCACCGCCGTCATCCACACGGCGGGCCACCTCGACGACGGACTCGTACCGTCGCTGACCGGCGAGCGGATCGACTCGGTCCTGCGGCCCAAGGTCGACGCGGCCCTCCACCTGCACGAGCTGACCCGGGACCTGGACCTCGCCGCGTTCGTCCTGTTCTCCTCGGCGGCCGGCACCCTCGGCAGCCCCGGACAGGCCAACTACGCGGCGGCCAACGCCTTCCTCGACGGCCTGGCACGCAGTCGGCGTGCGGCGGGACTGCCCGCCGTGTCGCTGGCCTGGGGCCTGTGGGAGCAGCGCAGTGAGATGACCGGCGAGCTCACGGACGCCGACGTCCAGCGGATGGCGCGCGCCGGCCTGGCCCCGCTGTCCTCCGAGGAGGGCCTGGCCCTGTTCGACACGGCGTGCGGCTTGACCGGCGGCAGTGTCTTCGTCGCGATCCGGCTGGACACGGGCCCGCTGCGGGCCCAGGCGGACGCCGGAGCCCTCCCGGCCGTCTTCCGGGGGCTGGTGCGCGGCGGACTGCGCAGGGCCGCCGGCCACGGCGCGGGCTCCGCAGCGGCGTCCGCCGCCGCGCAGCGCCTCGCGGGCCTGTCGGCGCTGTCACCGGAGGAGCAGGAGCGGGTGCTGCTCGACCTGGTGCGGGCCCAGGCGGCCGCGGTCCTCGCCTACCCGTCGCCCGACGCGGTGGGGGAGTCCCAGGGGTTCCTGGAGCTCGGCCTGGACTCGCTGACCGCCGTCGAACTGCGCAACCAGCTGAACGCCGCGACGGGCCTGCGACTGCCCGCGACCCTGCTCTTCGACCACCCGACGCCGCTCCTCGTCGCCCAGTTGCTGCGGAGCGAACTCGCCGCGGGCCCGGGCGTCGCGGCCGGTACGGGCCGTACGGCGGGGCAAGGCGGAGAGGACGCCGACGCCGGCATGTTCGGCGCGATGCTCCAGGAAGCGGGCACGCAGGGCGAGTCCGGGCCGTTCATGGAACTGCTCATGCAGGCGTCGCGGTTCCGGCCGTCGTTCGCGTCGGCCGCCGAGCTGCGCAAGGCACCCGCCCTCGTGCGGCTCGCCCGGGGGCAGGACGGACCCGGACTGGTCTGCTTCTCGTCGATCCTGTCGATCTCCGGTCCGCACCAGTACGCCCGGTTCGCGTCCGGCTTCCGCGGCCGGCGGGACGTGCACGCCATGGCGGCCCCCGGCTTCCTGCGCGGCGAGCAACTGCCCTCGACCGTCGACGCGGTCATCGAGGCGCAGGCCGAGGCCGTACTGGCGCACACAGGCGGTTCCCCGTTCGTGCTGCTCGGGCACTCCTCGGGCGGCATGCTGGCCCACGCGGTGGCCGGCCGGCTGGAGGCCGCCGGAGTCTTCCCCGAGGCCGTGGTGCTGGTCGACATCTACTCGCACGACGACGACGCCATCCTCGGCATCCAGCCGGGGCTGTCGGAGGGCGTCGACGAGCGCCAGGGCAGCTACGTCCCCGTCGACGACAACCGATTGCTGGCGATGGGCGCCTACTTCCGGCTCTTCGGGGGCTGGAAGCCGGAGACGGTGAAATCTCCGACGCTGCTGGTCCGGGCGCAGGAGCAGTTCTTCGACTGGCACCGTGCCACGGACGGCGACTGGCGTTCCTACTGGGACCTGGAGCACACCGTGGTGGACGCTCCCGGCAACCACTTCACCATGATGGAGCAGCACGCACAGGCGACGGCCGAAGTCGTCGAGGCGTGGTTGGACGGCACGCGCTGAGTGCGCCGGGCCCGCCGAACCGGGCCCGGCCGCACGGTCGTTGACAGCAACGAAGGGCCCCACCCCCGCGGGGGTGGGGCCCTTCCCCGTACGGGGGCCGGTGGCTCAGGCGCCGCGTCGCACGCGCGCCGCGCGGGACCGGTCGAGGGCGGCGGCCCGCTCGCGTTCCCGGACCCGCTTCTTCGGCAGGCCCATGGCGACGACCTCGAAGTTGTCCTTGGTGACGTCGAGACGGTGGAACAGGTTGTCGGGGCCGGTCACGTACAGGGTGCCCACCCCGAGGCCCTTCAGCGACTCCACCATGACCGGCCAGTGGATCGGCCGGTCGAAGGTGTCCAGCATCATCGTGCGCATCCCGGCGGCGTCCCGCACGACACTGCCGTCGTGGTCGACGACGACGGGCATCGACGGGTCGGCGAACTCGTACGCGCCGAAGACCTCCTCCTCGGCCTTGCGGCGCAGCGCGGAGAACGCCGCGGCGTGCACCGGCGGCCGCATCGAGTACATGGAGTAGCCGCCGGCCGCGCTGATGCCCGCCGTCAGGGCGTCCAGGTCCTTCTCGCGCACGGACAGCATGTGGAAACCGGCGTCGAGCCGGCCGGAGGAGTCGTACCAGGCGCCCCGGTCGTCGAACCCGGCCAGCATCTCGTCCAACCGGTCCTGCGGCGTACGGACGAAGCAGTGCGTGACGACGTCCTCGTAGGCGTCGGCGAAGTACTCCTCCTCGCAGCGGGCCAGTTCCGCGGTCAGCCGGACGACCTCGGTGAAGGACAGCGAACCCACGAACGCGGCCGTGGCCTTCTGACCGAAGCTGGGCCCCGCGCACACGGTGGGGGTGACCCCGAGCGCGTCCACGGCCCGGTCCGCCAACGCTATCGAGTTCACCAGGAACGCGATCTGGAAATCGATCGAGTAATCCTCCTCGGCGTCCCGGAAACGGTCGAACACCGAATAGCCGAGTGCCTCGTCGGCCTCCGCGAGCCGAACCCGGGCGTACGGGTCGAGCATCAGGAACTTGCCGACCTCCGCGAACGACGCGGGACCCATTCCGGGAAAAACGATCGCGGTCCCGGTCCGGGAACCGGCCGATGCGACCGCGGGTGATTCCGCGGTGGCGGCATCCGTCGTTTCGGGGGCGGGAATCGTGTCGTGCGTCGCGTCGTGAGTTGCGTCGTGAATCGCGGCGGGACGAGTCATGAGCCGTGAATACCTTTGCTTCCGGGAGGAATGTGCGGGTCGAGAAAAAGACCTCGCACCCGGGCGGGCGCGGCTGCGCCGGTCCGGGCACGAGGCCGGAGGGGAGGGGTACGGGGTCAGTCCTGGGCCCTGCGGTGGAAGCCCTTGATGCCGATCGCCCCGAAGATCAGGATCGCGGCGGTCAGCGCCGACACGTCCACCCACAGCGGGATCGATCCGGGCCCTCCGGGCGGCAGCAGCAGCGCGCGGATCCCCTCGCTGACGTACGTCAGCGGGTTGAAGGCGCACAGCACCTGGAACCAGCGGACGTCCGCCAGTCCGTGCCACGGGAACTGCGTGCAGCCCGTGAACATCAGCGGGGTCAGCGTCACCGCGAACACGATGCTGATGTGCCGCGCCGGGGCCAGCGTGCCGATGGTCAGGCCCACCGTGCTGCCGGCCAGCGCACCCATCAGCAGGACGCCCAGCGTGGCCGGGAAACTCTCCATCGGCCACGACGCGTGGTCGAGGACCAGGAAGCCCATCGGGATCATCAGCAGCGAGGCGATGATGCCGCGCAGCATGCCGAAGACCAGCTTCTCGATGGCCACCAGGGTGATCGGGATCGGGGCCAGGAGGCGGTCCTCGATCTCCTTGCTCCAGGAGAAGTCGATGATCAGCGGGAGCGCCGTGTTCTGCAGGCTCACCAGGAAGGCGTTGAGCGCCACCACGCCCGGCAACAGGACCTGCTGGAAGTCGCCCCCGGTGTAACCGAGTTCGCCGAGGACCTTGCCGAAGACGAACAGGATGAAGAACGGCTCGACGAGCACCTGGGCGAGGAACGTGCCCAGTTCGCGTCCGGTGACGAACACGTCCCGCCACAGGATGAAGAAGAACGTACGGGTCACCGAGCGGACGCCGGTCGGCGCGGGCCGCAGCTCGCGCGGGAAGTCGGCGACCGGATCGGGCGCGGGGGCGGTGGTGGTGGTGCTCATCGCAGCTCCCGGCCGGTCAGCGCGATGAAGACGTCCTCCAGTGTCGCGGTGCCCACTTTGATGTCCTTGATGTCGCAGTTCGCCGCCGAGAGGGTGGTGATGGCGGCCGGGAGCAGCGTGCCGGTCGGCGCGTCGCTGTAGAGCCGGAGCCGTACGGGCGCGTCCGCGTCGACCGGCGGACGGTGGTCCGCCGCGCCGTCCGCCGGGGCGTCCTCGCGGGGCGGCTCCACGTTCTCGACACGCGTCACCACCTCGATCTTCTCCAGCAGCCGGATGACCTCGGCGCCGCCGCCCTCCGCCGGTCGTACCGTGAGGGTGCAGGCGGTACCGCTCAGGTTCTCCATGAGCGCCTGCGGGGTGTCCAGGGCGAGCAGCCGCCCGTGGTCCACGATTCCGACGCGGTCGCACAGGCGGGCGGCCTCGTCCATGTCGTGCGTGGTGAGCACGGTGGTCACACCGCGCCCGCTCAGCTCGGCGACGCGTTCGTGGATGAAGCGGCGGGCCTGCGGGTCGAGTCCGTTGGCGGGCTCGTCCAGGAACAGCACGTCGGGGCGGTGCATCAGGGCCCGGGCGATCATCACGCGTTGGGCCTGGCCGCCGGAGAGCTGGTCGCCGCGGTCCTTGCCGCGGTCGGCGAGCCCCACCCAGTCCAGGCACTCGTCGGCGAGCCGGCGCCGGTCCGCCCGGCCCATGCCGTGGTAGCCGGCGTGGAAGGTCAGGTTCTGGCGCAGGGTGAGCGACTGGTCGAGGTTGTTGCGCTGCGGCACGACGGCGAAGGCCCGCCGGGCCTGGGCGGGATGGGCCACGACGTCGACGCCCTGCACGAACGCCCGCCCGGCCGTGGGGGCCACGCGGGTGGTGAGGATGCCGATGGTCGTCGTCTTGCCGGCTCCGTTGGGACCGAGGAACCCGAAGACCTCACCCCGGCGGACCGAGAAACTCAGGTCGTCCACCGCCGGCCGGTCACGGTCCCGGTACTTCTTGACAAGTCCGTCGACCACGACAGTGGATTCCACGGATCGTTCAGGTTTCATTTATGCCTGCGAATCGAGTGGGACGCGACGACGGCGGCCGAGGTCCGCGGGGAAGGATATCGCGTGACCGGACGCGCGTCGGGCGCCGACTGAATAGGACACGGAAGTGATGGCTTCCTGTCTAGCATGCGGGGTCACGGGGTGACCCGACCCTGAACGGGCCTAGGGGCAATGGGGAAACGGTTAGGGGGGAATAGGGGTGATCGAATATCGCCGCCGGGAAATATTCTCGCAGCGTTACCGCGTGACCGCGCCGGATCCTCTCCGATCGCCCCAAACATTTCCGCGAGGAGACCCCGTGAAAGCACTCGTCCTGTCGGGGGGATCCGGCACCCGTCCACGCACCCGGTCCTCCGCCCCCGCCGCCGGGCCCCCCGCGCCCGCCACCGGCAGGCCCGTCCTCTTCGACGTCCTGGAAGGCATCGCCGAGACGGGCATCCTCGACGTCGGCATCGTCCTCGGCGAGGGCGCCGACGAGATCCGGGCGGCCGTCGGCGACGGCGCCCGCTTCGGCGTCAGCGTCACCTACCTGCCCCAGCTCCGGTCACCGGGCCCGGCCCAGTCCCTGCGCTGCGCGCGGGACTGGTTGGGCGAGGACGACTTCGTGACGTACCCGGGCGACACCTTCGTCCCGGGCGGGATCGGCGACCAACTGGAACGGTTCCGCACCGACCGCCCGGCCGCGCAGGCGGTTCCGGACCACCCCGGGGTGTACTTCTTCACGGAAGCGGTCCACCGGGCCGTCGAGGACGCGACGCCCCCGGGCGACGACGGAGCCGGTGAACCCGGCACGTCCGGTCCCGGTGGGGCCGGGTTCGCCGATGTCCTGCGCCGACTGGCCGACCAAGGGCTGGAGGTCGTCACCGGCGCGACCGCCGCCGCGGCCACACCCACCTCCGCCGCCACGGACACCACCCCGGCGGGCGCCCCGACCGCCGCCGAGGCCGCCTTCCCGCCCACCGCCGGGGCCACTGTCACGGTCACCGACACCGCCGTCGATCACGGCAGGCCGCAGACCCGTTCATGAAGGCCCTCCGCACGGGAGGCGCCGATCGTATGCCCGACCACGAGTCGTCAGGCACCACCCGATGCGGAGTTTCAGGGAGCATGACCCATGAGCACAGCCGGCCCCCCGCCGGGGAGACCACCCCCGACGAGGTCAGCCTGATCCAGATCCGGCAGCCCGCCGCCCACAGCAGCTACCGGATGATCTGCTTCCCGAGCTCACGGAACTCGCCGCTGTGCTACCTGGCGATGGCCGAGTTACTCCTGCCCACCGTGGAACTGCTCATCGTCCAGTACCCCTCCTCGATCTCCGAGGAGGACCTCGACCCGGAGGCGGGTTCCGTACTCGCCGACAAGGTCTTCGAAGCCGTACGGGGCTGGGCCGATCGCCCGTTCGCCCTGTTCGGACACCGCCTGGGAGCCGAACTCGCCTACGCCGTCGGCTGCCGGCTCGAACGGGAGACGTACACGGCGCCCCTGACCCTGTTCGTCTCCGGACGGACCGCACCAGGCCACCGCGGCAGCCTCGGACCACCCCAACTCGACTGTCGTGTTGTTGCCCTGGCGGCCCGTCACGATCCGCGTGCCACACCCGCCGCCGTCGGATCGTGGCGGCGCAGCACCTCCGGCGGGTTCGACCTGGAGGTCTTCCCCGGAGCCCAGGGATACCTGAGGACGTACCGCAGGGAGGTGGTCAACATCGTGCACGACCAGCTGATCTCGCTCGGCGAAGCGGACCCGCATTGACCGGGGCCCGTGGCGTGAGCGACCGAATTCCCATCCCTGGTGAAGCTCGCGAACCCCGCGATCCACCCCCTGAACGGGCCCGTCCCCCGGCCCGGCGGACCGCACGCCGCCCGGTCGTGGAACGGCCCAGAGGAAGGACATTGTGCGACCGATGACCGCGAAGATATGTGCAGCCGACTCGGTACGGACCATCGACGAGTTCGAACAGGACGCCCTCCGGGTGGCCGGCGCGATCCGCGAACGGGGTGTCGGCCTCGGCGACCGGGTCATGCTCAAGGCCGGCAACTCGGCGAGCTACGTGTGCGTCCTGTACGCGCTCATGCACGTCGGCGCCTCGATCGTCCTCGTCGACCAGCAGGAACACCAGGAGGAGACCCGCCGCATCGCCGTACGGACCGGCGTGAAGGTCACCTTCGTCGACGACGACACCCCCATCTACCCGGACGCCGACCCCGTCCACCTCTACGAACTGATGGTCGCCGTCGCCGACCACCAACCCACCGAACCCGCCCTGTCCTTCGACGCCTGGGGCGACCTGCCCGACGGCCTCATCATGTGGACGTCCGGCTCCACCGGATCACCCAAGGGCGTCGTGAAGTCCGGCGCCTCGTTCCTGCGCAACCTGCGGCGCAACGCCGACCAGGTCGGGCACCGCCCCGACGACGTACTGATGCCGCTGCTGCCGTTCGCCCACCAGTACGGCCTGTCGATGGTGCTCATCGCCTGGCTCACCCGCTGCTCGCTGGTGATCGCCCCCTACCGACGTCTGGACCGCGCCCTGCGCATGGGCCGCGACGCCGGGGTGACGGTCATCGACGCGACCCCTTCCAGCTACCGCAGCATCCTCAGCCTCGTCACCCGCAAGGCCTCGCTGCGCCGCCACCTGGCCGACGTCCGCATGTTCTGCGTCGGCGCCGCCCCCCTCGACGCCCCGCTGGTCGAGCAGTACCGCACCGAGTTCGGACTGCCGCTGCTCGACAGCTACGGTTCCACGGAACTCGGCAACATCTCCTTCGCCACCCTCGACAACCCCGTCGCCTGCGGCCGGGCCATGGAGGGCATCCGGCTCCGGATCGTCGACGAGGACCGCCGCGAGCTGGCCGCGGGGGAGACGGGCGAGATCGAGGTCGACACCCCCGACGCCCTCGAAGGGCAGGTGTCCGAGGACGGCACCGTCGTGCCGGCGCACGCGACCGGCTGGCAGGCCACCGGAGACCTCGGTCACCTCGACGCCGGCGGCAACCTGCACGTCCTGGGCCGCAAGTTCGCCGTCCACCGCATGGGTTACACCCTCTACCCCGAACTCATCGAGCGGAAGGTGTCCGCCGAGGGCTGCCCCACCCGCATCGTGCCGCTGCCCGACGAACTGCGCGGCTCCCAGCTCGTCTTCTTCGTCGAGGACGAGGAGCTGCGGGACGCCGCCCACTGGCGGGAGCGGCTGTGCGACCTGCTACCGGCCTACGAACAGCCCAACAAGGTGGTGGTGTTGGAGCGCTTCCCGCTGAACCGCAACGGCAAGCCCGACAAGAAGGCGCTCGCCGTGCTCGCAGCCGAGGCGTGAGGAACCCGACGTCGCGGTGAAGGCGCCCCCGCGTTCGCGCGGGGGCGCCTTCGTCCGTACCCGGCCCGCGCGCGGCGGACCGGACGCGGGTCAGTCGTCGTAGGGGAGTTCGACGGGAGCCAGCGCGTCGAAGAGGTCACCGGGGCCGGGGTTGTCCGGGTGCGTCGAGCCGCCCAGGTGGTCCACCACGCCCCACACCGCGTTCAGCGCCGTGGTCACGGCACCCTCCGCGAACCCGCCGGTCCACGACACGTCGTCGCCGCACAGGAAGAAACCGCGGTCCCCGGCGGGCAGCCCGCGCTGCATGAACTGGGTGAACAGCCGCCGCTGGTAGCGGTAGTGACCGGGCAGGTTCGCCTTGAAGGCGCCCATGAAGTGCGGCTCGGTCTCCCAGGTGACGGAGAGCGGCTCACCCCGCACGTGCGAACGGATGTCCAACCCCGGATAGATTGCCGCGAGTTGCCCCAGCAGGGCGTCGAGCCGCTGCCGCGGGCTCAGCGTGGCCATCTTCAGCGAATCGTCGTTCCAGGTGTACGACAGGCACATCACGCCCGGCCGGTCCGGGCCGTCGTCGAAGAGGTACACGCCGCGCGGCATCCGGTCGGTGAGCGTCATGCTCATCACCGGCAGGCCGGTGGCCGGGTCCAGGTCCTTCCAGAACGGCCGGTCGGTGAGGACGAACAGCTTGGACGAGCCCATGTAGTGGGTCCGCTCCACCGCCGTCCACAGCGGCGCGCTCAGCAGCGCCGGATCGGCCTCCACCCGGTTCAGCAACGTCCACACGTGCGGGGTGTACACCACCGCAGGGAACCGGTCCCGCCGGCCCCCGGTGTCGGTGACGGCGAACCCCGGGCCGTCGCGCTCCACGGCCCGCACCCCCGGCCGGGCGCTCCCGCCGTGCAGGGAGGCCAGCGAGGTGCCCGCCGGCCAGTGCGCGCACCGCTCGGGACGGTGCTCCCACAGCCCGCGGGGAATCTGCTGGGAGCCGCCGAGGACGGCCATCTGGTGGTCGTCGGCCTCCGTGTAGACCACGCGCAGGATTTCCAGCAGCGAGTTGGGGAAGTCGGTGTCCCAACCGCCGGTGCCGAAGCCGACCTGGCCGAATATCTCCCGGTGCCGGAACGAACGGAACGCCGAACTGGTCGCGAGGAAGCCGTGGAAGGACTGGTCGTCGAACTCCCGCACCAGCCGACCCCAGACGTGCTTGAGGGTCTCCACGTCGCGCCGCCGGACGGCGTCGCGCATGGTGGCCAGCTCGGCCCGCTCCTGGAGGGACTTCTCCCAGGCGGTGGCCACCTCCTGATAGATGTCGGGGAGTTGCTCGGCGCTCCGCACGGTGTGACGTACGCCGCCCAGGTCGATCAGGGTGCTCGGGGTGTGCGGCGCCAGCGGGTTGGGGAAGGGGCTGGTGCGCAGGTCCAGCAGGTCGATGTAGTGGAACAGGGCACGGGCCGATCGCGGGAAGCGCATCGCGCCCATCTCCGCCACGCAGTCCGGCTGCTCGGGGAAGGCCACCGACCGCATGCGGCCGCCGAGTTGGTCCACCTCGTACACGACCGGGCGCAGGCCCAGCCGCATCAGTTCGTAGGCGGCGGTCAGCCCGGCCATCCCGCCGCCCACCACGGCGACCGGTGTGCCGGCGCGGCCGGGAGGCAGGGAGCCCAGGCCCGCCGGGTGGTCCAGCCAGCCGTCGTAGGAGAACGGGAAGTCCGGCACGAGCATGGTGGTGGGAGCCGGGCTTGCTGATGTCATCTGGAGAACCTCTCGGGCCGGTGCGACATCGCTTCCAGGGGAACCGGGCACGAGCCGGCGCAGCCGGGGACGCGGCACGGGGCCGTCTCGGCGGGAGGGATCCACGCGCCGTACGCCGTGCGCGGTCGGTCCGGTCCTCGCACGCTACGCAGCGGGCCCCGAACCGGACAACCCCTACCGACCCGACTGCCCGGCCGCACCGGTGGCGCCGTACGGGGTGTCGCGCCCCGGTGTCCCCCCGGTGGCCGCGATCCGGTGGGCGGGGACGGCGATCGTCGTCACCACCAGGCCGCGGTGCGCGAGCCAGCGGCCGTTGAACGCGGTCACCGGCCGGCCGTCCGGGTCGGTTCCCGGCCGCAGGACACGGGCCCGGAACGTGCCGCTCCGCAGGCCGTCCGGGGCGCCCGCGGTGCCGGGGGCGCCCGGGGTGAAGTCCCCGTCGTCGTCGGCGCGGTCGTCGGCGCGGTCGTCCGTGCGGAAGGAGAGGGCGGCGTCCTCGAAGTCCAACTCGGTGCCGACCAGCGGGTACCAGGTCTTGTACACGGCCTCCTTGGCGCTGAACAGGAGCCGGTCCCGGCAGTACCGCCCCGCTCCGGCCGTACGGGCCCAGGCGAGTTCCTGGGGCAGGGCGATCGATTCCAGCACCCCCCGGGGCAACGGCCGGTCGGGTTCCGCGTCGATGCCCACCGCCATCAGGTCGGTGTCCCGGGCGAGGACGGCGGCCCGGTAGCCGGAGCAGTGCGTCATGCTGCCCACCACTCCCGCCGGCCACTGCGGCACGTTGCGCCGGCCGGGCAGCACCGGCGTCGGGGGCAGCCCGAGGGCGGCCAGCGCCCGGCGGGCGCAGCCCCGTACGGTGGTGAACTCCTCGCGCCGCTCCTGCGTCGCGCCGGCCACCAGGGCGGCCTCCTCGGGGTGGAGCACGGCGGAGCCGTCCGGCCCGAACGACTCGCTCGCGCGCACCCCTTCGGGCAGCAGGGTCTCGATCACTTCCCGTCCTCCCCGGCGGTGTACGGGAGGATCTGCCGCAGCAGACCCTTGGGGTGGCCCCGGCGGCGCCACTCGCGCGGGTAGCCGATGGACACCTCCTCGAAGCGCACCCCGTCGTACCAGGTGGTGCGGGGGATGTGCAGGTGTCCGTAGACGACGGCGGCCGTGCGGAACCTGCGGTGCCAGTCGGCGGTGAGCACGGTGCCGCACCACTGGGCGAACTCCGGGTGCCACAGCACGTCCGTGGGTTCGCGCACCAGCGGGAAGTGGTTGACCAGGACCAGCGGCACCGCCGGGTCGTGGGCTTCGAGCCGGCGCAGGGTGTGCGCGACGCGCGCCCGGCACCAGTCGTCGCGCGTCGGGTACGGGTCGGGGTGCAGGAGGTACTCGTCGGTGCAGACGACGCCCGCCTCGTGCGCCCGGGCCAGGGACTCCTCCTTGGTCCTGGTCCCCGCCACCCGGAAGGTGTAGTCGTACAGCAGGAACAGCGGGGCGACGGCGACCGGACCGCCGGGTCCCTCCCACAACGGCCACGGGTCCTCGGGCGTGGCGACGCCCAGCCCGCGGCACATCTCGACCAGGTGCCGGTAGCGCTTCTCTCCGCGCGCCTGGACCGGGTCCTCGCGCGGGGTCCACAGTTCGTGGTTGCCCGGCGCCCACACCACCTTGGCGAAGCGTTCGGACAGCAGGCGCAACGCCCACTCGATGTCCTCGGTCAGTTCACCGACGTCACCGGCGACGATCAGCCAGTCGTCGGGGTGGGTGGGGCGCAGCGATTCGGTGATGGGCCGGTTGTCGGCCATCCCGATGTGCAGGTCGCTCACCGCGAGCAACCGGGGACCGGGAGCACCGGCGGACGCGGGTCCGCCCGGGCCACCGGTCTCCTCGGCGGGATCAGGCAGTATGTGCGACATCGAGGTCCCAACTGACCGGCAGGTCTTGGCGGCGCGTGATGTTGATCTTGCGGTAGACGCGGGTGAGGTGCTGTTCCACCGTACTGACGGTGATGAAGAGCTTCGCCCCGATCTCGCGGTTCGTGTACCCGTGCGCGGCCAGGGCCGCCACCCGTCGCTCGGCGTCCGTCAGGGGTGCCGTCGCGCTCGGCCGCGAGCGTACGGGGGTCGGCAGCTGTGCGGGCGCGGGCCGGGCCGGCACGCGCAGTACGGGCTGGGTGCGGTACAGGTCCTCCCGCGCACCGCGGACCTCGGCGATCCGCCCGGCCCGGCGGGTGCAGCTGCGCCCCTGGGCCGCGTCGCCGAGCTGCTCGTACGCCGTTCCCAGGTCCGTCAGCGCCCGGGCCAGTTCGCGGGAGTCGCCCTCCTCCTGGAGCAGCGTCACCGCCCGCTCCAGCAGTACGGGCCGATCGGCCGCCGGTCGGGCGGCGGCCAGGACGCGCAGCGCCATGCCGCGCACCCGGGGTCCGGCCTCCCGGGCGAGCTGTTCCCGGGCGAACTGTTCCGCCTGGTCGCGGTTGCCGAGGGCCAGCGAGGCCTCCGCCATCCCGACCCGCCAGGGCGCGAGCCCCTCCCGGTCCATGTCCCACTCGCGCATCAGCCGTCCGCAGGCCATGAAGTCGGTCAGTGCGGCGTGATGCCGGCCGGTGGCGAGCCGGTGACCTCCACGCGCGTAGAGGTAGTGCAGTCCGTACCTGGTCAGGAGCATCTGTTCCGGTACCGGGTGGTTGTCCACGAGGGCCGCCGCCGCCTCGTGGTCGCCCAGGGCGGTCCGCGCCTCGATGAGGGCGGACAACGGCATGCCTATGCCCACGCCCCAGCCCTGCGGGGTGAGTTGTCGCATCGACTCCGCCGCCAGCCGGCGGGCCAGGTCCGGCTCGCCGCGGCGCAGCGCCATGTGCGCGCGCATCGCCTGCATGACGGCGGTCCAGCCGGGGGCGTCGTGCTCGGAGGCCTCGTCGAGCAGGCGGTCCGTCCACAGGATGGCCTCGCCCAGCCGCTCCGAGTACAGCAGCGTGAGCAGGCAGGCCCGGATGGTGACGTGGCTGTCCTCGGTGAGCCGGGAGCCGGCCAGGATCCGTTCGGCGGTCTCGCCGTGCTCCTCGTCCACGGCGGCCCGCTCGCGGTGGCCCGGGCCGCTGCCGGCGCCCAGGACGCCCTGCAGGACCCGGATCCCGGTCATCGCCCAGTCCTCGGGGGACTCCGCCGGGGAGGCCGGGTCGGCCGGGCCGAGCGCGTGGTCCAGCCGGTCCACCAGCGTGGGGTAGGTGGAGGCCAACAGCGTACGTACGTTGTGCAGTTGACGGGTCAGTCGGGGATCGGACGGCTTCGGCATGGCGTCGAGGGCGTGTTCGATGGCGATCGAGGCGTCATCGACCCAGCCGTTCCACAACAGGTCGCCGACCAGCCGCAGGGAATCGGTGACGGGTAGCGTTCCTTCGCGCAACGCGGCGTTCAGCGGCTGGAGTTCCCGCGCCCAGGCCGACGGGTTCACCCGCCAGACGAACTTGGCCGTACTGGCCCGCAGCCGCAGTCGTTCCCGCTCGTCGCGCGAGCACTCCTCCGCCAGCCGCAGGCAGCTCACCGCGAACTCGACCCGCTGGGCGGCCAGCGCCGTGTGCGCGGCGGCGCTCAGCACTCCCGGCACCCACTCCTCGTCGGGGACGGCCGCACCGTTGCCCAGCAGGTGCGCGGCGACGGCCATCGGGGCCGCCCCCGCTTCGTACAGCAGCCCGGCCGCCCGCCGGCGCAACTGGACCAGGGCGTCGTCGGGCAGGCTCTCCCGTACGGCCGTGCGCACCGCGCCGTGCCGGAACCGTTCGCCCGCCAGGATGCCCGCGTCGCCCAGGGCGGCCACCACCTGCTGCACCGTCCGCTCGTCGCTCTCCACGAGCCGGGCCAACAGCGCTCGCGCGGTCGAGCTGCCCAGCAGGGCGATGCCCTGGGCGACCCGCAGGCCCTCGGCGCCGGTCCGGTGGACGCAGATCAGCGCGTTCTGTAGGAACTGTTCCCCGGCGGGGAACGCTCCGTCGGTCGGTTCCGCGGCGCGCTGCCGGTGGACGCGGTCGTCGAGGAGGCTGTGGACCAGCAGCGGGTTGCCGCCGGTCGCCTTGTGCAGGGAGAGGGCCAGGCGGGCGGTGGGCGAGGTTCCGGGCGCGTCGTCGCCCGCGGGGGCGGCTTGCCCGGTCCGCCCGGCGAGGAGGGCTTCCACCCCGCGACCGCTGAGCGGTCCGAGCCGCAGGTGCAGGCCGTCGACCTGGCGGAGCAGTTCGTCCAGGACGTGCGAGGCGGTCGTTCCCGCGTCGGGGCCGCAGGTGACGACCAGCGCGAGGTTCCCGGCCGTGGCGCGCGCCCGGCCCATGGCGTAGAGGAGGCACTGCAACGACTGGGGGTCCGCGTACTGCACGTCGTCGACGGCGATCAGTACGGGGCCGTGCGCCGCGAGGCCGGCGAGGCGGGCGTGGACCGCCATGAGGGTCGACGCGGGGACGAGTTCCTCGGCGCCGACCGGCCCGTGGAGGGCGAGGGGGCCGGCCGCCTCGCGGGTGTCGCGCAGCAGCTCCTCCACCACGCCGAAGGGTATGTGTCGTTCGGAGACGGAGGTCACGGCGCTGAGCAGGCGGATGCCCGCCTCGGCCGTGGGTTCCAGCACGCGATGGAGCAGTGCCGTCTTGCCGGAGGCGACCGGACCGCTGATGACGGCGATCCGGCAGGGTCTGGAGGGGTCGTCGGGGACTGCCCGGCGCGCGGCCGCGTGGCCGGCGCCGTGAGCGGCGGTGTGGGCCCGGGCGGCGCCGGTCACCCAGGCGGTCAGCTTGGCGATCTGTTCATCCCGCTCGACCAGCATGGCTGTAGAAGCCTCCCCTGAGATTCGGAGCGACACATCTCGGTCCTGTGGCAAGACGTGGCTATTCCTTGGAGTCCCGCACGGGGAAGTGGTGCCCGGGGAGCGCGTGGAATTCTGCGCTCGCCGTTGGTCAAACGGCAGGCCGGTTCTTCCCGTTCGGCAGGTCCGATCAAACTCTAGCAACACTCGACCGGCCTTCCGGCTGGACTCCGTTTTGAATGACACGCAGCCAAGGGGCCGTTGGTTCAGGTGAATCGGGGAAAAAGCCCGTGGCCGTATCGGGAACCTCAAGAAAACCTCAAACACTCATTGCTCAACCTTTACGGCTCTAGGGGTCGGCGCGCGCAGAATAGGGGTCGGAGACGGTGGAGGAGCCACGGTGCCCGCTCGTTTAATGGTGGGGCGCGGGCCTTTGGCGGCCCGTCGGAAGAGACGAGCCGACCGCCTCGCGGGGCCGGGGTCGAGAGGGCACATGACGACGAACCTCACCGGGAAAGTGGCCGAGTTGCGGGACCTCCGTGAGGAGGCGCGGCGCGGGCCGAGCGATCGGGCGACCCAGGCGCAGCACGCCAAGGGCAAGCTGACGGCCCGGGAGCGGATCGCGCTCCTGCTCGACGAGGGGTCCTTCAAGGAGGTCGAGCAGTTGCGTCGG
>NZ_JBEZKS010000093.1:0-20028 GCF_040651775.1 Streptomyces sp. NPDC048383
GCGCTGCCGGCGGGTGGTGTGATGATCGCGCTGGAGGCGGCGGAGGACGAGGTCCTGCCGTTGCTGACGGATCGGGTGAGCATCGCGGCGATCAATGGTCCGCGTGCGGTGGTCATCGCGGGTGACGAGGACGCGGCCGTGGCGGTCGTGGATGCTTTGGCCGGTCGGAAGTCCAAGCGGCTCGCGGTGAGTCACGCGTTCCACTCGCCGCACATGGACGGCATGGTGGAGGCCTTCCGTCAGGTGGTGGCGGGCCTGTCGTTCTCCGCCCCGAGCATTCCGATCGTCTCCAACCTGACCGGCGCTCTGATCGCCGACGGTGAGATGGGTTCGGCGGAGTTCTGGGTACGGCACGTCCGCGAGGCGGTCCGCTTCCTCGACGGTGTCCGCACGCTGGAAGCCGCCGGCGTGACCACGTACGTCGAACTCGGCCCGGACGGGATCCTGTCGGCCCTCGCCCAGGACTGCCTCACCGCGGAGTCCGCCACCCGGGACGCCGTCTTCGTACCCGCCCTGCGCAAGGGCCGCCCCGAGGCCGAGGTGCTGGTCACCGCCCTCGCGCGGGCCCACGTCCGCGGCGTCCGCGTCGACTGGCGGGCCTTCTTCGCCGGCGCCGGTACCGGACGCGTCGACGACCTGCCCACCTACCCCTTCCAGCGGCAGCGCTACTGGATCGAGCCCGGCAGCCCGATCGGTGACCTCGGCGCGGCCGGACTCGACGCCGCCGCGCACCCGCTGCTCGGCGCGACCGTCGCCCTCGCCGACTCAGGGGGCCTCGTCTTCACCGCGATGCTCTCCTCGACCACCCACCCCTGGCTCGTCGACCACGCCGTGATGGGCAGCGTGCTGCTCCCCGGCACCGCCTTCGTCGACCTGGCGATCTGGGCCGGCGACCAGGTCGGCTGCGGAGTCCTCGAAGAACTCACCCTCGAAGCACCGCTCGTACTGCCCGAACGCGGCGGCGTACAGCTCCAGATGCACGTGAGCGCGCCCGACGCCGACGGCAGCGGTCGCCGCTCCCTCGGCCTCTCCTCCCGCCCGAAGGACGGCGAAGCCGACGAGCCCTGGACACGGCACGCCGGCGGCGTCCTCGCCCCCGCCACCCTCTCGGCGGCCCCGACACCCTTCGCCGCCGGCCAGTGGCCCCCGGCGGGCGCCGAACCCCTCCCCACGGAGAACCTCTACGCCGACCTCGTCGAGGTCGGCATGGGCTACGGCCCCGTGTTCCAAGGGCTCACCGCCGCCTGGCAGCGGGGCGACAGCGTCTACGCCGAAGTCGCCCTGCCCGAGCAAACCGTCACCGCGGCGGCCGACTTCGGCCTGCACCCCGCGCTCCTCGACGCCGCGCTCCACACGCTGGGCCTCGGAGTCCTCGGCGGCACCGACGGCGAGGGCCGGCTCCCGTTCGCCTGGAGCGGCGTGACCCTCCACGCCAACGGCGCCGACGCCCTGCGCGTGCACCTCACCCCGACGGGCCGGGGCGGCGGCATCCGCCTGGAGATCGCGGACCCGACGGGCGCGCCCGTCGCCACCGTCGACTCGCTCGTCCTGCGCGCCGTATCGGCCGAGCAGGTCCGGGCGGCGGCCACCGCGCACCACGAGTCCGTGTTCCGCACCGAGTGGACGCCGCTGCCCGCGACCCCCGCCGCCACCCCGGCCGGCGCCCGTTGGGCGGTCCTGGGCGCCGAGGTGCCCGCCGCCCTCCGCGCCGCGGGCGCGACCGGTGTCACGATCACCGTCCACGCGGACCTGGCCGAACTCGCGGCCTCCGTCGACGCCGGAGCAGCCGTCCCCGACGTCGTGTTCACCGGCTACGGACAGGCGGCGGCCGAACACCCGGCCGGCTCCGAGGGGCAGGACGCCGACGGCCGGCCCGCCACCGCGCCCGAGTTCTCCGCCGATGCCGTGCACCGGGCCGCGCACCACGCCCTCGCCCTCGCCCGAACCTGGCTGGGCGAGGAGCCCTTCGCCGGCGACCGGTTCGCCGCCACCCGTCTCGTCGTCCTGACCAGCGGCACCGTCGCGGCCGGTGACGGCGGGACCGACACGGTCACCGACCCCGTCCACGCGGTCGTCCGGGGCCTGCTGTCCTCCGCGCAGGCCGAGAACCCCGACCGGATCCTGCTGCTGGACACCGACGCCGCCACCGACACCGACGCCGGTGAAGCCTCCGCCACCGCCCTGCCCGCCGCCTTGGCCGGCGCCGTCACCGCGGGAGAGCCGCGACTCGCCCTGCGCGCCGGGACCGTCCACGTACCGCGCTTCACCCGGGTGGCCCGGGAGACCCCGGAGACCGACACGGACCGGCCGGCGGGCGCCGGGGTCACGTACGCGCCGGAGTCGACCGTCCTGATCACCGGAGCCGGCGGGCTCCTCGGCGGGCTGATCGCCCACCGGCTCGTCGCCGAGCACGGCGTACGCCACCTGCTGCTCGTCGGCCGGCGCGGCGGATCCACCCCCGAAGCGCAGCGGCTCACCACCGAACTCACCGCCGCCGGTGCCTCGGTGACCTGGGCGGCCTGCGACGTCGCCGACCGGGACGCGCTCGCCGCCGTACTGGAGGCGATACCCGCCGCGCACCCGCTCGGCGCGGTCGTCCACACCGCCGGCGTCCTCGACGACGGCATCGTCACGTCCCTCACGCCCGAACGCCTGTCGGCCGTCCTGCGGCCCAAGGCCGACGCGGCCTGCCACCTGCACGAACTGACCCGCGACCTCGACCTCTCCGCCTTCCTGCTGTTCTCCTCCATCGGCGGCGTCCTCGGCGGCGCCGGCCAGGGCAACTACGCGGCGGCCAACGTCTTCCTCGACGCCCTCGCCCAACACCGCCGCTCCCTCGGCCTGCCCGCCACCTCCCTCGCCTGGTCCCTGTGGGCCGACGGCTCGGGCATGGCCGGCAGCCTCACCGACGCCGACATCAGCCGCATGACCCGTGGCGGACTGCCCCCGCTCACCTCGGCCGAGGGCCTCGACCTCTTCGACCTCGTCCACCGCATCGACGAACCCGTACCCGTCCTGATGCGCGTCGACCTCCCCGGCCTGCGCACGCAGGCCCGCGCGGGTGCCCTGTCCCCGCTGCTGCGCGGACTCGTACGGGTCCCCGTACGCCGTACCGCGGGCGGCGCCGCGGCCGGTGTCTCCGGCCTGCGGGCGAGCCTCGCCGGGCTCCCGGCCGCCGAACAGGACCGTGCGCTCCTCGACCTCGTACGCAAGCAGGTCGCCTCGGCGCTCGGCTACCCGGGCGCCGCCTCCGTCGAGCCCGGCCGGTCCTTCAAGGAACTCGGCTTCGACTCGCTGACCGCCGTCGAACTGCGCAACCTGCTCGGCGAGGCCACCGGCCGTCGACTGCCCGCCACCCTCGTCTTCGACTACCCGACGGCCACCGCCCTCGCCCAATACCTCCGCCAGGAGATCGTCGGCGACCTCGCGGACGACGCGGGCGACCGCGCGAGCGGCCCCACCTCCCGCCGGGCCGCCGCCACGGCCGCCGGCCAGGACGACGACCCGATCGCCATCGTCGCCATGAACTGCCGCTTCCCCGGAAACGTCGCCTCTCCCGAGGACCTGTGGCGGATGCTCGCCGAGGGCCGCGACGGCATCACCGCCTTCCCCGCCGACCGCGGCTGGGACCTCGACACCCTCTACAGCGACGACCCCGACCGCGAGGGCACCAGCTACGTCCGCGAGGGCGGCTTCCTCCACGAGGCCGCCTCCTTCGACGCCGCCTTCTTCGGGATCTCCCCGCGCGAAGCCCTCGCCATGGACCCCCAGCAGCGCCTGCTGCTGGAGACCACCTGGGAGACGTTCGAGCGCGCCGGCATCGACCCGACCACCCTGCACGGCAGCCGCACCGGCGTGTTCATCGGCTCCAACGCCCAGGACTACCTCCAACTGTGGCTGAACGACGGCGACGGCCTCGAAGGACACCTCGGCACGGGCAACGCCGCCAGCGTCGTCTCCGGCCGCATCTCCTACAGCTTCGGCCTGGAGGGGCCGGCCGTCACCGTCGACACCGCCTGCTCCTCCTCGCTCGTCACCCTGCACCTCGCCGCGCAGGCCCTGCGCAGCGGCGAATGCGCCATGGCCCTCGCCGGCGCGGTCACCATCATGTCCACGCCCGGCGCGTTCACCGAGTTCAGCCGCCAGCGCGGCCTCGCGGACAACGGCCGCATCAAGGCGTTCGCCGCCGCCGCCGACGGCACCATCTGGTCCGAGGGCGTCGGCCTGCTCCTCCTGGAACGCCTCTCCGACGCCCGCCGCAACGGACACCCCGTCCTCGCCGTGGTCCGCGGCACCGCCGTCAACCAGGACGGCGCCTCCAACGGCCTCACCGCCCCCAACGGCCCGTCCCAGCAGCGCGTCATCCGCGAAGCACTCGACGACGCCGGCCTGACCGCCACGGACGTCGACGCCGTCGAAGCCCACGGCACGGGAACCCGCCTCGGCGACCCCATCGAGGCCCAGGCCCTCCTGGCCACCTACGGCCAGGACCGACCCGAGGGCCGGCCGCTGCTGCTCGGCTCGGTGAAGTCGAACATCGGCCACACCCAGGCCGTCGCCGGCGCCGCGGGCGTCATCAAGATGGTCATGGCGATGCGGCACGGCATCCTGCCCCAAACCCTCCACATCGACGAGCCCACCCCGTACGTCGACTGGACGGCAGGCGACATCGAGCTGCTGACCGAACAGCGGACCTGGCCCGAGACCGGCCGTCCGCGCCGCGCCGGCATCTCCTCGTTCGGCTACAGCGGCACCAACGCCCACGCCGTCATCGAGCAGGCCCCGCACCCCGCGGACGACTCCCCGTCCCCGACGCCCACCGCGCCCGGGATCCCGGTCCTGCCGTGGCTCGTCTCCGGCCGCACCGCGGCCGCCCTGCGCGCCCAGGCGGACCGCCTGCACCCGGCCGCGGCCGACGCCGTCGCCACCACGGGAACCCGCGGCGCCCTCGACCTCGGCCACTCCCTCGCCGCCCACCGCGCCGCCCTGGAACACCGCGCGGTCGTGCTGGCCCCGGCGTCGGACGCCGAGTCCCTCCTCGGCCGCCTGACGGCCCTGGCCGCCGGCGAACCGGTACCGGGCCTCGTCCAAGGCGTGGCATCGAGCGGCGGCCTCGCCTTCCTGTTCACCGGCCAGGGCAGTCAGCGACTGGGTATGGGGCGCGAACTGTACGACGCCTACCCGGTGTTCGCGGCCGCGTTGGACGAGGTGTGCGGTCGGCTGGAGCTCGATGCGCCGTTGAAGGACGTGTTGTTCGGGTCGGACGCGGCCCTGTTGGACGAGACGCGGTTCACGCAGCCGGCGTTGTTCGCGGTCGAGGTGGCGCTGTTCCGGCTGCTCGAATCGTGGGGTGTCCGGCCGGACTTCGTGTCGGGGCATTCGATAGGTGAGATCGCTGCCGCGCATGTGGCGGGTGTGCTGTCGCTGGATGACGCGTGTGTGTTGGTGACGGCGCGTGGTCGGTTGATGCAGGCGCTGCCGGCCGGTGGCGTGATGATCGCGGTGCAGGCTTCGGAGGACGAGGTCCTGCCGCTGTTGACGGACCGGGTGAGCATCGCGGCCGTCAACGGGCCGCAGTCGGTGGTGATCGCGGGTGATGAGGACGCCGCTGTCGCGGTGGTGGAGTCGCTCGTCGGCCGCAAGAGCAAGCGGCTCACCGTCAGCCACGCCTTCCACTCGCCCCACATGGACGGCATGTTGGAGGACTTCCGCCAGGTGGTGGAGGGCCTGTCGTTCGCGGCGCCGCGCATTCCGATCGTGTCGAACCTGACCGGCGCCCTCATCGCCGAGGGCGAGATGGGCTCGGCGGACTTCTGGGTCCGCCACGTCCGCGAAGCCGTTCGCTTCCTCGACGGCGTCCGCGCCCTCGAAGCGGTGGGTGTGACGACGTACGTCGAGCTGGGACCGGACGGTGTACTGTCCGCCCTCGCCCAGGAGTGCCTGACGGGCGACGCGGAGACCGCCTTCGTTCCCGCCCTGCGCGCGGACCGGGGAGAAGCGGAGACAGTCGTCACCGCCGCGGCCCGGGTCCACGTCCGGGGTGTGGACGTCGACTGGTCGACGTTCTTCACCGGCACGGGCGCCCGGCGCATGGAGCTGCCGACGTACGCCTTCCAGCGACAGCGCTACTGGCCCGAGACCATCCTCTGGAACGGCCCGGTCGCCTCCACGCCGGCCGCCGGCGGGGTGGACGCCCGGTTCTGGGACGCGGTGGAGAGCGGCGACCTGACGTCGCTGGCGTCCGAACTGGACGTGCCCGGCGACGCACGCATCAGCGACCTCGTCCCCGCCCTGTCGGCCTGGCGCCGACAGGGCCAGGAACAGTCGGAGATCGACGGCTGGCGCTACCGGGTGTCGTGGAAGCCGCTGACGGACGCCGGTGCCGGTGTGCGGCTGTCGGGTGTCTGGCTGGTGGTGGTTCGTGCCGGAGGCGTGGATGACGCGGCTGTGGTGGGTGCGTTGGTCGGGCGTGGGGCCGAGGTGCGCCGGGTGGTGGTCGAACCGGGTACCGAGAGGGAGTCCTTGGCCGGTCTGTTGTCGGGCGTCGGCTCTGTGGCCGGTGTGGTGTCGCTGCTGGCTCTGGGGGAGTCGGCGGGTGTCGTTCAGAGCGCTGTTCTGGTGCAGGCGTTGGGTGATGCCGGGGTGGAGGCGCCGTTGTGGTGCCTGACCCGTGGTGCGGTGAGTGTGGGTCGTTCCGATGTCCTGGTGTCGGCGGTCCAGGCGCAGGTGTGGGGTCTGGGTCGGGTGGCGGCGTTGGAGGTTCCGGAGCGTTGGGGTGGTCTGGTGGACCTTCCCGAGGTGTGGGACGAGCGGGCGATGGGCCGCTTGGCGGGTGTGTTGGCCGGTGGTTCTGTCGGTGAGGACCAGGTCGCGGTGCGTTCTTCGGGCGTCTTCGGGCGTCGTTTGGTGCGTGTGGTGGCGGGGGGTACGGATTCTTGGGTGCCGTCGGGGACGGTGTTGGTGACCGGTGGTACGGGTGCGCTGGGTGGTCGGGTGGCCCGGTGGTTGGCCGGGGCGGGTGCCGGGCGTCTGGTGCTGACCAGTCGTCGGGGTGGGGACGCTGCGGGTGCGGCCGAGTTGGTTGCCGAGTTGTCGGAGCTTGGTGTCGAGGTGTCGGTGGTGGCGTGTGATGCCGCTGACCGGGATGCGTTGGGTGCGCTGCTGGCCGCCGAGGCCGACACGCTGACGGCGGTGGTGCATACGGCTGGGATCTTGGACGACGGGGTGCTCGACGCTCTGACTCCGGAGCGGTTCGAAGGCGTACTGCGGGCCAAGGCGGTTTCCGCGCTGAACCTGCACGAGCTGACCGTCGAGCTGGGTATCGAGTTGTCCGCGTTCGTGCTGTTCTCCTCCATGAGCGGCACGGTGGGTGCGGCCGGTCAGGGCAACTATGCCGCCGCGAACGCCTATTTGGACGCGCTGGCCGAGCAGCGTCGTGCTGCCGGTCTGGTCGCGACGTCGATCGCGTGGGGTCCGTGGGCCGAGGGCGGCATGGCGGCCGATGAGGCGATGGACGCCCGGATGCGCCGTGGCGGCGTACCGCCCATGAACGCCGACCTGGCGATCACCGCTCTCCGGCAGGCCGTCGGTTCGGACGAGGCGGTACTGACCGTCGTCGACTTCGACTGGGCTAAGTTCGCGCCCGGGTTCACCGCCGTACGCGTCGGCAAGCTGCTCGCCGACCTGCCCGAGGCCGAGGCCGTCACCCGGGGTGCGGAGCGGGCGGGCGACCGTACCGAGCGCGCGGGCTCTTCGCTCGCCGAGCGCCTGCGGGGCCTGCCCGCCGACGACCGGGAGGCCTTCCTCCTCGACCTCGTGCGTGCACAGGTCGCCGAGGTCCTCGGCCACTCCGGCGCCCAGGACGTCGAGGCGGGACGCGCCTTCCGCGAGATCGGATTCGACTCGCTCACGGCGGTCGAACTCCGCAACCGGCTCGGCGCCGCCACCGAACTGCGGCTGTCGGCCACGCTCGTCTACGACTACCCGACCCCGGCCGCGCTCGCCGCCCACCTGGGTTCCGAACTCCTCGGAACCCAGGTCGAGGCCGCGGGCCCGACGGTCAGGGCCGTCGACGACGACCCGATCGCGATCGTCGCCATGAGCTGCCGCTTCCCCGGCGGAGTGCGCACGCCGGAAGACCTCTGGCAGTTGGTGGCGTCCGGTACCGACGCCATTTCCGACCTTCCCCTGGACCGCGGCTGGAACCTCGACGCCCTCTACGACGCCGACCCGAGCACGCAGGGCACCTCGTACGCCCGCGAAGGCGGCTTCCTCTACGACGTCGCCGACTTCGACGCCGACTTCTTCGGGATCTCGCCGCGCGAGGCCCTCGCCATGGACCCGCAGCAGCGCCTGCTGCTGGAGACCTCGTGGGAGGCCTTCGAGCGCGCCGGCATCGACCCCGAGACGCTGCGCGGCAGCCAGGCCGGTGTCTTCGTCGGTACCAACGGACAGGACTACCTGTCCGTGCTCCTGGAGGAACCGGCCGGTCTGGAAGGGCATTTGGGTACGGGCAACGCGGCGAGCGTGGTGTCCGGCCGGCTGTCGTACGTGTTCGGCCTCGAAGGACCGGCGGTCACCGTCGACACGGCCTGCTCGTCGTCCCTGGTCGCGCTGCACTGGGCGATCCAGGCGCTGCGTCAGGGTGAGTGCGACCTGGCCCTGGCCGGTGGCGTGACCGTGATGTCCACGCCGGGCACGTTCATCGAGTTCAGCCGTCAGCGCGGGCTCGCGGCCGACGGCCGGATCAAGGCGTTCGCGGAGGGTGCGGACGGTACGGGTTGGGGTGAGGGTGTCGGCATGCTGCTCGTGGAGCGGCTGTCGGACGCCCGCCGCAACGGGCACCCGGTGCTGGCGGTCGTACGTGGTTCGGCCGTCAACCAGGACGGTGCGAGCAACGGCCTGACCGCGCCGAACGGGCCGTCGCAGCAGCGGGTGATCCGTGCGGCGCTGGCGGGCGCGGGCCTGACCGCCGCCGACGTGGACGCCGTCGAGGCCCACGGCACCGGCACCACCCTCGGCGACCCGATCGAAGCCCAGGCCCTGCTGGCCACCTACGGCCAGGACCGGCCCGAGGGCCGGCCGCTGCTCCTCGGTTCGATCAAGTCGAACATCGGGCACACGCAGGCCGCGGCCGGTGTCGCGGGCGTCATCAAGATGGTGATGGCCATGCGGGAGGGGGAGCTTCCCGAAAGCCTCCACATCGACGAGCCGTCCCCGCAGGTGGACTGGCAGGCGGGTGACATCGAACTGCTGACCGAGCGGCGGCCCTGGCCGGAGACCGGCCGTCCGCGCCGGGCAGGCGTCTCCTCGTTCGGCTTCAGCGGCACCAACGCACACACGATCATCGAGCAGGCCCCGCCGGCGCCGCAGCTGTCACAGCTGTCGCAGGCGGAGCTCGGCGCGGGCGACGCGGGAGCCGTGGAGCCGAGTGCCCGGCGGATGCCGCTGCCGCTGGTGATTTCGGCGAAGAGCGGGACGGGGCTGCGGGCCCAGGCCGACCGGCTGCGGGCGCGACTCCAGGCGGACCCCGAGCTGTCGCTGACGGACGTCGGCAGGACGCTGGCCACCGGCCGCTCGGCGTTCGAGGAGCGGGCGGCGGTGACCGCCACGGACCGTGAGGGCCTGCTGGCCGGTCTCGCGGCCCTGGCGGACGGAGACACGGCGCCGGGAGTGGTGACGGGGTCGCCGGTCGGCGGGAAGATTGCCTTCCTGTTCACCGGTCAGGGGAGCCAGCGCCTCGGCATGGGGCGTGAACTGTACGACGCCTACCCGGTGTTCGCGGAGGCTCTCGACGCGGTGTGTGCGCGTCTGGATCTCGAAGTGCCGTTGCGGGACGTTCTCTTCGGGTCGGATGCGGGCCTGTTGGACGAGACGCGGTTCACGCAGCCGGCGTTGTTCGCGGTCGAGGTGGCGCTGTTCCGGCTCCTCGAGTCGTGGGGTGTGAAGCCGGACTTCCTCTGCGGCCATTCGATCGGTGAGATCGCCGCCGCGCACCTGTCCGGTGTGCTGTCACTGGACGACGCGTGCACGTTGGTCGCGGCGCGTGGTCGGTTGATGCAGGCGCTGCCGGCCGGTGGCGTGATGGTCGCGGTGCAGGCTTCGGAGGACGAGGTCCTGCCGCTGCTGACGGACCGGGTGAGCATCGCCGCCGTCAACGGTCCGCAGTCGGTCGTGATCGCGGGCGACGAGGACGCCGCGGTGGCCATCGCCGCATCCCTCAGCGGTCGTAAGAGCAAGCAGCTCTCGGTCAGTCACGCGTTCCACTCGCCGCACATGGACGCCATGTTGGATGACTTCCGCCGGGTGGTCGAGGGACTGTCGTTCGCGACGCCGCGCATCCCGATCGTGTCGAACCTGACCGGGTCCCTCGTCACCGAGGAACTCGCCACCGCGGACTTCTGGGTCCGCCACGTCCGCGAAGCCGTGCGCTTCCTCGACGGCATCCGGGCCCTGGAGGCCGCGGGGGTCACGACGTACCTCGAACTCGGGCCCGACGGTGTCCTGTCCGCCCTCGGACAGGAGTGCCTGACCGAGCCGAGTGCGGTGTTCGTGCCGGTGCTGCGCAAGGGGCGGTCCGAGACGGAAACGGCCATGGCCGCGCTGGCCGGCAGCCACGTCCGCGGGATCCCCGTCGACTGGCAGACGCTCCACGGGAACGGCGCCGTACGCGTCGACCTGCCGACGTACGCCTTCCAGCGCAGCCGGTACTGGCCGGAAACGGCGCTCGGGCGACGCGGCGGGGCCGCGGGCACGGGCCCGGAGGTCGACGGGTGGCGGTACCGGGTGTCGTGGAAGCCGCTGGCGGACGTCGGCGGCGCCGGCGCGGGCCTGTCCGGATCCTGGCTGCTGGTGGTTCCGACCGCCGGCGTGGACGACACGGCCGTGGTGGGCGCGCTGAGCGGGCGTGGGGCTGAGGTCCACCGCGTGGCGGTCGAGTCCGGCACCGATCGGGAAGCCCTTGCCGGGCTGCTGTCCGGTGTGGAAAGCGCCGTCGCCGGTGTGGTGTCCCTGCTCGCGTGGGACAAGTCGGCCGGTATCGGCGCGACAGCCGTCCTGGTGCAGGCGCTCGGCGATGCCGGGGTCGAGGCGCCGCTGTGGTGCGTGACGCGTGGTGCGGTGAGTGTGGGTCGTTCGGATCGGCTGGTGTCGCCGGTTCAGGCGCAGGTGTGGGGTCTTGGTCGGGTGGCCGCGCTGGAGGCGCCCGAACGCTGGGGTGGTCTCGTCGACCTCCCCGAGGTGTGGGACGAGCGGGCGATGGGCCGGTTGGTCGGGGTCCTGGCCGGTGCTCCTGCCGGTGAGGACCAGGTCGCGGTGCGTTCGTCCGGGGTCTTCGGGCGCCGTCTGGTCCGTGCCGCCGCCGTTCAGGGCGAGCCGTCCTGGGCGCCGTCCGGGACGGTGTTGGTGACCGGTGGTACGGGTGCGCTGGGTGGTCGGGTCGCGCGGTGGTTGGCCGGGGCCGGCGCCGGGCGTCTGGTGCTGACCAGCCGGCGGGGCATGGACGCCCCCGGGGCGGCCGAGCTGGCCGCCGAGCTGTCGGAGCTGGGTGTGGAGGTGTCGGTGGTTGCGTGTGACGCCGCCGACCGGGATGCGCTGCGCACGCTGCTGGCCACCGAGGCCGACACGCTCACCGCGATCGTCCACACCGCCGGAATCCTGGACGACGGCGTGCTCGACGCCCTCACGCCGGACCGGTTCGAGTCCGTACTCCGGGCCAAGGCGGTCTCCGCCCTCAACCTGCACGAGCTGACCGTCGAACTCGGCATCGAACTCTCCGCGTTCGTCCTGTTCTCGTCCGTCACGGGTACGTGGGGCACGGCCGGCCAGGCCAACTACGCAGCGGCCAACGCCTACTCGGACGCGCTGGCCGAACAGCGGCGTGCCGACGGCCTGGCCGCCACGTCGATCGCGTGGGGCCCGTGGGCCGAGGGCGGCATGGCCGCCGACGGCGCGCTCGACGCCCGCATGCGCAAGGGCGGCGTACCGCCCATGGCCGCCGGGTCGGCGATCGACGCCCTCCACCGCGCCCTCGACGCGAACGACACCGTCGTCACCGTCGTGGACGTGGACTGGGACCGGTTCGCCACCGGCTTCACCGCCGTGCGCCCCGGCAACCTCTTCGCCGAACTGCCGGAGGCGCGCGGTGCCTTCACCGCACGCGGGGCCGACGCAGGGTCGTCCGACGGGTCGGGCCACGGTCGGCAGTCCCTCGTGTCGCGGCTGGCGGGACTCTCCGTCGCCGAGCGGGACCGGCTGCTGCTGGACCTCGTCCGCAAGGAGGTCGCCGCGGTCCTCGGTCACGCCGGAGCGGAAAGCGTCGGCGCGGGACGGGCGTTCAAGGAGCTCGGCTTCGATTCGCTGACCGCCGTCGAACTCCGCAACCGGCTGGGTTCCACCACCGGACTGCGCCTGCCGGCCACACTCATCTACGACTACCCGACCTCCACGGACCTGGCGGACCACCTGCGCGGTGAACTGCTCGGCACCGAGGAAGCGGTGAGCGCTCTCGCGGCGCGGGCGACGGCCAAGCCGGGCGACGACGATCCGATCGCGATCGTCGCGATGAGCTGCCGCTTCCCCGGTGGCGTGCGCACCCCCGAGGACCTGTGGCAGCTGCTTGCCGCCGGCGGCGACGCCATCGGCGAGTTCCCGGCCGACCGGGGCTGGGACGCGGAGGAACTCTTCGGGCCGCGCTCCGAGCAGGAGGCCCCGTACGCCCGCGAAGGCGGATTCCTCTACGACGTCGCGCAGTTCGACCCCGGATTCTTCGGGATCTCGCCGCGCGAGGCCCTCGCCATGGACCCGCAGCAGCGGCTGTTGCTGGAGACCTCGTGGGAGGCGTTCGAGCGGGCCGGCATCGACCCGTCGTCCCTGCGAGGCAGCCAGGCCGGCGTGTTCGTCGGGACCAACGGGCAGGACTACCTTTCGCTCGTGCTGAACTCCGCCGACGGCGGAGACGGGTTCATGAGCACCGGCAACTCCGCGAGCGTCGTCTCCGGCCGCCTCTCCTACGTGTTCGGCCTCGAAGGGCCGGCCGTCACCGTCGACACCGCGTGCTCGGCATCGCTCGTGGCCCTGCACCTCGCCGTACAGGCGCTCCGCAACGGCGAATGCTCGATCGCTCTGGCCGGTGGTGTGACGGTCATGTCGACACCGGGAGCGTTCGTCGAGTTCGCCCGCCAGGGCGGCCTCGCCGCGGACGGCCGGATCAAGGCCTTCGCGGAAGGCGCGGACGGTACGGGTTGGGGTGAGGGTGTCGGCATGCTGCTCGTGGAGCGGCTGTCGGACGCCCGCCGCAACGGTCATCCGGTGCTGGCGGTGGTGCGTGGTTCGGCGGTCAACCAGGACGGTGCGAGCAACGGTCTGACGGCACCGAACGGGCCGTCGCAGCAGCGGGTGATCCGTGCGGCGCTGGCCGGGGCGGGTCTGACCGCCGCCGACGTGGACGCCGTCGAGGCCCACGGCACGGGCACGAAGCTGGGCGACCCGATCGAGGCGCAGGCGCTGCTGGCCACGTACGGGCAGGACCGGCCCGAGGGCCGGCCGCTGCTGCTCGGTTCGATCAAGTCGAACATCGGGCACACCCAGGCCGCGGCCGGTGTCGCGGGCGTCATCAAGATGGTGATGGCCATGCGGCACGGCACGCTGCCGCAGACCCTGCACGTCGACGGGCCCACCCCGCACGTCGACTGGACGGCGGGCGAGGTGGAACTGCTGACCGAGCAGCGGGCGTGGCCGGAGACCGGCCGCCCGCGCCGGGCCGGTGTCTCCTCGTTCGGTGTGAGCGGCACGAACGCCCACACCATCCTGGAGCAGGCCCCTGAAACGCCCGATGCGATGGAGGCCCCCGAGTCACCGGAGGCCGACGAGTCCGGCGCCTGGCCGTGGACCCTCACCGGCCGTACGCAGGCCGCTCTACGCGACCAGGCCGCCCGGCTGCTCGGCCACCTCGCCGGCGGCGGCGGGGCACGGCCGGTGGACGTCGGTCACTCGCTCGCGACCGGCCGGGCCCTGCTCGACCACCGCGCCGTGATCGTCGCGGACGGGGAGGAGGCTTACCGAGGGGCGCTGACGGCGCTCGCGGCAGGCGACTCCGCCGCCGAGCTGACCCGGGGTGTGGCGAACACGGAACAGATGGTGGCTTTCCTGTTCACCGGGCAGGGCAGCCAGCGGATCGGGATGGGGGGTGAACTGTACGACGCCTTCCCGGTGTTCGCCGCCGCGCTGGATGCGGTGTGCGAGCGGCTCGATCTGGAAGTGCCGCTGAAGGAGGTGCTGTTCGGGGCGGATGGCGGCCTGCTGGATCGGACCGAGTACGCCCAGCCGGCGTTGTTCGCGGTGGAGGTGGCGCTGTTCCGGCTGCTGGAATCGTGGGGCGTGCGGCCGGACTTCGTGTCCGGCCATTCGGTCGGTGAGATTTCTGCCGCGCACGTGGCGGGTGTCCTGTCGCTGGACGACGCGTGCACGCTGGTCGCGGCGCGCGGCCGGTTGATGCAGGCGCTGCCGACCGGTGGCGTGATGATCGCCCTGCAGGCCTCGGAGGACGAGGTCCTGCCGTTGCTGACGGACCGGGTGAGCGTCGCCGCCGTCAACGGCCCGCAGTCGGTCGTGATCGCCGGTGACGAGGACGCGGCGACGTCGGTCGTGGAGTTCTTCACCGGCCGCAAGTCCAAGCGGCTCACGGTCAGTCATGCCTTCCATTCGCCGCACATGGACGGCATGCTCGCCGACTTCCGCAAGGTGGCGGACGGGCTGGCGTACGCGACGCCGCGCGTCCCGATCGTCTCGAACCTGACCGGCGCCCTGATCGCCGAGGACGAGATGGGCAGCGCGGACTTCTGGGTCCGGCACGTCCGCGAGGGTGTCCGGTTCCTCGACGGCGTCCGCGCGCTGGAAGCCGCCGGCGTGACCACGTACCTCGAACTCGGCCCCGATGGAATCCTGTCCGCCCTCGCCCAGGACTGCCTGGCCGAGGCGACCGTCACGTGTGTGCCCGTGCTCCGCAAGGCACGCGCCGAGGCCGTGACCCTCGTCACCGCCCTCGCGCAGGCGCACGTCCAAGGCGTCACCGTCGACTGGACGGCCTTCTACGCCGGGACCGGCGCGCGGCGCGTCGACCTGCCGACGTACGCCTTCCAGCGCGAGCGCTACTGGATCGACTCCTTCGCGGCGCTGGAGGACGCCGCCTCGCTCGGCATCGAGTCGGCGGGGCACCCGCTGCTCGGCGCGGCGGTCGAACTGCCGGACACGGGAGGGTTCCTGTTCACCGGCCGACTGTCCCGCCGTACGCACCCCTGGTTGGCCGGCCACGTCGTGGCCGACTCGGTGGTCGTGCCCGGTGCGGCCTTCGTCGAACTCGCGCTGCGGGCCGGCGCCGAGGCCGGCTGCGGCCGGCTGGAGGAGCTGACCCACGAGGCACCGCTCGTGCTGCCTGAGGTCGGAGCCGTACAGCTCCGGCTCACCGTCGGCGGGGCGGACGACGCCGGACGTCGCACCGTCCAGGTACACAGTCGGACCGAAGCGACGGACGGCCCCACGGCACACGGCGGGACCTGGTCCCGCCACGCCACGGGCCACCTCGGCGAGACCGAATCCGAGACCGAATCCGAGACCGAATCCGGGGCCGCCTTCGAAGCCCCCTTCGAAGCCGAGTGGGCAGCCGGGGACGTCGTCGGCTCCGTCGGCTCCGTCGGCACCTCCGTCGGCGCCGAAGCGTGGCCGCCCGCCGACGCCGTGGAGGTTCCCGTCGAAGACGTGCACGAGCGCCTCGCGGTCGCCGGGCTCCACCACGGACCGGAGCTCAGGACCCTGAACGGGATCTGGGTGCGCGGCGACGAGGTCTTCGCAGAGGTCGGACTCTCCGACGAACTGCGTTCCCCGGCAGCTGGGTTCGCCCTCCATCCCGCTCTCCTCGACGCGGCGGTACAGGCCCTGACCGCCACCGCCGCGGACACCACCGCCCGCGAACCGCTCGCCTGGCGCGGAGTACGGCTCCACGGGGCGGGCGTGGACGTGGCCGACACGCTGCGCCTGCGGATCACCCCGGGCGGCGCGGACACCGTGTCCGTCGAACTGGCCGACGCGCAGGGCGTGCCCGTCGCGTCCGTCGCGACCCTGGTGACCCGGGAAGTCGACGTCGAGCGGTTCACGGCGCCGGCCCCCGACGGGGTCCACGACTCGCTGTTCCGCCTCGACTGGGTGCGGACGACTGCGGCCGCCCGGGTGGGCTCCGCGACCCTCGCGGTCATCGGCGCCGGCTCCGGCGCGGACTCGTTCGCCGCCGCCCTGGGCGCCGCCGGGGTCCCCGTCGCGACGTACGAGGACCTGGTGGCCCTGGAGGAAGCCGTCGCCGCCGGGCGCCGGCCCGCGCCCGACACCGTGGTCGTGCCGTTCATGGCGAGCACCGGCCGCACCCCGGCCCACCCGACGGCGGACGAGGTCCACGAGGTGACGCACCGGGCGCTCGCGACCGTGCAGACCTGGCTGGACAACGGCCGCTTCGCCGGCGCACGCCTCGCCGTCGTCACCCGGGGCGCCGTGGCCGCGCACACCGACACCGAGGCCGTCGACCTCGCCCACACCCCGGTGTGGGGCCTGCTGCGCGCGGCGCAGACCGAGCACCCCGACCGTTTCGTACTCGTCGACCTCGACGGGAGCGATGCCTCAGGGCGGGCCCTCGCGGCCGCCCTCACATCCGAGGAGCCCGAACTCGCCGTACGCAACGGAACGCTGTACGTACCGAGGTTGGCCCGGGTGGACACCGTCGCCGGGACGACGGACGGGGACGACACGAAGAGCCGCATCGACACCCGCGGTACGGTCCTCGTCACCGGGGCCGGCGGCGGACTCGCCGGCCTCCTCACCCGCCACCTGGTCACCGAACACGGCGTACGCCACCTGCTGCTCACCGGCCGCCGCGGCGGCGACACGGAGTCGGCCGGCGAACTCACCACGCGGCTGACCGCGTTGGGGGCGCAGGTCACCTGGGCGGCGTGCGACGTCGCCGACCGGGTCGCACTGGCCGCGCTGCTGGACTCCGTACCGGCCGAGCGTCCGTTGACGGCGGTCATCCACACGGCGGCCGTCCTGGACGACGGCGTCGTGGACCTGCTCACTCCCGAGCGCGTCGACCGGGTGATGCGGCCCAAGGTCGACGGGGCGCTGAACCTGCACGAGTTGACCCGTCACCTCGACCTGTCGGCGTTCGTCCTCTTCTCGGCCGCCGCCGGCACCCTCGGCGGTGCGGGTCAGGCCAACTACGGTGCGGCGAACGTCTTCCTCGACGCGCTCGCCCGGCACCGCCGGGCCGGCGGGCTCGCCGCACTGTCCCTGGTGTGGGGCATGTGGGCCGAAGAACGCGGCATGGCGGGCCGGCTCACCGACGCGGAGCGGGGACGCGCCGCGCGCGGCGGTGTCGCGCCGCTGTCGGCACGCGAAGGCCTTGCGCTCTTCGACGCCGCCCTCGCGGCGGACGGCGAGCCGGTCCTGCTGCCCGTGGCCATCGACCTCCCCACCCTGCGGGCCCGGGCCGCGGACGGCGGGATCCTCCCGATGTTCCGCGGCCTGGTCCGGACCCCCGTCCGACAGCGGCGACGGGCGACGGCGTCGTCCGTCACCTCCCCCGCCGACGGCACGACCGCGCCCGACGGGGCGGGGGAGCAGTCGCCGGCGCAGCGGCTCGCCGGGCTGGCGCCCGCCGAGCGGGAGCGGACCGTACTGGACCTGGTGCGGGGGCAGGTCGCCGCCGTACTCGGCTACCGGTCCGCAGAACAGATCGGGGAGGAGCAGGCGTTCAAGGAGCTGGGCTTCGACTCGTTGACCGCGGTCGAGCTGCGCAACCGGCTCGGCGCGGCAACCGGGCTGCGCCTGCCCGCCACCTTGATCTACGACTACCCGACCCCGGCCGCTCTCGCCCGGCAGGTGCTCGGCGAGCTGGCCCCCGAGGGGACGAGCGGCCGCAAGCTCTCCGTACTGGAGGAACTCGACCGCCTCGAAAGCACCTTCTCCTCGCTGGACCCGACGGAACTGGCCGCGACCGCCGGCGACGACGCGGCCCACGCACGGGTCGCGGTACGGCTCCAGACCCTGCTGGCCCAGTGGAACGAGGCCCGCGGGACGGACGACGAGGCGGGCGCCGGCGAGATCGAGGACGCGAGCGACGACGAGCTGTTCGCCCTCATCGACAAGAAGTTCGGTCAGGGCTGAACCCCAACCACCCCCAGGCCGTACCGCCGGAACCCCTGTTCCGACGGTACGGCCCCGGGCTTGCCGATATTCCTCAAATATCCTCGGGCTACCCCCGGCTCCCGGATCCGACTCGAACTCACTCGAACTCACTCGGACTCACTCGGACTCACTCGATCTCCCCGGATCTCCAAGGATCCGTCCGGCCTCCCCGGAACTCCCTTGAATTCTTGAGCCGTCCCTCCACGGTCTCGACACGCGAATAGGTGAAGCGCCAGTGGCGAACGAAGCAAAGCTCCGCGAATACCTCAAGAAGGTCACGACGGATCTCGACGAGGCGTACGGACGTCTGCGGGACATCGAGAGCCAGGCCCACGAGCCCGTCGCCATCACGGCCATGAGCTGCCGCTTCCCCGGCGGCGTCCGCTCGCCCGAGGAACTGTGGGACCTGCTCGCCGCCGGCGGCGACGCCCTCACCGCGTTCCCCACCGACCGGGGCTGGGACCTGGACCACCTGTTCTCCGACGACCCCGACGAACAGGGCACCTCGATCACCCGCGAGGGCGGGTTCCTCGACGGTGCCTCCGCGTTCGACGCCGACTTCTTCGGGATCTCCCCGCGCGAGGCCATGGCGATGGACCCGCAGCAGCGGCTGCTGCTGGAAACCTCCTGGGAGGCGTTCGAGCGGGCCGGCATCGACCCGCACACCCTGCGCGGTAGCCGGAGCGGCGTCTTCGTCGGCATGAACGGCTCCGACTACCTCACCCCGCTGCTCGAAGCGAGCGAGGACTACGCGGGCCACCTCGGCACCGGCAACGCCTCCAGCGTCCTGTCCGGTCGCCTCTCCTACACCTTCGGCCTCGAAGGCCCGGCGGTCACCGTCGACACCGCGTGCTCGGCCTCCCTCGTCGCCCTGCACCTCGCGGTGCAGGCCCTGCGGGCGGGGGAGTGCTCCATGGCCGTCGCCGGCGGCGTCCACGTCATGTCCACGCCCGGACTCTTCGTCGAGTTCAGCAAGCAGCGCGGACTGTCCACGGACGGCCGCTGCAAGGCCTTCGCGGCGGGCGCCGACGGCTTCGGCCCGGCGGAAGGAGTCGGCGTCCTGCTCCTGGAACGACTCTCCGACGCACGAAAGAACGGACGCCCGGTGCTCGCCGTGGTCCGTGGCTCCGCGATCAACCAGGACGGCGCCTCGAACGGCCTGACGGCCCCCAACGGCCCCTCGCAGCAGCGCGTCATCCGCCAGGCCCTGGCCAACGCGCGGCTCTCCACCGATCAGGTCGACGTGGTGGAGGCCCACGGCACGGGAACCTCACTCGGCGACCCGATCGAGGCACAGGCCCTGATGGCGACGTACGGACAGGCCCGCGCCGAGGGACAGCCGCTGTTCCTGGGCTCGGTGAAGTCGAACATCGGGCACACCCAGGCCGCGGCGGGCGTGGCGGGCGTGATCAAGATGGTGCTGGCCATGCGGCACGGGGTCCTGCCCCGCACCCTGCACGTCGACGAGCCCTCGCCCCACGTGGACTGGCGGTCCGGCGCCGTCGAACTGCTCACGGAACGTACGACGTGGCCCGAGACCGACCACCCGCGTCGTGCGGGTGTGTCGTCGTTCGGGTTCAGTGGGACGAACGCGCACGTGATCGTGGAGCAGGCGCCGGAGGTGGAGGTGGAGGCCTCCGGTTCTGGTGTGGGTTCGGGTGTGGGTTCTGGTGTGGGTTTGCCGGTGGTGCCGTGGGTGTTGTCGGGCAAGAGTGCGGTGGCGTTGCGGGCGCAGGCGGATCGTCTGGTGGGTTGGTTGCCGGGTGGTGCGGGTGTGGATCCGGTGGATGTGGGTTGGTCGTT
>NZ_JBEZKS010000094.1:0-18993 GCF_040651775.1 Streptomyces sp. NPDC048383
GTACGCGTCCCGACCGGCGCCGCTTCTTTTGCTCCGCACGTCCGGACTTGCATCCGGAAACGACTCAAGGCCCGGATCCATGGGATCCGGGCCTTGAGCCTTCAGTAGCGGGGACAGGATTTGAACCTGCGACCTCTGGGTTATGAGCCCAGCGAGCTACCGAGCTGCTCCACCCCGCGTCGGTAAACCTCACTGTACGGGGAGGCCGACGGCAGATGCAAATCGGTTAACGGGTGCCCCCGAACGGGGCGCGCGGGGCCCGGACGGGCGCCCCTCGGGCACCGGATCACCCAGCCCGATCGCCCGACCCGATCGCCCAGCTCGATCGCCCGACCCGATCGCCCGGCCGGTGCGGGCCTCCGGTCAGGCGGAGAGTTCCTCGGCCAGCGCGTCCCGCAGCCGGGCCGCACGCTCCGACACCTCCGCCGGGCCGAGCTCCATGGCCCGCACGCACCACTTCTGCCCCTCCGAGAGGTCCCCGTGCCGGGCCGCGAGCAGCCCCAGCCGCAGGGCGGCCCGGCCGTGGCCGGCGACCGCCGCGCGGGTCCACCACAGGGCGGCCTCCGGCTCGCTGCCCTCGCGGGCCAGCAGCAGCCCGAGGTTGAAGGCGCCGTTGCGCGAGCCGGCCTCCGCCGCCTCCCGGTACCACCGGGCCGCCACCGCCAGGTCGCCCCGGGCGGCGGCCAGCATCCCGACGCGCACCTGGGCCCGGCGGTGCCCCTGCTCGGCGGCCCGCTCGTACCATTCCTCGCTCTCGGTCCGCGCGGCCCCGCCCGCCGGCTCGCCCAGCGCCACCGGCTCCGGCGGCGGGGCCAGCGACTCCAGGAGCGAGGCCAGCCTGAAGGCCGCCTCCGCGCTGCCGCCGCCGGCCGCGCAGCGCAGGTGCCGTTCGGCGGCCCGCTCCTCGCCGTCGCGCACGAGGGCGATGCCGACCTGGAGCGCCGCGTCGGTGTGCCCGGCCGCGGCGGCCCGCTCGTACCACTTCAGCGCCGTGCGGTCCTCGTCCCGACTGGCGAAGAGGATCCCGAGGTTGAAGGCGGCGTCCACGCTGCCGGCCTCGGCGGCCTTGGAGAACCAGGGTTCGGCGCCGGCCGCGTCCCCGCCCTGGAGGAGCAGGATCGCGAGGGCGTTGGCGGCCTCCCGGTGTCCGGCGTACGCGGCCCGGCGGTACCACTGTTCGGCCTGCGCGGTCCGGTCCTGCGCGGCGCACAGCAGAGCGAGGTTGTACGCCCCGTTCTGGTCACCCGCGTCCATGGCGGCCCGGTACCACCGCTCCGCGGTCTGGGTCTCCCCGCGCGCGGCGTGCAGCGCGCCGAGCGCGTTCGCGGCGTTCCCGTCGCCGTCCTGCGCGGCCCGGTGCCACCAGGTCGCCGCGCTCTCCTCGTCCCCGGCGTCGCGCAGCAGGAAGCCGAGGGCGCAGGCCGCTCGGGCCTCGCCCTGCTTCGCGGAGCTGAGGTACCAGCGACCGGCCTCCTTCAGCTCGCCGCGTGCCTCCAGCAGGGCGCCCAGGTGCAGGCCGGCCCGCCGGTGGCCGCGCGCGGCGGCCTGCCGGTACCACTGCTCCGCCTCCTTGGGGTCACCCTTGCGCAGGTGCCGTGCCAGCCGGTACGCCGCTTCGCGGTGTCCCTGCTCGGCGGCGGCCCGGAACCAGCGCTCGACGCCCTTGTCCCCGCGGTGTTCCAGCAGGTCGGCCAGCCCGTAGGCGCCCAGGGCGTGGCCGGACTCCGCCGCTTGGCGCATCCAGTACTCGGCGGCGGGCTCGTCCCCGCGCTCGCGGTAGTGGCGGCCGAGGGCGTGCGCGGCGGGGGCGGACCCGGCGACGGCGGCGACCCGCCACCAGCCGGCCGCCTCGTCGGGGTGGCCGCGCTGGTGCAGGAGGACTCCGAGGTTGTTCGCGGCGGCGCGGTCCCCTTCCCCGGTGGCGCCGCGCAGGTAGGGTTCGGCACCGGCGAGGTCACCGCGGCGCAGGAGGAGGGCCCCGAGCACGCTCATGGCTCCGGGGTCGCCCTTGTCGGCGGCCACCCGGTGGCGTGCCTCCAACTCGGCGTCGGTGGCTGCCTCGGCCTCTCCGAACGCTTCTTCCGCGAACGCCGCGTCGGTCAGCGCGTTGTGAGCGTCAACGACCTGAGCCGCCCCACCGGTTTCCGTGACCGACTCGGTCTCCGCCCTCACAAACCGCCCTGTCTCCAGCAGAGTTGACCTGTCCCCCATAAATCCCATCGTCGCATCACCTGCTACCCGCGTACACCTGGTATGTCGCAGCCAGTGAGGTCACTACAGCGTTTTGTCGACATGCCCACAGAGAGACAAGTCAAACACGCTGCGGCCCCAACTCACCCGCCCCAGTGACCCCGTGTTCTGCGAATCACCCCGCACGGCTCCCCGCGAGCCGGTCCGGGCATGACGAAGGCCCGGATCCCATTGGATCCGGGCCTTCGTCTTCAGTAGCGGGGACAGGATTTGAACCTGCGACCTCTGGGTTATGAGCCCAGCGAGCTACCGAGCTGCTCCACCCCGCGTCGGTGAAACCACAGTATCACGACGCGGGACGGAGCCCTGACCGCGTGGCGCTAGCCGGTCGGCTTGGGGGCCGGCGCCTTGGCCTCGGCGTCGATCGCCCGCTTCAGCGCGGCCTCCAGGTCGTCCTGGGCCTTGCCGTAGGCGGACCAGTCGCCGGCCTTCATGGCCTTGTCGGCCTCCTCGACGGCCTTCTGCGCGTCGGAGAGGGCCGCCTTGACCGTCGGGTCCTGGGGTACGGGCTGTTGCGGCGTACCGTCGCCCGGCGGCTGGTCCGGGTTGGTCGGCGTCGTGGGCACGGTGGGTGCCTCGGCGCCGAAGACCACGTTCAGCGCCTTGTCGAGGGTGTCCTCGAAGGCCGTCTGGCCGCCGTAGGTCACCAGCACCTTGCGCAGCAGCGGGTACTTGAGCCCGGAGCTGCGGACGTAGACCGGCTCCACGTAGAGCATGCCGCCGTCCAGGGGTACCGCGAGCAGGTTGCCGTACTCGATCTCCGAGTCACCACCGCGCAGGAGGCGGATCGACTCGGCGATCTTCGGTTCGGACTGGAACTTGCTCTGCACCTGTCCGGGACCGTCCGGCGGCTTGCTCGTCGGCATCTTCAGGATTCTGATCTTGCCGTAGTCCGGGGTGCCCGGATCGGCGTTGACCGCCATGAAGGCACTGAGGTTGGGCCGCTCGTTCGGCGTGAACGTCGTGGTGAGGGAGAAGACCTGGTCCTTCTCCTTCTGGTCCGGCATCTTCATCGACAGGTAGTACGGCGGGACCGCCGTGCCGGCCTTGGTCGTCGGGTCGTCCGGGACGGCCCAGGCCTCACTGCCGCTGAGGAAGGTCTGCGGGTCGGTGACGTGGTACCGGGTGAGCAGCTCGCGCTGGACCTTGAAGAGGTCCTGCGGGTAGCGCAGGTGGTCCATGAGCGGCTTGGAGATCTCGCTCTTGGTCTTGACCGTGCCCGGGAACGCCTTCATCCAGGTCTTCAGGACCGGGTCCTCGGTGTCCCACTGGTACAGGTTGACCGTGCCGTCGTACGCGTCGACGGTGGCCTTCACCGAGTTGCGGATGTAGTTGACCTGGTTCTCCTGGGCCACCACCGCGCGCTGGCTGTTGGTCAGCGAGTCCGCGGTGCTCCGGCCCAGCGTGGTCCGCGAGGCGTACGGGTAGCCGTTGGTGGTCGTGTACGCGTCGACGATCCAGACGACCCGCTTGCCGATGACGGCCGGGTAGGGAGCGCCGTCGATGGTCAGCCACGGGGCGACCGCCTCGACGCGGTCCTTCGGCGTGCGGTTGTACAGGATCCGCGAGCCTTCGCCGATGGCCCCGGAGTACAGGATCTGCGGCTCGCTGAAGGACAGGGCGTACGCGGCGCGGTTGAGCGGGTTGTCGAGGTTGACGCCCGAGTTGCCCTTGTAGCTCGTCTCCTTCTCGCCCTTGTCGTCCGAGTAGTCGAGCTCCTTCTGCGGTCCGCCGACGATCGAGTACTGCTTCGTCTGCTCGCCGTAGTAGATGCGCTGCTCGAAGTCCGTGCCGAACATGCCCTTG
Organism: Streptomyces sp. NPDC048383; assembly: GCF_040651775.1. Lineage (NCBI taxonomy): Bacteria > Bacillati > Actinomycetota > Actinomycetes > Kitasatosporales > Streptomycetaceae > Streptomyces > Streptomyces sp. NPDC048383. Next base: position 4,057 of record NZ_JBEZKS010000094.1, read on the forward strand.
GAGGGCAGGTCGGACTGGGTGAAGTCGGGGGCGCCCTGGTCACCGACGGTGGTGCCCTTGGCGGCGACCACGCCGTAGCCGTGGGTGTACTTGAAGTGGTCGTTGATCCAGTTGTTCTTCGGGATGCCGCCGATGTTCAGCTCGCGAAGCCCGATCACCGTGTCCTGGCCGCTGTAGCGGTCCACGGCGAGCGTGGACGGGAAGCCGTAGTAGCCCTTGACCTGCTGGAGCTGCTGGAAGGCCGGCGAGACGATGTTCGGGTCGAGCAGGCGGACGCTGGCCGTGGTGTCGGCCGCGCTGCGCAGCTTGGTCCGGTCCTGCGTCTGCGGGGTGCCCGGGTAGTCCTTGACCTCGGACCCGGCGATCCCGTAGGCGTCGCGCGTCGCCTTGATGTTCTTCTCGACGTACGGCGATTCCTTGGCCTGCTCGTTCGGCTGGACCTGGAACTTCTGCACGATCGCCGGGTAGAGCCCGCCGATCAGGATCGCCGAGAGGACCATCAGGCCGAAGCCGATGACCGGCAGCTGCCAGGTGCGGCGCCACAGGGTGGCGAAGAAGAGGACCGCGCAGATCGCGGCGATCGCCACCAGGATGGTCTTCGCCGGGAGGTAGGCGTTCGCGTCGACGTACCGCAGGCCGGTCCAGTTGTCGGCGGCCTTGAAGTCGCTGGACTTCACCGCGAGGCCGTACCGGTCGAGCCAGTACGCGATGGCCTTCAGGGTGACGAAGAGACCGAGGAGCACCGACAGGTGTCCGGTCGCCGCGGCGGTGGCGCGGGCGCCCGGGCTGGTCACGCGCAGGCCGCCGTACAGGTAGTGCACGACGACTGCGGCGATCACCGACAGCACGACCGCGGCGAAGCCGAAGCCGAGCAGGAAGCGGTACCAGGGCAGGTCGAAGGTGTAGAAGGACACGTCCAGATTGAACTGGGGGTCCTTGCGCCCGAAGGGCACCCCGTTGACGTACATCAGCCAGGTCTTCCACTGGCCGGCCGCCGAGGCGCCCGCGATCAGTCCGATGATCACGGCGATGGCCAGGAGCAGCCACTTCTTGTACGCCGCGATGCTCATCCGGTAGCGGTCGAGGCTCTGCTGTTCCAGCGACATCGCGCTCAGCGGCGGGCGCAGCCGGTGCGCCAGCCAGATGTTCAGCCCGACGGCACCGGCCATCAGCAGGCCGAAGACGGCGAAGAGCCCGATCTTGGTCCACAGGGTGGTGGTGAAGACGGTGGAGTACTTGACGGAGCGGAACCAGAGCCAGTCCGTCCAGAATCCGGCGAACATGATGAACGCCATGGCCAGGACGGCCAGGACGCCCAAGGTCGTCAGAAGAGTCCGGGCACGCCGGGAGGGGCGGCCGACTCTCATCCGTGGCCCGGAGGGGCCTCCGCCGCGGTCCGGCATCTGGAAAGCCAAGGTGCGCACCTCGAAAGTCGCTGAGTCTGGGTACTGAATATGGGTACTGCGTCCGGGTACTGCGTCCGGTACGGGAAGAGCTGAGCCGGGTCCCCGATGGTAGAGCCCACTCTTGCAACTTACGGAGGCTTTAGTCAGTTCCCGGTAACCGGGGGAAAGGAGGCAGGATGTTGTCCATGTCCAACCTTTCGCCTTCCCCCGGCACGCCGATGGCCGCCACCCCGCTCACCCGTGCCGTCCTCGAAATCGACGAGTACGCCTCCACCCTCGGCTGGGACAAGCCGGCCCGGCTGTTCGCCCTGGTCGACACCGCCCGGCTGCGCAAGCAGGAGCCCGGTCTGGCCCGTCAGCTCGGCCTCGACCAGGACGACACCGGCAAGAGCCAGCTCACCCCGATCGAGCAGGACTCCGTACCGGCCGGGACGCCGCTGGACAAGTTCCTGGGAACCATCGCGTGGCCCGCCCCGATCGTCGGCTGCGCCCTGACGGTGGAGCGGCTGATGCTGCCGCCGTCCGCGGAGGCCTCCGTACCGGAGGGTTTGAGCGACAAGCAGCTGGCGAAGTGGGTCGCCGCACACCCGGACCGGCAGGAGGTCCGGCTGACCGTGGGCGTGCTGCGCGACGGTTCGCGGGAGTCCGCCGTGCGGCTGCGGGAGAAGGACTCCTCCAACGAGGTGCTGACGGGCGCGACCCTGGTGCCGGGGCTGGCCGAGGCCCTCGCGGCGACCTTCCTCGACTAGGACGGGCGGGTCGGGCGCGGGCCCCGGGGCGCCGCGCCCGGACGGCCGAGCCGCGGTTCAGGAAGCGGTGCAGCGCGGGAGGCCGGCGGTGTCGCCCTTGGAGAGCTTCTGCAGGGACTTCGTCGCGTCGTCGATGGTGGAGACCTTGATCAGGGTCAGCCCGTCGGGGACGTGGGAGGCGGCGGACGCGCAGTTCTCGGCCGGGGTCAGGAAGTATGCGGCCCCGGCCTGGCGGGCTCCGATGGTCTTCATCTGGATGCCGCCGATCGGCCCCACCTTGCCGCTGTCGTCGATGGTTCCGGTGCCCGCGACGAACTTGCCGCCGGTCAGGTTCTCCGGGTTGAGCTTGTCGACGATGCCCAGGGCGAACATCAGGCCGGCGCTGGGGCCGCCGACGTCGGCGAGCTTGATGTCGATCGGGAACGGGAAGGTGTGGTCGGTCCCGGCCCGGATGCCGACGATCGCGTGGCCGTCGTCCTCCGCCTTGCCCGCGGTGATCGTGATCTTGGCCGAGGTGGTGGGCTCGCGGTTCGCGCGTTCCGCCTCAGCGGCGTCCGCCGCGGGCACGACGGTGAACTCGACGGGCTCGCCGGGCTTGTGCTTGGTGACCAGCTTGGCCACGTCGGCGGGGTCGGTGACCTGGGCGCCGTCGACGGACTTGATCACGTCTCCGGCATGCAGCTTGCCCTCGGAGGGACCGCCCTTGACCACGGAGGAGACGATGACGCGGGCGTTGACCGGGATGCCGAGCTGCTTGAGCGCGGCCACCTTGGCGCTCTCCTGCGACTGGCTGAACTCCTCGGCGTTCTCCTGCGTCGATTCCTTGTCCGTCTTGCCGTTCGGGTAGAGGTTCTCGTGGGGTACGACGATGTTGTCGCCGGCCGCCCAGCCGTACACCGCTTCCAGCAGGTTCATGTCGTAATCGGCGCCGGTGACGCGGACCGTGGTCATGTTGAGGTGACCGGTGGTCGGGTACGTCTTGTGCCCCGAGATGCTCAGGACCGGCTCGCCGTGCGAGTCGCCGAGCGTGTTCACCGTGGGGCCCGGGCTCATCTCGGAGTACGGGACCTTGATGAACACCCCGACGCAGAGCAACACGAACAGCATGAGGGTGGAGGCGAGCATCGTCGCGGTGCGGCGTGGCATGAATCGACAGTACGGGACGGCCTCGGAGGGCGGCCCCTGGGGCCGGTCCGTACGGGGGCCGGGCGCCCGAACTCTCAGCGGATTCTCAGCGGGAGCACCGGGACGCTCAGACGGCGTCGGAACCGGAGTGCGCCTTTTCCTTCGTAGGGGCCTGATCGGCCTTGCCCATGGCCTCGCGGAATCTCGCGTAACCGGCGAGTTCGGATATGTCGCCCTGCGTGCGGTCGCGAGCCGCCCAGCTGCCCCATATCGCGGCGCCGATCGCGGCGAACAGCGGAATGAGCAACCACGCCAGTGATGCCATGAACGTGCCTCCCTGCCCCGAAAGTACGTGTCGTTGGTGGCTTCAACGCTCGTGCCCGGAAAGGGGTTACGCAAATCGAGGGCGTGTTGCGCGGCCGAACGGGTGTGAGGCTACCCCCATGCGGGGGAAGCCCCGCGTCCGGGGGCTTGGGAGGCCGTACGGCCGTTTTCAGCAGGCGCCGACCCATTCCTCGGTGCCGTCGCTGAAGGTCTGGTGCTTCCAGATGGGGACCTCGTGCTTGAGGTCGTCGATCAGCATCCGGCAGGCCTCGAAGGCCTCGCCGCGGTGCGGGCAGGAGACGGCGACGACGACGGCCAGGTCACCGACGGACAGGTCCCCCACGCGGTGGACGGCGGCGAGGGCGCGGACCGGGTACTTGGCGACGACGCGCTCGGCGACGCGGCGCATCTCGGCCTCCGCCGTCGGGTGGGAGGAGTAGCCGAGGGAGTCGACGTCGGCGCCGGCGTCGTGGTTGCGCACCGTCCCGACGAACAGGGTCGTGCCTCCCGTCGAATCGTCGCCGACGGCCTTGAAGACCTCGTCGATCGAGAGCGGGGTCTCACGGATGTCGAGCAGCCGGATCGGGTCCGGAGCGGCCTGCTCACCTGGGTGGTCGAAGTGCGGTGCCATGTCATCCATCGTGCCTCAGCCGTTGACACGGCGGTATAGCCGATTCGCCCGGCGCGGGCCCGCCCGGTTGGGAGCCTCCTACAGGAACGGCCCGGGCGCGGGCCCGCCGGGCGGGCGCGGGCTCCGCCGGGGGCGTCAGATCCCGCGTCGCTTGCGGGCGCGGCGGACCGCTGCGGCCGCGCCGAGCAGGGCGACCGTCGCTCCGGCGGCTCCGGCTGCCGTGGCGGCGTCCTTGCGGCCCAGCCGGCGGCCCGCGACGGTGTGCCGGCCCGACACCTCCTGGAGCAGTTCGGCGAGCACCTCCTCGTTGGTCCAGCGCGGCCGCCAGCCCGCCGCGTGCAGCCCGCTGACGCTGACCACCCACGGGTGCATCGTGTACGCGAGGTCCCCGGCCGGGGACGGGGTCAGGCCGATCCGGTGCAGCCGGGCGGCGGCGCCCAGGGCGACCGCCGAGGGGAGCTCCATGCGGCGGATTCCGCTCAGCTCCTCCACCTCCTCCTGCTCCAGCCAGCCCTCGCAGCCGACGGCCAGCTCGCCCTCGGCCTTCTCCAGGGCCGCGTACTCCAGGGCGCTGACCAGGTCATCGACGTGGCAGAACTGCCAGGTGGGCCGGGATCCCGCGACGACGAGCAGGCGCGGGGACTCGAAGTAGCGGGTCAGCGCGGTGTCGGTACCGCCGACGAGGACCGCCGGGCGGACCACCGTCACGTTCAGCCCGGGGTGCGCGCGCGGGGCCCTGCGGCCCAGGCGCTCGATCTCCAGGAGGTCGCCGACGCCGGTGGCCTCGGCGGTGGCGCGCAGCTCGGAGTCCTCGGCGAGCGGGATGTCGTTGTCCGGGAGGGCGCCGTAGACCATGGCGGAGGTGCACAGCACGACCCGGTGCACGCCGGCGGCGGCGGCGGCCGTCAGCACGGTCTGGGTGCCGCGTACGTTGTACGCCGTACGGGTCGCGGGGTCGGTTTCCAGGTCGAGGTCCAGCGCGAGGTGGACGACGACGTCGGCGCCGCGCAGTTTCTCGGCGATGGCGGGGTCGCGCACGTCGAGGAGGTGCCAGTGGGCCTCGGCGCAGTCCCCGCGCCGCTCGTCGATGGCGACGACCTGCTTGACCTCGTCGGATGCGGCGAGACGGGCCACCAGGGCCGCGCCGACGCCGGATGCGGCGCCGGTCACCGCGATCACCGGACTGTGTCGTCGGGGTTCGGCCTGGTTTCGCGGCTGGCGAACGCCGGGGGCGTTGTCGCCGTGCTCGGGGTGGTTTTCGGCGTCGTGCGGCGCGCGAGCCTGCGGATCTGGGGAACTCACCGGGCGTCTCCAGCGGTTGTCTTCAGTAGGGACACGTCGTGACGCGTACCCACCAGGTGATGTCCATCCTGCCGCAGCCCAGGAGTCGGCGGAGCACCGAGCCCGTAAGCGGGTCAGGTGTCTACGCTGGGTGGTGTTGCCGGACCATCGCCGTCGGCTCCCGCCGGCGGCCCTACGAGCCGAGGAAACCCGTGAGCGACAACCCATTCGGATTCGGCCTTCCGCCGGAGGAGCCGGAGAACGGCGACGAGGGCAAGAAGGGCGGCCAGGGCGGCCCCGCGAATCCGTTCGGGTTCGACCCCTCCGCTCTTCCGGGCGGCGCGGACAATCCGTTCGCCGCGATGTTCGGTTCCATGAACCCGGGCGACCTCGGTGCGGCCTTCCAGCAGATCGGCCAGATGCTGAGCTACGAGGGCGGTCCCGTGAACTGGGACATGGCCAAGAACATCGCCCGCCAGACCGTCGCGCAGGGCACGGCGGACGGCGTGAAGGACGCGAGCGTCGGCGTCGCGGAGAAGTCCGCGGTCGAGGAGGCGGTGCGCCTCGCCGACCTGTGGCTGGACGGCGTGACCTCCCTGCCGTCGGGCGCCAACGCGGCCGTCGCGTGGAGCCGCGCCGAGTGGGTCGAGGCGACCCTCCCGGTGTGGAAGGAACTCGTCGACCCGGTCGCCGAGCGCGTCGGCGCCGCGATGGGCGGGGTGCTGCCCGAGGAGATGCAGGCCATGGCGGGCCCGCTGCTCGGCATGATGCGTTCCATGGGCGGGGCCATGTTCGGCCAGCAGATCGGCCAGGCCGTGGGCGTGCTCGCGGGCGAGGTCGTCGGCTCGACCGACATCGGGCTGCCGCTGGGTCCGGCTGGGCGGGCGGCGCTGCTGCCGCTGAACATCGAGAGCTTCGGCAAGGACCTCGGTGTCCCCTCGGACGAGGTGCGGCTGTACCTGGCGCTGCGCGAGGCGGCGCACGCCCGACTGTTCGCGCACGTGCCGTGGCTGCGCTCGCACCTGTTCGGTGCGGTGGAGGGCTACGCGCGGGGCATCACGGTCGACACCTCGAAGCTGGAGGACGCGGTCGGTCAGCTCGACCCGTCGAACCCGGAGCAACTCCAGGAGGCGCTGGCGGGCGGCATGTTCCAGCCGGAGGACACCCCGGAGCAGAAGGCCGCACTGGCCCGCCTGGAGACGGCGCTCGCGCTCGTCGAGGGCTGGGTCGACGCGGTGGTGCACGAAGCGGCCAAGCCCCGGCTGACCTCGGCGGACGCCATGCGCGAGACCATGCGCCGGAGGCGCGCCTCGGGCGGTCCGGCGGAGCAGACCTTCGCGACGCTGATCGGCCTGGAACTGCGTCCGCGCCGGCTGCGCGACGCCTCCCGGCTGTGGGCCTCGCTCACCGACGCGCGGGGCGTCGACGGCCGGGACGGGCTGTGGGAGCACCCGGACATGCTGCCGACGGCCTCCGACCTGGACGACCCGGACGGATTCGTGCACCGCGAGCAGCTCGACTTCTCCGAGATCGACAAGATGCTCGGCGAGGCGGCCGAGAAGCGCGAGCGGCCCGAGGGCGAAGGCGAAGGCGAGAAGTGAGCCTGCACGAAGACGCGGTCCTCGTCCTGAAGCGGTACGAGGACCAGCCCGAGCTCCGCGCCCTGTACCTGGAGCACCTGGAAGCCCATCCGGACGGGGTCTACAAGCCCTGCACCGCCGGGCACGTCACGGGCAGCGCCCTGGTCGTGGACCCGACGCGGGGGCGGGTCCTGCTGACCCTGCACAAGAAGCTCGGCATGTGGCTGCAGATGGGCGGGCACTGCGAGCCCGGTGACGCCACGCTCGCGGAGGCGGCGCTGCGCGAGGCCGTCGAGGAGTCGGGGATCGCCTCCGGGCTGACCCTGCTGCCGGGCGGTCCGGTGCGGCTGGACCGGCATCCGATCCCGGCGCCGTGCAACTGGCACCTGGACGTGCAGTACGCGGCGCTGGCTCCGGCCGGCGCGGTGGCGGAGATCAGCGAGGAGTCGCTGGACCTGCGCTGGTTCCCGTACGAGGAGGTCGCGGCGGTGGCCGACACCTCGGTGGTGCGGCTGGTCGAGGCGACGCGGGCCCGACTGGGCGGCTGAGGCGGACGTACGGAGGGGGCGGACCCGAGCGGGTCCGCCCCTTCCGCGTTGCCCGCTCGGGCCGCCTCGTCGGTCGGCGGCCCGCTGGTTCCAGGCTAGTTCCAGGCGTTGTTCTGGTTCTGGGCGTGGGCGCCGTGCTGGCCCATCCCGAACTGCGCCGCCGCGCCCTGTCCGACCTGCGCGTTCTGCGGCGGCAGCACCTCGCTGGGCTGCACGAGCGCGAAGCCCGTGCCGAGGAAGCTGAGCTCCCAACCCTCGCCGGTGTTGCCGCGGCGCCGCCACACCCCGGTGGAGTGCGTCTGCGCCTGCATCTGGACGCGCAGCGAGGTGGACCAGGCGACGATCGCGTCGGCGTCGGCGTTGACGTACTTGTCCGGGGTGACCTGCATCATCAGGGGCTGCCCGGAGGTCATCAGGGCGACCTTGCCGCGGCCGCTGATGTTGAGCTGGTACTTGCCGGAGCCGGAGATGCCGTACTGGCTGTCGACGGCGATGGCCTCGGTGTGCAGGGTCGAGTCCAACGCCAGCACGTAGCTGCTGTCGACGGTGAGGCCGTCCTGGTCGACGTCCACGACGTGGACGTACTGGGCCAGGTTGGCCAGGTAGACCGTGCCCTGCCCGGAGCAGCGCATCAGGTCGAGGCCCTCGCCGGTGCGGGCGCGGGCGTTGCGCTGGTTGGTGCTCTGGTACTCGCCGTCGAAGTCGATGATCCCCTGGTAGGCGACCATCGCCCCCTTGCGGGCGAGGACGTCGTCGGAGCCGGTCAGGGAGACCCGCAGGAGCTGGGGGTTCTGGACGGTGTACCGGTCCTGGGACTGCGCTTCCGCGTAGCCGAAAAGTGCGCTCTGCATGATGTGTCCGCTCCCCCTCAGCCCCGGGTCCGGAGCCGGTCGGTGCTGTCCTCGCTGGGCTGTACGACGACGATGCCCTGGCCGGAGAAGGCCATCTGGTAGGCCTCTCCGCTGCCCCGGCCGATCATCGACGAGGCCTTGAAGCTCCGCTTCCCCTTGACCTTGAGGTTCGGGGACCAGGCGACGAGCGCGTCCGGGTCGACGTACGTCTCGTCGTCGCCGCGGCCGCAGTCGACCACGATCGGGGTGCCGCGGGAGGTGATCGCGACCCATCCGGTGCCGGAGATCTGCACGTTGAACAGGCCCTGACCGGCGAACTTCGCCATGCCCTTGACCCGCTCGACGCCCCACTGGAGGTGGGCGTCGAAGGCGAGGAGGTTGGTGCCGTTGACGGACAGGGCGTCGTTGTTGAGGTTGATCACGACGACGTCCGCGCCGTAGTCGGCGAGGTAGAGCAGGCCGTCCCCGGACGCCTTCATGATCGGGGCGCCCTCGCCGGTCAGCCACTGCGAGGCCACCTGGCGGACGGCGGGCGGGTTGGGCTCGTACTGGACGAAGCCCTCGTACGCGACCATCGAGCCGGTGCGGGCGAAGAGGTCCTGGCCGCTCTGCATGGCGACCTTGAGCATGGCCCGGCCGTGGTTCTCCATGCGGGCCGTGACGGGGGTGGGGGCGTAGCCCGCGAGTTGCTGGTTCATTGCGTTCATGGCGTTCATGTGGGGCTCCCTCAGACCTCGTACGGCTGGACGACGATGAAGTTGCCGGGAGCGCCGCGGAACTGGAGGTTCACGGTCTCCCCGCTGTGGCCGGGATAGGCGTTGCGGCGCAGCCGGACCTGGCTGGAGATGATCACCTGGGAGGCGGCGGACCACGCGACGATCGCGTTGCTGTCCGCGAACGTGGTCGGGGTGACCGGCAGGACGACGGGGACGCCGTGCGTCTTGATGATGACCGTGCCGGTGCCCTGGAAGAGCATCGTGAACAGGGCGCCGCCGGGGATGCCGTGGCCCTCGATGCGGCGGACCTCGTGCTGGAGGGACTCGTCGAACGCGAGGACGCTCTCGGCGGACACGCAGATCCCGTCGCCCTGGAGCTCGATGGCGTGCAGGTGGGCGCCGTTCTCGGCGAGGAACACCTGGCCGCGGCCGGTGCAGCGCATCAGCTGCATCTCCTGGCCGGTGGCGTTGCCGACGACGCGGCCCGCGAAGCCCGCGCCCTTGTAGCTGAAGTCGACCTTGCCCTGGTAGAGGACCATGCTGCCCTGGCGGGCCAGGACGCCCTGGCCGCCCATCGACAGGTCGACCCGCATGAGCTGCTGGTTCTGCGGGGTCCAGCGGGCGCCCGTGGGCGCCTCCTTGTACGGCTGGAGCGCGGCGGCGAGCCCGGCCCCGGCGGCCTGCGGGGCCCGGCCGTGGGCGGGCGTCCCGCCGTAGCCGGGCTGCCCGCCGTACGGGGGCGGCTGCTGGCCGGGGACCTGGCCGTACGAGGGCTGCGGCGGCTGCTGCCCGTAGGGCGCGGGGGCCGGGGGCGGGACCTGACCGCCGTACGAGGGCTGCGGCTGCTGCCCGTACGAGGGCGGCCCGGGCTGCTGCGGCGGCTGCGGCGGGTGGCCGTGGGGCGCGGGGGCGGGCGGGGCCAGCGGGGCGACCATGGTCGGGGCGCTGTGCACCGGGGCCGGCGCCGGGGGCTGCGGGGCGGGTGCCTGCGGCTGCTGCGCCGGACCGCCGAAGGACGGCGCGGGGGCGGGCGGCTGCTGGGCGGGCGGCTGCTGGGCCGGGGCTCCGAAGGACGGGGCGGGGGCGGCGGCCTGCGGCGGCGGGGCGAACCCGGGCGTCGCGGACGGCTGCGGCTGCGCCTGCTGCGGCTCCTCTTCGGCGACCTCGCCGCCGAAGTTCTGCAGCAGCGCGGCGAGCCCGCCGTCGAAGCCCTGTCCGACGGCGGCGAAGCGCCACACGTCCTTGAGGTAGAAGTCGCCGATCATGAGGGCGCGCTCGGTGCTGAACTCGGAGCCGTTGAACGAGTAGCGGACGACTTCCTCGCCGCCGGCGACGATCCGGATGTAGCCGGGGCCGATCTGCGACATCTGTCCGGCGCCGTCGAGCGTGGCGCTGAAGGAGAGCCGGTGGATGGAGGCCGGGATCCGGTCGAGGGTCACTCGGAAGGATTCCGTGTCACCCGCCTGCGGGCCGAGCTGCTGGATGGACTCCTCCGGCGACTTCGGCTGGTTGAAGAAGACGAAGTAGCGGTCGTCCGAGAGCTGCTCGTTCGCGTCGAGGCCGAAGCAACTGATGTCGAAGGTGAGCCCGGGCCCGGAGATCTGGACGCCCACGTACAGATCGGTACCCGCCGTCAGATCACTGATCTTGGCCTTGTGGCCGCGTTGGAATTCCCTGGCCATACGTCCGACCGTCCCCCATCCCGACTGTGAATGTGTGCCGCGGCATGCGTGCCGGTGCCTGCGTGCCGCTCAGGCTAACGGCTCCCGCCGACATCCGGCCAAGTCGGTACCGACCCGGTACAAACCGTGTTCCGGGGCCCGGTCTCATTCCTCGCGGGAGGCCGGAACCTTCGGGAGGCGCTCGGCCGCGACCACTCCTTCGAGGTACCCCCGGGCCCTTTCGGTCTTCGGATACGCCTCCAGCAGCTCCCAGAAACGGGGGCCGTGGCCGGGCACGAGGAGGTGGGCCAGCTCGTGCAGCAGCACGTAGTCGACCACGTACTCGGGCATGCCCTGGAGCCGGTGCGAGAGCCGGATGCTGCCCTCGGCGGGGGTGCAGGAGCCCCAACGGGTGTTCTGGTTGGTGACCCAGCGCACCGAGCGGGGGCGGGCACGGGCGCCGAAGTACTGCTCGGACAAACGCTCGGCGCGTTCGGTCAGTTCCGCGTCGCCGAGGGTCCGCTTGCTCTCCTGGGCGGCGAGCTTGTCCAGCATCACGCCCACCCAGCGGCGCTCCTCCGCCTCGGACATCCGGGCAGGGATCAGGACGACCGTCCGGTCGCCCTCACGGTAGGCGGAAACGGTCCTGCGGCGGCGCGCGCTCCGGCGGACTTCGACGGCGCGCTGGGGTGGGTCGGCTGACACGCGTCGAAGGTACCCGGTCGTCGTGGTGGAAGTCCCGCGCGTCCGGGGTTCAAACGTGATCGATTCGCTGCGGATTCGGGATCGGATACCGGAAACACCCCTTTTCTCCATCTCATATGCCTAATACCCCTTGCCTGTGGACAAATTCCCGCACGTGAGGCGACGGGCGGGCATGGTGGCGGAAGGCGGTGCAACGGGACCGACGGATCCGTGGGGGATCCGGCGGGGGTCCGGGCACCGGGGGTCGGGTCCCGGATCAGGCCGGGATCCGGGGACGCGCAGGTGAAGGGGATGTCATGTATCCGAAGGTGAAGCCCGCTCTGGCGCGGGCCTGGCGCGATCTGCAGACGGTGCAGTTCGGGGTGACCCCGGCCCACGCGGTGGTGTTGGGGCCGGTGGACACGGCCACCGGTGCGCTCATCGACCGCATCGACGGGACGCGGAGCATGGAGCTGCTGCGGTCGGAGGGCGTCGGGATGGGGCTGCCGGAGGGCCGGGTGGACGAACTCGTGCGGCGGCTGGCGGGGGCCGGGCTGCTGGACGACGTCACCGCGGGCGGGCCTCGGGCCCAGGCCGTGCGGCGCCGGCCGGAGACGCTGGAGCGATTGGGGCCCGATCTGGGCTCGCTGTCGTTGGTGCGGCGGGAGCCGGGCGGTGACTTACGCGGTGTCGCGGCGCGCCGGGCGATACGGGTCCAGGTGCGCGGGAGCGGTCGGGTCGGGGCGGTGATCGCCGCCGTACTGGCGGGGGCGGGGGTGGGCCGGGTCGAGGTGCTCGACGGGGGTCGGGTGGTACCGGCCGATGTGGCTCCGGGCGGGATGGGTGCCGCGAGCGTCGGCCGGCTCAGGGCCGAGGCCGCGGGGGCGCTGGTGCGGGACTCCGCCCCGGGGCGGGGTCCGCGGGCCGGCGAGGCGGGCGGGCCGGAGCCGGGGCTGGCGCTGGTGGTGGTCGCTCCCCGGGACGGGCTGCGGTCCTGGGCCCCGGATCCGCAGGAGGCGGCCGACTGGGTGGCCACCGGCACCCCGCACCTGTACGCGGGGGTGCTGGAGGGGACCGGGCTGGTGGGGCCGCTGGTGCTGCCGGGGTCCACGGGGTGCGCCGGATGCATGGAACGCGACCGGGTCGATCGGGATCCCGCCTGGCCGAGGATGCTCGTCCAGTGGCGCTCGGCCCACCGCCGCCGGGCCACTGCCGCCTGCGACGTGGCCCTGTCGACGGCGGTGGCCGGCATGGCCGCGGCGCACGCCCTGTCCTTCCTCGACGGGGAGGTGCCCGCGTCGGCGGGGGCCCGTTGGGAGGCCGCGCTGCCGGGCCTGGCCTGGGACCGCTCGGCGGTGTGGCCCCACCCGGACTGTCCCTGCGGGGCGGCCGCGACCGGGGAGCCTGCGCCGCCCCCGGCCGTGCGGGCCGTGCCCGTCCCGGGGTCGGGCCGCGGCGCCGGGAGGGCGGGCGCTTCCGGTGGGGGCGGTGGCGTCCGCGGTGGCGGTCGAGCGGGGCTGCAGAGCGTCGGGGCAGGATCGGGCGCGGACCTCCGGAGTCGGCCATGACAGGATGCGTCGGTGCCGAGGATCGCAAGGAACCGCCGCTTGCGGCACAGCTGTCTGGGAACTGGAGGGGCGCATGTCTGATCTTCCCCGGAAGGCCGTCACCCGCACCGTCAAGCTGGCCGCGCTGCCACTCGGGATCGCCGGCCGCGCCACCTGGGGCCTGGGCAGGAGGATCGGCGGCAAGTCGGCCGAGATCGTCGCCCGCGAGCTCCAGCAGCGCACCGCCGAGCAGTTGTTCCGCACCCTCGGCGAACTGAAGGGGGGCGCCATGAAGTTCGGGCAGGCCCTTTCGGTGTTCGAGTCGGCGCTGCCCGAGGAGGTCGCCGGGCCCTACCGTGCGGCGCTGACCAAGCTTCAGGAGGCGGCCCCGCCGCTGCCGGTGGCGCGGGTGCACGAGGTGCTGGCGGAGCGTCTGGGCGAGGATTGGCGCGAGCTGTTCGAGGAGTTCGAGGACAAGCCGGCCGCGGCCGCCTCGATCGGACAGGTCCACCGGGCGGTGTGGCACGACGGCCGGCAGGTCGCGGTCAAGGTGCAGTACCCGGGGGCCGGTGAAGCGCTGCTGTCTGACCTCAAGCAACTGGGCCGCTTCGCGGGACTGCTCGGACCGCTGATTCCCGGCATGGACATCAAGCCGCTGATCACCGAGATGCGCGACCGGGTCTCGGAGGAACTGGACTACGAGCTGGAGGCCGAGGCGCAGCGCACGCACGCGGACGCCTTCGTCGACGACCCGGACGTGTTCGTGCCGGACGTCGTGCATCAGGGCGACGAGGTGCTGGTGACCGAGTGGATGGACGGCACCCCGCTGTCGGAGGTGATCGCCGACGGCACCCAGGAGGAACGCGACAGCGCCGGGCAGTTGCTGGCCCGGTTCCTCTTCTCGGGACCCGCCCGGACGGGGCTTCTGCACGCGGATCCGCATCCGGGCAACTTCCGCCTGATAACGGGGGCGGACGGTCGGACACGGCTGGGCGTGCTGGACTTCGGCACCGTCGACCGACTGCCCGGCGGCTGGCCCAAGCCCATCGGCCGGTCCCTGCGGATGACGTTGGACGGGGACGCCGAAGGGGTCTACGGACACCTACGGGCCGAGGGCTTCGTCCGGGATTCCATCGACCTCGACCCCCAGGCCGTACTCGACTACCTCAAGCCGATCATCGAGCCCGCCGAGGCCGAGGAGTTCACCTTCACGCGGACGTGGCTGCGCGGACAGGCCGCGCGGATCGCCGACCCCCGTTCCCCCGCACACCAGTTGGGGCGCCAGATCAACCTGCCGCCGTCGTACCTGCTGATCCACCGGGTGACGCTGAGCACCATCGGGGTGCTGTGCCAGCTGGGCGCGACGGTGCGACTGCGGGACGAACTGACCACCTGGCTGCCGGGATTCGGAGCGGAGGACCGGCCCGCGTAGGGCGGGCACGCGTACGGCGGGCACGCCGGGGGTGGGTCGGCGTCGAGCGGGTCCGGTGCGCGCCGGGTGGAGGGTCGTCACCGGGGCGGACCGTCGCCGGGCCCGGGCGTCACCACCAGGCGGAGTCGAGGCGGCCTTCGATGGCGCGGAGGTTGGCCCGCGCGCAGTCGACGCAGAAGTACTGCCTGGTTCCGTTCTCCACGGAGCAGGTCCAGGTGGGCGGGGCGCCGTCCGGGGCGGAGGTGCCGCAGCGCGCGCAGACGACGGGCTGGGCCTCGGGTCCCGGCGGGGCGGGGTGGGGAGTCGGCTGGTCCACCCGCAGACGATATCCCCGCGGGCCGGGAGCGGCGCGCGGTGCGGCACCTCCGCCCCGGACGGCGCCCCGCCCACCTGGACCTGCTC
>NZ_JBEZKS010000095.1:0-18900 GCF_040651775.1 Streptomyces sp. NPDC048383
GCGGGCCATGAAGACGTCGATCGGGTCCTGCGTCTCCACGACGAAACCGTGGCGCTCGTAGAGCCGACGGGCCGCGCTGCCCTGCAGGACGTACGTCGCGCTTCTCGCCGCCGTCGCCGATGTTCCCGTATCCGGGGAAGTCGTGCGGCCCGCGGTGTCCCTGGTCACCGGCGAAGTCACCGGGGTCAGCCGGCGGCGGCGTCGCGGTGGTGCCCGGGGCGGAGTCGCCCGGCACCGTACGGCCGGTGCGCATCGTCCGACGCCGCTTGATCCCCCACCAGACGGCGGCGATCAGCATCGCCGCGATGACGATGCCGATCAGGGGGAGCAGCCAGGCGCCGCCCGACGTCTCGGCGGCCGTGGTGAGGAGCGAGGGTTCGAGCGTCGTGTTCATGGGCCGCGCCTACCCGCCGCGGCGCGGCCCATGTGCGCGAGCGGAACCCGCCGGGCCTACTCGACCTTGGCCCAGTCGAGGGTGCGTTCCACCGCCTTCTTCCAGCCCTCGTAGCCCTGCGCGCGCTGCTCCTCGGACCACTGCGGTGCCCAGCGCTCGGACTCCTGCCAGTGGGTGCGCAGTTCGTCCGTGTCCCGCCAGAAGCCGGTGGCCAGACCGGCGGCGTAGGCGGCACCCAGCGCGGTGGTTTCGGCGACGACCGGCCGGCTGACCGGTACGCCCAGGACGTCGGCCTGGATCTGCATGCACAGGTCGTTCGCGGTCACACCGCCGTCGACCTTGAGCACGTCGAGGTGGACGCCGGAGTCCTGTTCCATGGCCTCCACCACGTCGCGGCTCTGGTAACAGATGGCTTCCAGGGCGGCGCGGGCCAGGTGGCCGTTGTTGTGGTAGCGGGCGAGTCCGACGATGGCGCCGCGGGCGTCGGAGCGCCAGTACGGCGCGAACAGGCCGGAGAAGGCGGGGACGAAGTAGATGCCGCCGCTGTCCTCGACGGTGCGGGCCAGTCGTTCGCTGTCCGCCGCGTCATTGATGATCTTCAGCTGGTCGCGCAGCCACTGGATCGCGGAGCCGGTCACGGCGATGGATCCCTCCAGCGCGTACACGGCGGGCTCGTCACCGAACTGGTAGGCCACGGTGGTGAGCAGCCCGTGCTGCGAGCGGACCAGCTCGGTACCGGTGTTGAGGACGAGGAAGTTGCCGGTGCCGTACGTGTTCTTGGCCTCGCCCGGCGCGTAGCAGACCTGCCCGACGGTGGCCGCCTGCTGGTCGCCCAGGACCCCGGTGATGGGGATGGCGGCGCGCAGCGGGCGGGACGTGCGGGTCTGTCCGTAGGCCTGTGGGTGTGAGGACGGGTTGATGCTCGGGAGCATCGCCCGGGGTATGTCGAAGAAGCCGAGGAGTTCGTCGTCCCAGTCGAGGGTTTCCAGGTCCATCAGCATGGTGCGGCTGGCGTTGGTCACGTCGGTGGCGTGGATGCCGCCGTCGGGGCCGCCGGTGAGGTTCCACAGCACCCAGCAGTCGGTGTTGCCGAAGAGGGCGTGGCCCTCCTCGGCCGCCGCGCGGACCCCGTCCACGTTCTCCAGGATCCATTGGATCTTGCCGCCGGAGAAGTACGTGGCCGGTGGCAGGCCGGCCTTGCGCCGGATGACGTCGCCCTGCCCCGACCGTTCCAGGGCCGCCGCGATCGAGTCGGTCCGGGTGTCCTGCCAGACGATGGCGTTGTAGTAGGGGCGCCCGGTGCGCGGGTCCCACACCACGGTCGTCTCACGCTGGTTGGTGACGCCGATGGCCGCCAGGTCGGAAGCCGAGAGGTTCCCGTGCCGCAGGGCGTTCTGCATCACCGAGTTGGTGCGTTCCCAGATCTCGACGGGGTCGTGCTCCACCCAGCCCGCACGGGGCAGGATCTGCGAGTGCTCCAACTGGTGCTTCGCCACCTCGTTGCCCGCGTGGTCGAAGATCATGAAACGGGTGCTGGTGGTCCCCTGGTCCACCGCGCCGACGAAGTCAGCCATGGGAGGGCCTCCTCTCGGGTCGGTCACTCTCTCGGTCCGGTCGGCTCCCGCGCGGATCCGCGCCGGCCGCTGTCGGCTCCGGGGTCAGCTCTCGTCCGGACTCGGGACTCGGCCGGGGGGTTCCGGTTCCGCGGTCGGCAGGAACCGGCCGATGAAGACCTTGTACAGGCCCGCGCCCAGCACGCCGCCGATGAGCGGTCCGATGATCGGGACCCAGTAGTAGAAGTGCCCGTACTGATCGCGCCACGCCCCGCCGTATCCGGTGAGGAAGCTGGCCAGTCGAGGGCCGAAGTCGCGTGCGGGGTTGATGGCGTAGCCGGCGTTGGTGCCCCAGGCCATGCCGATCGCGACCACGATCAGGCCGACGATGAACGGGGCCAGGTTGGCGCCCGGGGGCGTGCCCAGCAGGTCCGTGACCGCCAGGATCAGCAGCAGCAGGATCGCCGTGCCGATGATCTGGTCCCGCAGCGCACCCCACTCGGTGACCGGCAGGTTCGTGTTTCCGTTGGCCGGCAGCGTGGAGAACACGCCCTGGGTCTTGATCGTGTGACCCGGGTCGACCTTCGCCAGGGCCTCGGTGTAGTTCCATCGCACGATCAGCGCCGCCACGAAGGCGCCGGCCGTCTGGGCCAGCGCGTACGGTGCCACCTTGCTCCAGGGGAAGCCCTTGAAGGCGGCGAGGGCGACGGTGACCGCCGGGTTGAGGTGGGCGCCGCTGAGTCGGGCCGCGACGTAGACGCCGAGGGTGACGGCGAGGCCCCACGCCCAGGCGATGCTGTCGTGGTTGCCGAGCCCGCCCGCGGGGTCCGTCAGGCCTCCGCCGGCGACCACTTGGGCCACCACGCCGCAACCGAAGAGGATGAGGATCATGGTGCCGGCGAATTCGGCGGAGAGTTCGCCGACCAGCCCTGATTCCTTGAGTCGCTTGACCATGGGGGTCCCTTTCCCGACGGCCGGGAACCGGTCGTCTCACGCCCCTGCGCTCTGCGCAAACAGTCCAATAATCAGCATTTTCCCCGCTCATCCGCACATGTGCCACCTTTACGTAGAGCCCGTACTCACGCCGCCGGAAGGCGGTGGACGGCGGTGGACGGCGGGTCGGCGGGCGTGGCACCCTCGCGGATCTCCCCGGCGCGGCGGCACACTTGGGGGGTACGGCGGGGCCCGGCGGCCGGCCGGGACCGACCGCCGACCGCCATCGGCCACCCGGGAGGTACTCCATGAACATGCTGATCAACAGTGCGGAAACGGTGGTCGCCGACGCCCTGCGGGGGATGGCCGCCGCCCACCCCGACCTCGACGTGGACGTGGAGCGCCGGGTGGTCGTGCGGCGCGGTGCCCGGGAGGGCGGCCGGGTCGGCCTGGTGTCCGGCGGTGGCTCCGGCCACGAACCCCTGCACGCCGGGTTCGTGGGTTACGGGATGCTGTCCGCCGCCTGCCCCGGCGAGGTGTTCACCTCGCCGGTGCCCGACCAGATGGTGCGGGCGGCCACGGACGTCGACTCGGGGCAGGGCGTGCTGTTCGTCGTCAAGAACTACACCGGTGACGTGCTCAACTTCGACATGGCGGCCGAACTCGCCGAGGAGGACGGGATCCGCGTCGAGCGGGTGCTGGTCGACGACGACGTCGCGGTGACCGACAGCCTGTACACGGCCGGTCGGCGCGGCACCGGGGCCACGCTCTTCGTGGAGAAGATCGCCGGAGCCGCCGCCGAGGCGGGAGCCCCGTTGGAGCGGGTCGCCGCATTGGCCCGCCGGGTCAACGCGTCCTCCCGGAGCTTCGGTGTGGCGCTCGGCGCCTGCACCACCCCCGCCAAGGGCAGCCCGACCTTCGACCTGCCGGACGGTGAACTCGAACTCGGCGTCGGCATCCACGGGGAACCCGGCCGCGAGCGGCGCCCCATGATGCCCGCGCGGGAGATCGCCGAGGTGACGGTGGCCGCCGTACTGGAGGACCTGGCGGCGGTCGCCCCCGCCGACGGGCCGGTGCTCGCCCTGGTCAACGGCATGGGAGCGACGCCGCTGCTGGAGCTGTACGGGTTCCACGCCGAGGTGGCACGGATCCTGGCCGCCCGGGGCGTACCGGTGGCGCGCACCCTCGTGGGGAACTACGTCACCTCGTTGGACATGGCGGGCTGCTCGGTGACGCTGTGCCGGGCCGATGACGAATTGCTGCGCCTGTGGGACGCCCCCGTGCAGACGGCCGCCCTGCGCTGGGGCCGCTGACGCGACCGGGTCCGGCGGGGCGGGCCCGGTTGTCGCGCCGTACGGGGAGGGTCGTTCAGCGGGCCTCGTGGCCGTGCTCGGCGCGACGCGGGTCCTCCAGGTACTCGCGGCACTCGGGGTTGTGGCAGGGGCCGGGGACCCACACGGGTACGAAGACCCCCAGCGTCTTGTGCCGCTTCTTGACGGTGGTGCCCACGGACTGCTTGCAGGCAGGGCACGCGAGCGCGCCTTGGGGACCGGTCTCATGCTCGGTTTTACTCATTTTTTAACAATAAACCCGTATGTCCCGTAATGGGAGGTCAGTCCTGCGACCCGTCCGAGGGCCGCGGGGGGTCGGCCTCCTCCGCCTCGGGTGGTCGGCGGATGCTCAGGACGACGGAACAGGCCAGGACGACCACGATGACGGCCAGGCTGACCGGCGAGGGGATCTCGGGAATGCTCGGGCTGATCATCTTGTGGGAGGCCTGGAGGATCAGCTTCACGCCGATGAAGGCGAGGATGAGGGCCAGGCCCTTGCTGAGGTAGTGGAACCGGTCCAACAGCCCGGCCAGCAGGAAGTACAGGGCGCGCAGGCCCAGGATCGCGAACGCGTTGCTCGTGTAGACGACGAACGCGTCGTCGCTGACCGCGAGGACGGCGGGAACGCTGTCGACGGCGAAGACCAGGTCGGCCGCCTCGATCGCCGCGACCACCGCGAGCAGCGGCGTCGCCACGAGCTTGCCGGCCTCCTTCACGAAGAACTTCGTGCCCGCGTACTCGTCCCGGACCGGCACGACCTTGCGGAGGAGCCGCACGGCGAAGCTCCTGCCCGGGTCGAAGGTGTCCTGCGCGTCCTTGACGAGCTTGTAGGCGCTGTAGAAAAGGACCGCGGCGAAGACGAACAGCACGGCCGTGAAGCGGGTGACGACGGCGACGCCGAGGGACAGGAAGACGCCGCGGAACACGAGGGCCCCGATCACCCCGAAGAACAGCACCCGGTGCTGATAGGCGCGGGGCACCTTGAAGTAGCTGAAGATCACCGCGAAGACGAACAGGTTGTCGACCGACAGGCTCTTCTCCAGCAGCCACGCGGTCGTGTACTCCGTACCTGCCGTCGTGCCGAGGACGAGGAAGACCAGCCCGCCGAAGGCCAGGGCGAGACTCACCCACAGGCCGCTCCACAGGGCGGCCTCCTTGAAGCCGATCACATGAGCGGTGCGGTGGGCCAGCAGGTCGATCGCCAGCGACACCACCACGATCACGGCGAACGTTCCCCACAGCCACAACGGGACTTCGAGCACGCCGAACACACCCTTACGGCGACCCGCACGCGACGTACGGGCGCCAGCCGGTCGAGCCTCTTACACGGAGTCTGCGGCATTCCACCCCCCGGCGCACCGGGAGGCGGCGACAACCCCTGACACACCCGTCGGGCCGGACGCGACGCGCGGCCTCCGGTCGGCCCGCGGGTCATTCCGCCTTCAGCGCGGCCTCGGGGGCGAGGTGGTTGGCGATGTCCGCGAGGAAGGACGCGGCCGCGTTCTGCACGGTGCTGCCCGGTCCCTGCGTGGCCACCGTCGCGATCGCGATCTTCTTCGAGGGCAGGTAGGCGACGGCTCCCGCATACCCGGCGAAGGACGGGTTCTGCAGGATCCAGCCGTTCTGCAGGGCCAGACCGAGGGAGAAGGACGTGTTCGGATTGATCTGCGAGACCGGCGCCAGCTGCTCGCGGTGCGACTCGGCCGACAGCAACTCGCCCTCGCCGATCGCGGTGAACGACTTCGCCACGTCGCCCAGGGTGCCCGTCATCACGGCGCCCGGCGCCAGCGTCCACGAGGGGTTCCAGTACGTGGCGTCCTCGAACACGCCGCGCTCGTTGTCGAATCCGTGCAGGACGGGCGCGGGTATCTCCGCCGTCGTCGGGATGTCGGTCGCGGTCAACCCCATCGGCTCCAGGACGTCCGTCTCCATCACCTCGGCCAACGGGCGGCCCTTGAGGCGGGAGATCACGTCGCCCAGGAGCACCCAGTTGGCGTGGGAGTAGGCGAAACCCGAACCGGGCTCGCGCACCAGTGGTTTGGACACCGAGATGGTCACCAGCTCGGGCCCCGTCCAGTTCCGGAACGGATTCTTGTACAGGTCCGCGATGAACTTCGGGTCCCGGACGTAGTCCGCGTAGCCGGAGGTGGTCGAGGCCAGCATGCCCACCGTGATCTCGTTCGCGTGCGGCACGTCGGGCCGCCAGCGGGAGAGCTTGTCGTCGAGGGAGACCTTGCCCGCGTCGACGAGTTGCAGCAGCGCGGTCGTCAGGTAGGGGATCGAGACCGCGCCGATCCGAAAGCGCATGTCGGTGGTGGCGGGTACGCCCGTCATCGCCTGACCGGAGGCCGCCTCCGTGACGCGCTCGCCGTCGATCCACACCTCGGCCATGGCCGCCGTCAACTTGTACCGGGCGAGCGCGTCGCGCACCCGCTCGCGCACGAACGCCGCCGTATCGGACGGTACGCAGGTGCCGCGCACGGCGGACCGGCCGGTCGGGCACGCCGCGGCGGGCGCCGCCTCGGCCCGGGCGACGGTCGGCGCACCGGCCAACGAGGCGCCCAGGAGCAGGGGCAGACAGGCGAACGTGAGGGGCTTGGAACGGCGCACGACGGCACCTCCGGGGAGGTCGGGACGGGCGGGGGCGGAGGCCGGTCACTCCTGGGGCGGATGCTCCTTCCAGTGGCCGATCTGCCCGGCGTTCCACGGGACACGATCCGACAGGACTGCCGTACGGGCGATTGCGCTGGGCCGAACGGGTGAGGCCGGCGCTGAGCGGTTGCGCGGTGGGACGAAACGCGGTGGACGCCCCCGAGGCATCCGGGGAATCATGGCGCCGCACATCGAGTACAGGGCGTCGAGAAGGGACCGGTGCGGTCGGTGGCCACACGCATGATGAGGTTCAGCCTGTACGCGGACGCCGAGGGGTTGGCCCGGGTCGGGGAGATCATCGACCGGGAGGTGGCCTTCCGCGCCGCCCGCGTCGCGGACAGGACCGTCGTACGCGAGACCTCCGACGGTGACCCGCCGATGGCCGAGGCGAACGCGTTCCTCGTCGATCAGTGGGCCATCGAGCACCCCGGCGCGGACGCCGGTGAACGACAGGCCGTTGACCTGCACGTCCGTCTGGACTGCTCGCTGCGCACCTACCGCGCGGTCCGCAAGGCGGTGATCAGGGGGCTGTGCCCGGAGGGCGCCGCCCCGCACACCTGCCTCGTGCCCTGGTCGGCGTGGTGACGCGCCGCTGACGCCGGATCCACGTCGCCGCGCGGGCCCCTCGGACTTGTGGGACCCGCTCAGTCCACCAGCACGCCCGGGTTCAGGATGCCCCGCGGGTCCAGCACTCCCTTCGCGGCCCGCAGCGCGAGGGCGAAGGGTTCGGGGCGCTGGAGGTCGTAGCCGGGGCGGTGGTCACGGCCCACGGCGTGGTGGTGGGTGATGGTCGCCCGGTGGCGGTGCAGGACCTCGCCCGCCACGGCCTTGAGGTCGTCCCACAGGGCCACCTCGTCACCGGCGCGGCCGGCGGCGAGCACGGTGAAGTAGGGGGCCGCGCCGTCCGGATACACGTGTGTCAGGCGGCAGTTGACGGTCGCGGGGTGACCCGTGGCCTTGAGCGCCGCCGCGCCGACCTCGGTGCGCACGGCGTCGATCAGGCCCGGTATCCGGTCCCAGGTCGCGGCCGTCTCGAACGTTTCCGCGACGGCGCCCATCCGGGCCAGGCCGTCGCGCAGGTAGGGCATCCGCAGGAACGCGGACCGCCAGGCACGCACGGCCGCGTCGCCGACCGGGGCCGTGGCCGGCGTGCCGCCGCCGGTGGTGGCGCCGTCGCGCCGGCCACCGTA
Source organism: Streptomyces sp. NPDC048383 (assembly GCF_040651775.1). Taxonomy (NCBI): domain Bacteria; kingdom Bacillati; phylum Actinomycetota; class Actinomycetes; order Kitasatosporales; family Streptomycetaceae; genus Streptomyces; species Streptomyces sp. NPDC048383. Next base: position 8,054 of record NZ_JBEZKS010000095.1, read on the forward strand.
CGAGAGGGCGAGGCGCACGGCCCGCTCCAGCCTCCTGGCCACCGGTTCGTCCGCCGACTCGAAGCCCAGCACCAACACGGCGCGATCACCCCGGCCCGCGCCGGCCAACACCGCCTCGCCGGCGTCGAGCAACCGGCAGTTCGCGGGGGAGAGGTCGCCCTGGGCGAGGGCGCGCACCGCCCGCAGCGCGTCCTGGAAGTCGGTGAACGTCACCGCGGCGGACGCCTTGTGGCGGGGCCGCTCCTGGAGGCGCACCCAGGCCTCGGTGATGACGCCGAGCGCCCCTTCGGAGCCCAGGAACAGGCGGTCGGGGGACGGGCCGGCCCCGGAGGCGGGCAGTCGCCAGGAGCTGCTGGTGCCGGCCGGGGTGACGACGCGCAGCGACTGGACGAAGTCGTCGATGTGCGTGTGCCCGGTGGCGTAGTGCCCGCCCGCCCGGGTGGCGAGCCAGCCGCCGAGGGTGGAGAACTCGAAGCTCTGCGGGAAGTGCCGCAGGGTCAGCAGGTGGGGCCGCAACTGGTCCTCCAGGGCCGGCCCGAGCGCGCCGGCCTGGATGCGGGCCGCCCGGCCCTCGGTGTCGACCTCCAGGACCCGGCCCATGGCCGTCAGGTCCAGGGACAGCACCGCCCGGTGGGCGTCGCCGCGGTACTCCACGCCCCCACTGACGGAGGAGCCCCCGCCGTACGGGACGACGGCGACCTGCCGGTCACCGGCCCAGTCCAGCAGGTCGGCCACCCCCTGCTCGTCCGTCGGACGGGCGACGAGGTCCGGGATGCGGCCGGGCCGGCCGCGCAGCGCCCGTACGACGTCGCGGTACGCCTTGCCCATGGCGTGCGCCGCCCGGTCCGCGGGGTCGTCGCGGACCAGGTGGGCGAGGCTCGGCGGCGGTGCGACGGCGGGAGCGGGGACGTCCAGGTCGCGGACGCGCGGCAGGGGGAGCGGGCGGGCGAGGGTGCCGGGGAGCAGGGCGCCCATCGCGACGCACTCCGCGTCGTCGGGGTGGGCGTCCGCCCAGCCCCAGCCCCACCAGGAGCGGGTACGGGACGTCGGCTGAACGGTGGTACCGGCCATGGATGCGCTCCGGAGGTGGCAGGAATTTACCAAGGGGTAAATTACTTACTGATAATATCCGCTCATGGCAACCCCTCCTTCCAAAGCGGGCACCAAGGGAGTCCCCCGGCAGCACCGTCGGCAGCAGATGCTCGAAGCCGCCACGGAGGAGTTCGGAACCCGCGGCTACGCGGCCGCCTCGCTCCCCGCGATCGCCGCCCGGGTGGGTGTCACGAAGACGCTGCTGCACCAGTACTTCGGCACCAAGGAGGACCTCTACGTCGCCTGCCTGGTCCCCGTCGGCGACCGCGTCCTCGCCACCATCCGTGCGGCCATGGGCCCGAGCGGGACCTCGCCGCACACCCCCCTGCGCGTGCTGCACGCCCTCTTCACGGCCCTGGAGGGGCAGCGGGAGGCGTGGTTCGTCCTCTACGACACCACCCTGCCGCCCGACGGCGAGGCCGTGCGGAGGGCCTCGGAGTACTGGGCCGCCATCGACGGGCTCGCCGCGGGGGGCACCGCCGAGCTGCTGCGCGCGACCGGATCCAGCGACCCGTTGGACGCCGACGCGCTCAAGTACGTCTGGCGGGACCTGGTCGCCACCCTCGTGCGCTGGTGGGTCAAGCACCCGGAGCAGACCCCCGCGGCCATGACGCGGCGCTGCGCCCGCCTCTTCGCGGCCGCCGCGGGGCTGGCGTCCGCCGAAGACGCCGTCGGTTCCGAGGCGCCGACCGTCCCCGAGGGCGCGGCGGTCGGGCCTACGCGTCCTTGACGTCCTTCGCGGCCTTGAGCTTGCGCCACACGGTGCCCAGCGCCTCCAGGTCCCGTTCGTCGAGGAGGTCCGTGAAGGCCGGGGCGAGGGCTGCGCGGCGGGTGGCGTCGGCTTCGGCGAACACCGTGCGGCCCGCCTCCGTGAGGGACACCTCCACCGACCGGGCGTCGCGGGTGGAGGGCGTGCGCGTCACGAGGCCCCGTGCCTGTAGCGCGTCCACGACCCGCGACACCTGGCTTCGGCTGAGCAGGGTGCTGTTGCCGAGTACGGAGGCGGGTACGGGCTCGGGGCTGGAGGCCAGCCACAGCATGACCTCGAACCAGGACACGGGTAGGTCGTGGGCCTTCACGAGGGCCCGGTCGACGCGGTCGGTCATCACGGTGCCGGCCCAGACCAGTCCGTAGAAGGCGTAGTCGGCCGCCGGCATCTCGGCTTCGGTGAGCTTCTTCGGCATGTCGGCAGTCTAGAGGTTGCGTGCGCACGCACATAACTTTATGGTGTGTGTGCACGCACATAAATCACGTTCCGTGAAAGGCGACCGCCATGACGTCCTTCCCCGTCACCCCCGAAGCCACGCCCGACGCCGCTTCCGCGCCCTCCGGCGGAGTCGGCCGCACCGTTCTGATCACCGGAACGTCCTCCGGAATCGGCCTGGCCGCCGCCATTGCCACCGCCCGGGCCGGCTGGCGCACGATCGCCACCCTGCGTGACACCGGCCGGGCCGACGCCCTGCGCGAGGCAGCCGCCGAGGCGGGCGTGGACGTCGACATCCGACAGCTCGACGTCGTCGACGAGCGTTCGGTCGCCGCCGCGATCGACGGCGTGATCGCCGACTACGGCCGGCTGGACGCCGTCGTGAACAACGCGGGCGCCGGACACGTCGGAACCCTCGAACTCGAAACAGTCGCCGACGTCCGCCAGGTCATGGAGGTCAACTTCTTCGGCGTCCTCAACGTCTCCAAGGTCGCCCTGCCGCACCTGCGGGCCACCGGGGGTCGACTCATCACGGTCACCAGCGTCGGCGGCGTCGTCGGTCAGCCCTTCAACGAGGCCTACTGCGCGGCGAAGTTCGCCGTCGAGGGGTACATGGAGAGCCTCGCCCCCGTCGCGGGCGCCGTCGGCGTGAGCGTGTCCGTCATCGAGCCCGGCGCCGTGGCCACCGAGTTCGTCAACAACATCGGACTCGACATCGAGGGTCGGATCGCCGCTGCCGGCCCGTACGCCGACGCGATGCGCAGCTACGTCGACCGTACGGTCGGCCAGTTCCTGGACGGCGCCCAGACCCCGGCCGGCGCGGCCGAGGCGGTCATGGAGGCCCTGACCGAGGACCGCCCCGCGTTCCGCATCCAGACCTCGCAGTGGGCCCGCGACTTCACCGGGACGAAGCTGGCCGACGGGGACGGTTCCGCCGTCCTCGGCATGACCACCGGGTGGGTGTCCTGACCGGAGCGGGCGCGACCGCGTCGCTGCGGCCACCGGCGGCCGAACTGTGCGCCGGGTGGAACCGGGGCATGATGGCGGGGGGCGGACCGCCCCCGAGCGGCCGCCGCCGGAGCCGCGCGTGGTGACGCGCCCGAGCCGGGAGGTGCCTCGTACGCATGGACGAATCGCAACGGGCCTGGATGGCCGTGGGCGGTGTCATCGCCGTCATCCTGTTGAACCTCGTGGCCATCATCCTGATGAACGTCCTGTGACGGAGCCCCCGCGCGACGAACTCCGCGATCGGCCCGCAGGGTCACTTCGGCGAGACGCCTGGCTCGTACACCCGCCAGTCCTCCTGAACCCGCGGGCAATGGCGCGGTCCGTCCGACCCCCGTACGGCAGGACCGTCGCCATCCACCTCAGCGGATCGACGGCGCCACCCTCTGCGGGGGGCGGCGCCGTGACCCGAACGACCACCACGCTAGGGCCGCGAACGAGCCCCGGTCGAGGACGGCACGCGCCGGCCGGAGGACCGCGCGCGCCACGGGGGACCGGCCGCGCCACGAAGGGGACACTCGACGCCGGCCTCCGGCGTGAAGTGGCCGAATCCCGCTGGTCTATGCTCAGCCCTCGTGGTCTCACACGCACACCAGGGGACGACCTCGTCCGCCCTCACCCGACTGAACGTCAAAGCCGCACAGCTGGTCGGCGTACCCCCACACACCTACGCCCACCTGCTGGGTCTGGCGCGCGAGCACCTCGACGACGACGCGTGCCGGACTCCCGCCGCCTCGATCATCCGCGTCCTGGAACTGACGACAGGCCGAGCCTCGTGGACGGAGACCTCCCTGTTGATGGCGCAGGAGTCGGCCATCGGCACCCTCGGGGTCTGGGACTACCTGATCACCTCCGCGGCCACCCCGCTCGAAGGCATCCGGGACGCGGCTGCCTATCTGTCCACCGTCCTCGACACCCGCACCGACAACCTGCGGATCGCCGAGGACGGTGACCGGATCACCATCAGTCACATCAACCAGTCCGACCTGTCCCACCCGGCCGCCTGCGCCGTCCGCTCGTACGCACTGGGCGTGTACCGGCGCCGGCTCGGCGAAGCCGCCCGCCGCGACCTCGTCCCCGTCCACGTCGCGCTGGCCGCCGAAACACCCCGCCGACACGAGGCCCTGACCCGGCTGTACGGCACCCGCGCCATCGAGTTCGAAGCCCCGGTCAGCTCGATCACCTTCCTCGCCGCCGACCTCAAGGCCCCGAACCCGCATGCCCAGATCGGCCTTTCCGCCGTCCTGCGCGACCACGCCGACCGGACCCTCGCCTCGGCGATACCCCTGCGCGACTGGCTGGACCTCTTCCGCGCCGCCCTGGTCTCCGCCCACGACGAGGGCGCGCCGACGCTGACCGGCGTCGCACGGCGCCTCGCCCTCAGCACCCGAACCCTGCAACGCCGCCTGGACGAACACGGCACCACCTGGAGCACCGAGGTCGAAGCCGTACGCAGGGCCCACATCACCCAACTGCTCCACGACACCGACCTGACCTTCGACGCGGTCGCCACCCGCAGCGGCTACGCCGACGCCCGCGCCCTGCGCCGCGCGGTCCACCGCTGGTACGGCACCACCCCCGCCGGGCTGCGCCGCGCCGGCCGACTCCCCACCGGCCGACTCCCCACCGGCCGAGTCCCCACCGGCTAGGACCCGCCTCAGCACGCGTCCGACCGCTCACGCGAGGAGCGTGTGAGGTCTTCGTGTGTCACCGGATCGCCCGGCCGGCCGTCACCAGGCCGCGGCGACCCGGTCGGCCGTGGTCACGTACCCGCAGCGGCCCGCCGTCCACTCCAGCGCCGTCCGGGTGAGGCCGGAGCAGGTCGAAGCAGGTCGAAGCAGGTCAGGTCAAGGCTCGGAAGGGGCGACCCGACCCGGCGGACCGTCGAGGCCCGGATGCACGCTGATGAAGGGCACCCCGGTGCGTGGGTGCGCCATGACCTCTGCCTCCACCTCGTACACGTCGGACAGGAGTTCCGCCGTGAGCACCTCCCGCGGAGTGCCCGTCACGATCACGCGGCCGGCGGCCATCACGCAGATGCGGTCGCAGAAGGCGGCGGCGAGGTTCAGGTCGTGCAGGGCGACGACGGCCGTGACGCCGAGGCGCCGGACGAGTCGCAGCGCGTCGAGTTGGTGGCGCAGGTCCAGGTGGTTCGTCGGTTCGTCCAGCACCATCGTCCCCGTGCACTGGGCGAGCGCGCGGGCGATCAGCACCCGCTGCTTCTCCCCGCCCGACAGCCGGTCGAACGGCGCGTGCGCCAGCGCGCCCACGTGGAGCTCGTCCAACGACCGGGTGATGACGTCGCGGTCGGCGGCGTCATCGCCCGCGAAGGCCCGCTTGTGCGGGGTGCGGCCCATGGCCACCACGTCGTACACCGTCAACTCGAAGTCCCCGGACGTCTCCTGCAACACGGCCGCGAGCCGCTGGGCGAGCCGCTTGCCGGGCATCCGCCACACGTCGTCGCCGTCCAGCAGCACCCGCCCCGACGTGGGTCGCAGCGCCCGGTAGAAGGTGCGCAACAGCGTCGACTTGCCCGCCCCGTTGGGCCCGACCAGGCCCACCACCTCGCCGGGATCGGCCCGCAGGGACACCCGGTCGACGAGGACCTTGCCGCCCAGGACGACGCTGACTCCCTCGGCTTCGAGGGACCCGGGGGCTCCGGTCGTGCCGGTCGCCTCGGTCGCCTCGGTCGCCCCGGTCGCCCCGGTCGTCACGTTCGGCTTGTTCATCACCGCGCCGCCTTCCGTCGCATCAGCCAGAGGAAGAAGGGACCGCCGACCAGGGCGGTGAGGATGCCGACGGGGATCTCCTCCGGGCTCATGAGGGTCCGGGCGGCCAGGTCCGCGGCGATCAGGAACGCCGCCCCCAGGAGCGCGGCGGCGGGCAGCGCCCGCCGGTGGTCGGCCCCCACGAGCAGCCGCACCACGTGCGGCATGATCAGCCCGACGAAGCCGATCTGTCCGCTGACCGCGACGATCGTGCCGATCATCAGGGCCACCAGCGTGAACAGGGCGCCGCGGAAGCGGTGCACGTCCAGCCCGAGGGCCGCGGCCGCTTCCTCACCGGCCAGCAGGAGGTTCAGGGGACGGCAGAGGCCGAGCAGGACGGCCGTCCCGATCAGGACCGTACCGACCGGGATCCACACCGTCGTCCACGTGGTGCCGGCCAGGCCGCCGAGCATCCAGCGCAGGGCGGACTGCGTCTTGTGCGGATCGTTCGAGGTGACGATCAGGAAGCTCGCCACCGCCGACAGCACCTCGGCCGTCGCCACGCCCGCCAGGACCAGTCGTACCGTCGTCATCCGGCCGCCCGAGCGGGCGAGGAAGTAGACGGCGACCAGGGCGGCCAGCGCCCCGCAGAACGCCGCGATCGGCAGGGTGAACAGGCCGAACAGGCTCAGGTTCAGCACCACGACGAGCACGGCCCCGACCGAGGCCCCCGACGACACCCCCAACAGCATCGGGTCGGCCAGCGGGTTGCGGACCAGCGCCTGCAACGCCATCCCGGCCACCGACAGGCCGGCGCCCACCACGCCGGCCAACAGCACCCGGGGCAACCGGACATCGACGACGATCGTCTCGCGCACCGGGGTCCACGTCGGCTCGACGAGAGCCGGGGCCACTTGGTGCAGCAGGATGCCCCACACCTGACCGGCGGGCACGCCGATCGAGCCGACCGCGATCCCGGCCGTCGCGGTGCCCGCCACCAGAACGCCCAGGAGCGCCAGCACGATCGGATAGGGCGCCCCCGCCCGCCGCCCCCGGACCGCCGCGGCCGGCGGGCAGACGCCCGCCTCCGCGGCCGGCCCGGACGCCACGGCCTTCACCCCGGTCACTGGACCCGGCCCGGGTGGAGCTGACGCGCCAGCGACTCCACGGCCGCCGGCATCCGCACACCGAGCACGGTGGACGACAGCGGCAACACCGCGAAGCGCTGGTTCTTGATCGCCGGTACGTCCTTCAGCGCCGGGTGCGCGAGCAGGAACTTCTTCTTGTCCTCGACCGATTGGTCGCCGTAGTCGTAGATCACGATGGCCTCGGGCGCGCGCTGCGCCACCTGCTCGAACGACACGTCACCGAAGGCCTTGTCGAGGTCGGCGAAGAGGTTCACCCCGCCGGCCCGACGCATCATCTCGTTGCCGATGCCCTTGCCGCCCGCGGTGAAGGCCGTCTTGTCGCCGCTGTCGTACACGAAGAGCTTGACCGGCGGCACGCCCACGAGCTGCGACTCGACGCGGTCGAGGACCCCGTGCAGCTTCGTCACCTGCTGTTCGCCCCGCTCGGGCACCCCGAAGATCTTCGCGACGGTGCGGATCTCCGCGTCCATCGCGGCCGCGTCGACCGGACCGGTCGGGCACTCCTCGCTGTTGAGGTGCGTGTTGATCCCGACCTTGGTGAAGGCGGCGCGGCTACGGCCCTCCTTCTCGGCGAAGGTCGTAGACCATCCCCCGTAGACGAGGTCCGGTTCGGCCTGCAACAGGACCTCGAAGGAGGGGTATTCCTTCGACAGGACCTTCACGCTGTCGTACGCGCCCTGGTACTCGGGGAGGATCCGGTCGTCGAGGTAGCCGGTGCCGACCATCGACTTCTCCAGGCCGAGCGCCAGCATGATCTCGGTCGCGTGCTGGTTCAGCGAGACGGCCCGCTGAGGCGGACGCCGGTAGGTGGTCTTCACCCCGCAGTTGTCCACCGTGACGGGGAAACCCTTCACGGGCGCGGCCGACGAGGGGCCGGCGGCGGGCGCGCCGCCGCCTCCGCAGCCGGATACGAGTAGGGCCGCGGCGAGTGCGGGGAGCAGGGTCTTCGGGAGGTTGCGGGGCATGGGTGGGTCCTCTCACCGCGGATGGAACGGATGGTCTTCGACGCCGAGTCGGCCCCGTGGCACGACGGTTCGGGGTCCGGGCGTCGGACGTCGGGCGTCAGGCGTCAGGTCGCCACGTCTCGGGTTCGGTCGACGGCCCGAGGGGATCGCGGACGCGGCCCGTACGTCGGCGGGGGAGCGTGAGGAAGGCCACTCGTGTGCCGGGGGTCGGGAGCGTCGCGGTGACCGGGGACGGCAGGTGCCGTCCGGGGTGCGGGTGCCGCGTCTGCCACTGTTCGGTCGCCACCGCCGGCCTCTCGTCCCTGCCGGGCGGGCTGGCTGCGTGGCGATGCACTCCCGTGCACGGTCGAGCCGTGGGGGAGCTGCTGACGGCCACACCGTAGTCCGCGACGGCGTTCCTCGTGTACATGACTGCGCGCCAGGTGTTCCGACTCGCCCGGTGGTTGCCGGGCCTACGGTTGCGGGTCAGCGCCGGATTTCGACCGGCTTCCCCTGGTGCTGAGTACTTATCAGCCGGAGTGCAACACGACCCGGCCCGGGGCGTCAAGCCCGCGGGTGTCCCACCGTCGCCGCCGGCCGGCCGTGCGCGCCGCACGGCTGGCGATCTCCCGGTCACTCGGGTACCGTCCAGGGCCGCCACGTGCGCGAACGCGCCGCGCGGACCGCGCGCGGCAGCTCAGGAGCACCCGGTGGAGGCGGCCCGTACGCCGGATGCGCGTACGTCGGACACCCGGACGCCGGACACCCGTACGTCGAACAGGAGGGCCGGAACGCACCTGCGACGTTCCGGCCCCCGCTCGGGCCCACGCCCGCTGCTCGTCCCTCCGTACGACGGCGGGCAACCGCCGTCCCCGCCCGATGCGAGGTGTCAAACCGTACCGGCGGCGGCGGTGGCGGCGACGGCAGCCCGGTGGACGTGCACCGACCGCTCCAGTTCCCGAACGACCTCGGCGGCGGAGGGCATCCGCCACGCCTCGTCCCGCAGCCGCCCGGCGGCCTCGCGGTACGACGGGTCCGTGAGCAGGTCCTCGACGGCTCCGGCGACGTTCTCCGTCGTGTCGTCCTCCGGCAGCACCAGCCGGCCCGCCCCGTGCGCGGAGATCCGCGCGCCGTGCTCCTCCAGGCCCGGCATGCTCGGTACGAACACCTGGGGGACGCCGTTCGCCAGGCAGCTCAGAGTGGTGTTCCCGCCCCCGTGGTGGACCACCAGGTCACAGGTCGCGGCGAGGACGTCCACCGGGAGCCAGCCCGCGCGGCCGCTTGCCGGGAGCGTCGGCTCCAACGCGCGGGCCACGGCCTCCGGGGTCGCCACCAGCAGCTCCACGTCCAGCGACCCGACCTTTTCCACCAGGCCGCGCAACGGCTCGAAATGATCGCTCGGCGTCACCCGACTACCCGCGCTGACCAGCACGCGCGGCCGTCTCCCCTTGGTGTACATCCACGGCTCCAACGGAACCTGTGTGCTGTAGGCGATGTGACGCAGCGACAGCGCCGGGGGCGCGGTGAGGGGGCGCAGGCTCGGCGGCAGGACGCTGAGGGAGAAGTCCGGGGCGGGTGGCGCCTGGAGGCCGAGCGCCTCCAGTTCCGGAGCGAGTTCGGACTGCGCCCCGAGGTCGACGGAGAGCGGTTCGCCGATGTCGATCGCGAACCGCACCCAGGGCACGCCGGCGTGGTGGGCCGCGAGGGGGCCCGCGTAGGTCAGCACGTTCGAGACGACCAGGTCGGGCCGCCAGCGGTCCACGAGATCGATCAGGCCGGGCAGTGAACTCGCCGCCAGCCGGCCGAACATGCGGCCGATCGCGATGTTGCGCTCCGGTCCGTTCGCCGGCGTCGGGACGAGACGGCCCTGCCGGTCGTGCCGGCAGTCCTCGATGGTCCGCGGGGTGACGGAGACGGCCGGGATCCCCGAGTTGACGATGGCGGGCATCGTCACCTCGGGCCCGGTCATGATCACTTCGTGGCCCGCGTTGCGGGCCGCCTGGGCCAGCGGGATGTTGGGGAAGATCGTGCCGGCGCCGTTTCCGCCTACGAACAGTATTTTCATGACCGGATGCTCCGGCACGGATCTGGAACTCCGCTCGAAAGTGCGCACGCGCGCCGGCCGCCACCTCTCGGCCGGCCCGACCCTGCGCCCGTGTCCGGAACTCGACGTTCGTTCCAACGAATCTCCATCCGGATGGCGAAGAGTCGCGGCACAGGCGGGAGCCGATCCTCGCCGGACACGAGAGACACGAGAGAGAGGAACCTCAGTGCAGCGCAAGTGGAAGCTGACGGGCGGAGCAGTCGGTTCGTTGGGCCTCGCCCTGACCGCGATGTTGGCCGCGCCCGGTACCGCCGCCGCGACCGGGTCGCCCGCGGTCACGACGACCAGCACCCTCCCGTACGTCTGCCAGACCCGGCTCTCCGGTGAGTGGATACCGGTCGAGTACAGCCGTAACTTCACCACCACGGCGCCGGCCAAGGTCGCCCCGTTCCACACCTTCAAGGTCACGTTCGACTCGGCGCCGATCAAGGCCATCGCCGACTACAACAAGCTGCTGAACACCATCTCGTTCAACTACAAGGTGCCCGCCAACGCCACCGTCCTCAGCTACAAGTTGACCGGCGGCAGCAACCTCGGCACGGCCAACCAGTGGGTCGAGCGGACCGGCAACGACCTGCGCGTGAAGTCGGACGGCGAGTGGGCCGGCGGCGTCGAGTTCGACTTCCCGAACCTCGAAGTCAC
>NZ_JBEZKS010000096.1:0-18075 GCF_040651775.1 Streptomyces sp. NPDC048383
CCGCGCCGGCATGGCCGCCCTGCGCCGCGAGCTGCTGCACGGCGTGTCCGGTCGCGTCATCGAGATCGGCGCCGGCAACGGGCTGAACCGGGTGGTGGGCCCGCGGCTAGGGGCAGTGGATGACCTGGCCGGCGTAGGAGAGGTTGCCGCCGAAGCCGAACAGCAGGACGGGGGCGCCGGCGGGGATCTCTCGGCGTTCCACGAGCTTGGAGAGGGCCATCGGGATGCTGGCCGCCGAGGTGTTCCCGGAGTCCACCACGTCCCGTGCGACGACGGCGTTCACGGCGCCGATGCGGGCGGCGAGGGGCTCGATGATCCGCAGGTTGGCCTGGTGGAGGACGACACCGGCGAGTTCCTCGGGGGTGATCCCGGCCTTCTCGCAGACCTTGCGGGCGAGCGGCGGCAGTTGGCTGGTGGTCCACCGGTAGACGGACTGGCCCTCCTGCGCGAACACCGGGGGCGTGCCCTCGATGCGCACCGCGTGGCCCATCTCCGGCACCGATCCCCACAGGACGGGCCCGATGCCGGGCTCCGCGCAGGCCTCGACGACGGCCGCGCCGGCGCCGTCGCCGGTGAGGACGCAGGTGGCGCGGTCGGTGTAGTCGGTGATCTCGGTCATCTTGTCGGCGCCGATGACCAGGGCGCGGGTGGCCGAGCCGGCCCGGATCGCGTGGTCGGCGGTGGCGAGGGCGTGCGTGAAGCCCGAGCAGACGACGTTGATGTCCATCACGGCCGGGCCGCCGCGCATGCCGAGCTTGGCGGCGACGCGCGCGGCCATGTTGGGCGAGCGGTCGATGGCGGTGGAGGTGGCCACCAGGACGAGGTCGATGTCGTCGGGGGTCAGTCCCGCGTTCGCGAGGGCCTTCCCGGCGGCCTGGTAGGCCAGCTCGTCGACCGGTTCCTCGGGGCCGGCGACATGCCGGGTCCGGATGCCGACCCGGGACCGGATCCACTCGTCGTTCGTGTCGACCATGGCCGCGAGGTCCTCGTTGGTGAGCACTTTCGCGGGCTGGTAGTGCCCTAGCGCCACCACGCGTGAACCGGTCATGGGCGGGGTCCCCCTCTGTTGGACGTCAGGATTTTCCAGCTTCGCCTGCTACCGGCCGGTACGGGGGCGCGTGACCCGACAGGAATCTCACACCGATGTTTGGAGAATTCCGAGCAACTTCCTGCCGAGGACGTCGTGGGCCGCAGATCCGGGAGAATGTCCTCGTCAGGTGCGCGACGAGGGACAGAACGGATGGTCGATCACCATGGGACGGGTGACCGAACGGCGCCGCGTCGTGCGGATCCGGAACGGGGTGGTCGGCGTGCGTCCGGACACGCTGGTCGCCGAGGAGCCGTTGGAGATCCGGCTGAACGGGAAACCGCTGGCCATCACCATGCGCACGCCGGGGGACGACTTCGCACTGGCGGTCGGATTCCTGGTGAGCGAGGGCGTGATCGCGCACGCCTCGGACGTCCGGGCCGTGACCTATTGCGAGGGCGCGACGGAGGACGGTTCCAACACCTACAACGTGGTCAACGTGCAGCTGGGCGCGGAAGTGCCGCTGCCCGACATCACGTTGGAACGCAACGTCTACACGACTTCCTCGTGCGGTCTGTGCGGCAAGGCCAGCTTGGACGCGGTCCGCACCGCGTCCCGTTTCCCCGGCATCGCCGACGATCCGGTACGGGTCACCCCGGATCTCCTCGCCGAGCTCCCGGACCGGCTGCGGGCGGCGCAGAGGGTGTTCGACCGGACGGGCGGCCTGCACGCCGCCGGGCTGTTCTCGGCGGCGGGCGAGCTGCTCGACGTACGGGAGGACGTGGGGCGGCACAACGCCGTGGACAAGATCGTCGGGCGGGCCGCCCGGGCCGGTCGGCTGCCGCTGACCGGCGCGGTGCTGCTGGTCTCGGGCCGGGCGTCCTTCGAGCTGGCGCAGAAGGCGGTCATGGCCGGGATACCGGTCCTGGCCGCGGTGTCGGCCCCGTCCTCGCTGGCGGTGGACCTGGCACTGGAGTCGGGCCTGACGCTGGTGGGCTTCCTGCGGGGCCGGGACATGAACGTGTACGCGGGCGAGCACCGGATCACCCTGCCGGAGGCCTAGCGCGTCCCTCGCGCGTCCTGCCGGTCGGGCGCCGTCCCGGAGGGACGCCCTAGCGGCGACGGCCGCGGCGCGGGGCGGGGGCCGGTTTCGGGTCCGGCGGGTCGATGCGGTGGAGGTCGAGGCCGGCGGGGAGCGGGGTGCTGCCCGGTCCGCCGGACTCGGCCCAGGCGATGATCTCGTCCGTCGCGGTGTCGTCCAGGGCGAAGCCGAACCAGACGGCGCGGGCTCCCCGGCGGCGGTTCTCGGTGGTGGGCTGGACCACGATGACGTTGGCCTGGGCGCACGGGCCGAGGCAGTCGCTCGTGCGGACGGCCAGCAGGCCCGCCGACGCGGCCGCCGCCTCGCGCAGCCGGGCGAGTTGACCGGCGTGATCGGAGCCCGGGTTCTTGCGGGGGTCCCCGCAGCAGCAGCCCCGGCAGACCACCAGGGTGCAGGGGCGTGGGGCGTTGGCGGCGAGCGGGCGTATCCAGGTCACCGACGCACGTTACCGGCCCTGTGGGGCGGGGTGTTGGACGGCGCGGGAGACCTCCGCCACATCGTCGGCGGCGCCGGCCACCGGGTCCTGGGCACGTCGTCGGGCCGGCACCGCGCAGACCCTGGCGGGCGGGGACCGGCTCAGCAGGCCCGCGTGAAGTGGCGGCGCCGGCCGGCCGGCGGGGGCCGGACTCCGGGCCGCCGGGCGGGCGCCCGGGCGGGGTCGGACCGGGCCCGGTCCTTGCCCGTAGGGATCTTGTGGAGGTTTACCGGGGGCTGCCGGGGGTGGGGCCCGGTGGGGTAGCGTCGCGGCGCCCCAGGGAGAGGAGCGGGATGTTGCGCGAGTTCACCGTCCCACCCGTGGTCACGGGCACGCCGGTCGGCGGTCTGGCCGACGTGGTCTTCGAGTACGCGGGGCAGGACCCGGACCGGGTGGTCCTCGGTCGCAAGGCGGGCGGGGTGTGGCATGACGTGACCTCGCGGGAACTGGCCGGGGAGGTGCTCGCGCTGGCCAAGGGGCTGCTCGCGCAGGGCATCCGGTTCGGCGACCGGGTCGCGCTGATGTCCCGCACCCGCTACGAGTGGACGTTGTTCGACTTCGCGCTGTGGGCGATCGGGGCGCAGCCGGTGCCGATCTACCCGACGTCCTCGGCGGACCAGGTCCAGTGGATCCTCCGGGACGCGGATTGCGTCGGGTGCGTGGTGGAGGACGAGAACCAGGCGATGACGGTCGGGTCGGGCGTCGAGGGGTTGCCCGGGTTGCGGCGGCTGTGGCAGCTCGACGCGGGCGCGGTGGAGGAGTTGGTGGCGGACGGCCGCACGGTCGCCGAGGACGTGGTCCACCGGCACCGTCGGGCCGTCACCCCGGACGCCGTGGCGACCGTCATCTACACCTCGGGGACGACGGGCAGGCCCAAGGGCTGTGTGCTCACCCACGCGAACTTCATGTTCGAGGCGGACACGATGGTGGCCCGCTGGGAGCCGGTCTTCCGAGCGGGGCCGGGGGAGCAGCCGTCGACGCTGTTGTTCCTGCCGCTGGCGCACGTCTTCGGACGGATGGTGGAGGTGGCGGCGGTGCGGGCGCGGGTGAAACTGGGGCACCAGCCGGTGCTGGCGGCGGCGGAACTCCTGCCGGACCTGGCCGCGTTCCGGCCGACGTTCGTCCTGGGGGTGCCGCACGTCTTCGAGAAGGTGTTCGCGGCGGCCCGGCGCAAGGCCGAGTCGGAGGGGCGTACGGGTCCCTTCGACCGGGCGGTGGAGACGGCGGTGCGGTACGCGGAGGCCCGTGAGGAGAAGACCTTCGGAACCGGGCCGGGACCGTCGGCGGGGTTGCGGATGGAGCACCAGCTGTTCGAGAGGTTGGTGTACGGGAAGGTCCGCGAGGCCATGGGCGGTCGGGTGCGGCACGCGATGTCGGGCGGCTCGGCGATGTCGAGACGGCTCGGGCTGTTCTTCGACGGCGCGGGCATCAGGGTGTTCGAGGGGTACGGGCTGACGGAGTCGTCCGCCGCCGCCACCGCGAACCCGCCGGGGGCGACGAAGTACGGGACGGTGGGACAGCCGATCCCGGGCAGTACGGTCCACATCGCGCAGGACGGGGAGGTGTGGTTGTACGGCGGGCACGTGTTCTCCGGGTACCTGAACGATCCCCGGGCGACGGCGGAGGTGCTGCGCGGCGGCTGGCTGGCGACCGGGGACCTGGGCCGGCTCGACCGCGACGGGTACCTCACCATCACCGGGCGCAAGAAGGAGATCCTGGTGACCTCCAACGGCAAGAGCGTGTCGCCGACCGCGTTGGAGGAGCGGGTGCGCTCGCATCCGCTGGTGGCGCAGTGCGTGCTGGTGGGCAACGACCGGCCGTTCATCGCGGCGCTGGTCACCCTGGACATGGAGGGGGTCGCCCACTGGCTGTCGATGCGGGGATCGCCGCAGTTGACGGCCGGCGAGGTGGTGGGTGATCCGGAGCTGGCGGCCGAGGTGCGGCGGGCGGTGGTGGCGGCCAACACCCTGGTCTCGCAGGCCGAGGGGATCCGGACGTTCCGGGTGTTGGCCGAGCAGTTCACCGAGGAGCGCGGTCTGTTGACCCCGTCGCTGAAGCTGAAGCGCCGGGCGATCGAGAAGGCGTACGCGCGGGAGGTCGCGGACCTGTACCCGTCGTGACGTCAGGCCCTCGGCAGGCCCGCGCGGCGCACCCGGGACGGACCTCCGACGGGACACTCCAACAAATCTGACGGTTCGTCATTTCACTTCGTCATCGATATTGACGGTACGTCAGGTGACGCACAGAATGCGGGGATTCCGACCCGAGGGGGATCCCACCCATGTCGCGACCCATCCGCGCCCTGGCCGCCGTGGCGGCCGCCCTCGCGCTCACCTCCGCCTGCAACTCCGCCTCCAACCACACCGATCCCGGCAAGCCCGGGGGCGGGACGCAGGCCGTGCGCGGGGTGAGCGCCGACTCCATCAAGGTCGGCGGCATCGTGTCGATGACGAGCGCCGGGGGCTACAGCAAGAAGGACACCGACCTCGGGGCCAAGGCCCGCTACCTGCGGGCCAACGCGGAGGGCGGCGTCAACGGCCGGAAGATCGACTACATCGGCGCGGAGGACGACGGCCAGGATCCCGGCAAGAACCTGGCCGCCGCCCGCAAGCTCGTCCAGCAGGACAAGGTGTTCGCGGTCTCCCCGATGAGTTCGGTGACCTTCTCGGGGGCCGACTTCCTGGAACAGGAGCAGGTGCCCACCTTCGGCTGGGGCACCCTGCCGTCCTTCTGCGGCCCCAAGTACATCTACGGGTTCAACGGCTGCCTGGTCCCCAGCCCCGGCGGGAGCATCAACCAGACCTGGCCCGAGGGCATCGGCCAGGTGCTCGGCGGCAAGCGGGGCAAGTCGGTGGCGATCATCGCGAACGACAGCGACGCCGGCAAGTTCGGCATCCGAACCTTCCAACAGGGTTTCACCAGCGCCGGGTTCACGGTGTCCTACGCCAAGGCCTCGGTCCCGGCGACCGCCGTGCCCAGCGACTGGTCGGCGTACGTCAAGGACATCCTCGCCGGCAACGGCGGCAAGGCCCCCGACGCGGTCATCTCCGTCATGCAGACCCCCAACAACATCGGCCTGTTCACCGCGCTCAAGCGCGGCGGCTACCAGGGGCTGCTGTCCGACCCGACGGACTACGACCCGGGGTTGCTCGCCAAGGACGCCACAAAGCAGGCCCTCGACGGGGTGCACGTCCTGCTCCAGTTCGAGCCCTTCGAATCGCAGAGCGCCGGCATGACCCGCTTCAAGGCGGACATCAAGGCCGCAGCCGGGGGTCAGGAAGTCCCGCTCAATATGCACATGTTGACCGGCTACATGTCAGCCGACCTCTTCCTGTCCATCGCGCAGAAGGCAGGGAAGGACCTGACCGTCGCCTCGTTCCAGGCCGCCGCGCAGGGGTTCTCCGACACAGGCACCCTCGTCGGCGACCGGTCGGAGCCGAAGGGGCAGAAGGACAGCTTCGGCTGCGGGGCGCTCGTACAGCTGAGGCAGGGCAAGTACGAGGTGTCCGTGCCCTTCACGTGCCACGAACCGATCCCCTTCGGCTGAGGGTCGGGGCAGCGGGATGGGAGACCTGCTCGTCTTCGTGCTGAGCGGCCTGGTGTCCGGCGCCTTGTACGCGCTGCTGGCCACCGGGCTGGTGCTGTCGTACTCGGCGTCCGGGCTGTTCAACTTCGCGCACGGCGCCACCGCCTACCTGTGCGCGCTCACCTTCTACGAGCTGCACTCCGGACTGGGGTGGCCGGCCGTCCCCGCGGCGCTGCTGGTGGTGTGCGTCCTGGCGCCCGGGCTCGGTTGGGGGTTGGACCGGCTGATGTTCCGACGGCTCGCCCGGGTCGGGGAGACCGCCCAGATCGTGGCGACCATCGGGCTGCTCGTGGCGCTGCCCGCCGCCGGATTGTGGACGGTGGAGCTGCTGGGCGCGGCGGGCGCGCCGGTCGCGCCCGCCGAGAACCAGTTCGGGCTGCCCGGGGTGGGGCCGAGCCCGGCCACGTCCTGGCAGCTCGCGGACGGCGTGGGCATCGACTCCGACCAGCTGATCACCTGGGTCGTCACCGCGGTGGTGGCCGTCGCCCTGTGGGTGCTGATGCGGCGCACCCGGCTGGGGCTGCGGCTGCGGGCCGCCGTCGACAACCGGTCGCTGACCGAGCTGCGCGGGATCAGTGCCGACCGGCTGTCTTCGGTGGCGTGGATGATCTCGTCGGGTCTGGCGGGGCTCGCGGGGGTGCTCGCGACCCCGCTGCTGGGGCTGTCCGCGCACGACTTCACCCTGTTCCTGTTCGTATCGGCGACCGCCGCCGTGATCGGCCGGTTCGCGTCCGTACCGCTCGCCTTCGCGGGTGGGTTGGGGCTCGGGGTGCTGCAGAACCTGGTCGCCGGCTACGCCTCCTTCGCCGAGGGGATCACCGGGTTCCGCACGGCGGTGCCGTTCCTGATCCTGTTCGGGGGGCTGCTCGTCCTGACCCGGCGGGCGCGCACCGCCGGGGTCGCCGCGGTCGACGTACCGTCCCCGGACCATCTCGCGGGCGCGTCGTGGAACCGCCGTTGGGGTGGCTGGGCGGTGGCCGCCGCCCTGCTGTGCGCGGCGTTCTACACCGTCACCACGCCCTTCTGGACGGGGTTGCTCGCGCAGGGCCTGGCCATCGCGCTGGTGTTCATGTCGTTCACCGTGGTGACCGGGCTGGGCGCGATGGTGTCGCTGGCCCAGGCGACCTTCGTCACCGGGTCCGCGCTCGTCGCGGGCCTGCTGATGAGTCGGGGCTGGCCCTTCGTGGCGGCGCTGGCGGTGGGCACCTGCGTGGCGGCCCTGCTCGGGGCGCTGGTCGCGCTGCCGGCGCTGCGGCTCGGCGGGCGTTCTCTCGCCTTGGCCACGCTGGCGCTTGCCTTCCTGGCCGACCAGGTGCTGTTCCAACTGCGGTGGCTGCGCAACGGGGATTCCGGTTGGTCCGTCCCGCGGCCGGTGATCGGCCCGCTGGACCTGTCGGACGACCGGGCCTTCGGGGTGGCCCTGGTCGTCCTGGTCGCCGTCGTGGCCGCCGCGCTGGGCGCGCTGCGCGATTCGCCGTCGGGGCGGGCGATGCTCGCCGTACGGTCGGCGCCGGCGGCGGCCATGGCCTCCGGGGTGTCCGTCCTGCGCACGAAGCTGACGCTGTTCATGCTGTCGGCCGGTCTGGCCGGGTTCGGCGGGGTCCTGTACGCCTCGTACAACACCCGGATCACGGCGACCGACTTCACGGCCATGACGGGGTTGGTGTGGCTCGCGGTCGTCGTGGCGGCCGGGGTGCGGCGGCCGCAGTACGCGGTGGTGGCGGGGCTGGTGTTCGCCGTGGCGCCGCGGGTGCTGTCGGACTGGGTGACGGAATCGGCGCACCTCCCGGTGATCCTGTTCGGGTTGGCGGGGCTGGCCCTCGCCAACGATCCGGACGGGTACTGCGCCGCCCTCCCGGTACGCCGGGCACGGCGGGCGGCGGCCGCCGCCGGGGGCGCCGCGCCCGCCGGCGCGGACCCGTCGCCCGGAACCGGGACCGGAACCGCTCCGGTGGCGCGGGAGGAGCCGGAGCCGGGCACCACCGCCGGCCCGGTCACCGTCCCGCCCGCCCGTCGGCCCGCGGCGTCCGGGGGCGGGCACGCGGGCCGGGGCGCGGCGGCGCCGGGCGTGCCCGCGCTGGAGCTGCGTGACGTCACCGCCGGGTACGACGGCGGGCTCGTCCTGCGCGGGGTCGGCCTCACCGTGCGCCGGGGCGAGATCCTCGCCGTGCTCGGGCCCAACGGCGCCGGGAAGTCCACCGCCTGCCGGGTCGCCGCCGGGCTGCTGCCCGTCACCGGCGGGGCGGTCCTCGTCGGCGGTCGGGACGCCACCGGGGACGGGCCGGTCCTGCGGTCCCGGGCCGGGGTGCTGCTGGCACCGGAGGGGCGGGGGATCTTCCCCGCGCTCACCATCGAGGAGAACCTGACCCTCCACCTCCCGGAGGCCGCCGCCCGGGCCGCCGTCTACGACCGCTTCCCGCGCCTCGGGGAGCGGCGGGCCGTGGTGGCCGGAGCGCTGTCGGGCGGGGAGCAGCAGATGCTGGCCCTCGCCCCGCTGCTGGAGCGCCCGCCGCAGGTGCTGATCGCGGACGAGCCCTCGCTGGGGCTCGCGCCGCGCGTCGTGGACGAGGTGTACGGGCTGCTCACCGAGATCCGGGACGCCGGCAGCGCGCTGCTGCTGGTGGAGGAGAAGGCGGCGGAGATCCTGGGGATCGCCGACACCGTGGCCTACCTCTCCCAGGGCCGGGTCTCCTGGTGCGGCCCGCGGGCCGAGGTCGAGCCGGACCGGCTGACCGAGGCCTACCTGGGGATGGCGACATGAGCGGCTACGTGCTGGAGGCGTGCGGGATCAGTGTGCGCTTCGGCGGGGTGCGGGCCCTGACCGGGGTGGACCTGGGGGTCCGCGCCGGGGAGGTGTGCGGGCTGATCGGGCCGAACGGTGCCGGCAAGACCACGCTGTTCGACGTACTGTCCGGGATCCGGCGGCCCGACCGGGGGCGGATCCTGCTCGACGGGGCGGACGTCACCCGTCGCTCCCCCGTCTGGCGGGCCCGGCACGGGATGCGCCGTACGTTCCAGCGCCAGCAGCTGTTCGGGCAGTTGAGCGTGGCCGACAACCTGCTCGTCGCCCAGGAGTGGCGGGGCGGCGGGGGCGGTCTCGGCGCCGACCTGCTGGCGCTCCCGACGCGCCGCCGCCGGGAGCGGGAGCGGCGCGAGCGGGGTCGACGGGTCCTGGCCTCCTGCGGGATCGGGTCGCTCGGGGAGCGGTACGCGGGCGGGCTGCCCGTCGGCCGGGCCCGGATGGCGGAGCTGGCGCGCGCCGTGGCCGACCCGCCGAGGGTGCTGCTGCTCGACGAGCCGGCGTCGGGGATGTCGGCGCCGGAACGGGAGCAGCTCGCCGCGGTGGTGCGCCGGCTCGCCCAGGAGGAGGGCTGCGCGGTGCTGCTGGTCGAGCACAACGTGGCCTTCGTGATGGACCTGTGCGCCCGGGTCGTCGCCCTGGACCTCGGCACGGTCCTCGCCGAGGGGACGGCGCCCGAGGTGCGGGCGGATCCCCGGGTGAGAGAGGCGTACCTCGGTACGACGTGACACGGTTCGCGAGCACGGGGCGGGCCGCCACGGTTCGCGGGCACGGCGCCGGTCGGCACGGTTCGCGGGCACCGGGCCGGCCGGCCGACATCGCGCCGGCCGGCGGGAATACGGTGTACGGGGGGCCGGTTGTGGCCCCCCGTACACCGTGGCCCGTACCCGTACCCCGTGGCGGGCCGCGACCGCACCGACCCGAGGGAATCGACCGCACGTGAACCAGGTCCCCACCGTCAAGCTCAACAACGGCACGCTCATGCCCCGGCTCGGCTACGGCGTCTGGCAGGTCCCGGACTCCGAGGCGCGACAGGCCGTCGGCACCGCCCTGGAGGCCGGCTACCGCAGCATCGACACGGCGGCCGTGTACGGCAACGAGGAGGGCACCGGGCGGGCGCTCGCCGAGTCCGGCCTGCCGCGCGCGGAGCTGTTCGTCACCACCAAGCTGTGGAACGGGCCGAAGCGGACCTGGGACCGGGACGCGGTGCTGCGCGCCTTCGAGGACTCGCTCGGCAAGCTGGGCCTCGACCACGTCGACCTGTACCTGATCCACTGGCCGCGCCCGATGCGCGAGGACTTCCTCACCATCTGGAAGACCTTCGAGGAGATCGCCGCCGACGGTCGGGCGAAGGCGGTGGGCGTGTCGAACTTCCGTCCCCGGGACCTGGAGCGGCTCGGCGAGGTGAGCGACCTCGTGCCCGCCGTGAACCAGATCGAGCTGCACCCGCTGTTCCCGCAGGAGGAACTGCGCGCCCTGCACGCGGAGCGGGGCATCGCCACCGAGGCCTGGTCCCCGCTGGGTCAGGGCAAGGAGCTGCTGACGCTGCCCGCCGTCGCGGAGATCGCCGCCCGGCACGGCCGCAGCTCCGCCCAGGTGGTGCTGCGCTGGCACCTCCAGCTGGGCAACGTGGTGATCCCGAAGTCCGTGACCCCCGCCCGGATCCGGGAGAACCTGGACGTCTTCGGGTTCGAGCTGGACGCCGCCGACCTCGCCGCGCTGGACGCCCTCGGCGCGAGCGCGGCGGGCCGGCGCATCGGGCCGGACCCGGCCGTCTTCGACGTCTGAGGGCGCCGGCGTGAACCTTTCCGACGGGCTCTACCGGATCAGGAACGTCGAGAGCGGGCTGGTGCTCCAGTTGGAGGGCGCCTCGCGGGTGCGGGTCGGCCCGGACGGGCCGCCCGCGCCGGCGACGGCCCGCCGCTGGCGGATCTCCCCCGTGCACAGCGGGGGCGGCGTCTTCCACGTGGTGAGCGAGGACAACGAGCGGCGCCTGGACGTCGCGAACGCCTCGACGGACGCCGGCGCCCGGGTGCAGGTGTGGCGGCCCAACGCCTTCGGCGCCCAGGAGTGGCTCGTCGAGCGGCACCTGGACGACCCCGGGGTGGTGTCGCTGATCGCCTGCATCAGCGGGCTGTCCCTGGAGGCCGATGAGGAGGGCCGGGCCCGTCAGGGCGAGGACACCGACTCCCCGTCCCAGTGGTGGCGGCTGGAGCCGGTGTAGTGGAGCGGGCCCTCGTCCCCGGCCCCCACGACGGGCTCAGCTCGCGCCGTGGGCCGGGGCGAGGGTCTCGACGCGTTCGGCGAGCGCGAAGTCGGTCGCGGTGACGGCGCCGCCGGCGTCGTGGCTGTTGACCGACAACCTGACGGTGTTGTAGCCGAGGGTCAGGTCCGAGTGGTGGTTCAACTCTTCCTGGACGGCGGCGATGTGGACGACCAGGGCGCCGGCCGCGAAGTGCGTGCCCAACCGGTAGGTGCGGACGATCCGGTCGTCCTCGAAGGCCCAACCCGGGAGTTCCCGCAGGCGGTCCTCGATCTCCTTCTGCGACAGCGGCTCACTCGGCATGCACCGGCTCCTCATCCTCGGGTACGCCCGTCGTACGTCCGTGACGTGGGGTCAAGGTTCGCACAGCACGGCCCGCGCGGGCCCCTCCGCGGCACGGTCCGAGCGTGTCCCCGAGGGGCTTCGCCGCCGCGCTCCTCGGCTAACGTCGGAGCCATGACGACGGCGACTGTGGGACATCTGCTGCGCACCTGGCGGGAGCGGCGCGGCATCAGCCAGTTGGAGCTGGCGGGCCGCGCCGACTCCTCCTCCCGACACATCAGCTTCGTGGAGACGGGCCGGTCCCGGCCGAGCGAGGAGATGGTGCTGCGGCTCGCCGAGCACCTCGACGTACCGGTACGGGACCGCAACGCCCTTCTGGTGGCGGCGGGTTACGCCCCGCGGTACGCGCACACGGCGCTGGACGCCCCGGCCATGGAGGTGCTCCGCGAGAGCCTGGAACGGCTGATGACGGCCTACGAGCCGTACCCGGCCCTGGTGGTCGACGCCACGTACGACGTCGTCGCCGCGAACCGGGCCGTGATGGCGCTCCTCGACGGGATGCCGGAACACCTGCTGGCCCCGCCCCTGAACGTCATGCGGATCACCCTGCACCCGGAGGGTCTCGCCCGGCGGATCCACAACCTGCGCGAGTGGCGCGGTCACCTGTTGGAGCAGATGGAGCGACAGATCGCGCTGGCCCGCTCCCCCGCGCTGCGCGCCCTGTACGAGGAGGTCGCCGCGTACCCGGTCGCGGACCGACCCGGCGACGCCGAGGCCCGCGAGCAGGTCCCGTACATCGCGCTGCCGCTGCGCGTCGAACACGACGGGCAGATCCTGTCCTTCGTGTCGTCGATCTCCACCTTCAACACGCCGATGGACGTGACCGTCGCCGAGCTGGCCATCGAAACGCTCCTGCCGGCCGACGCGGCGACGGCGAAGTACCTGCGCTCAACGGCTTCCTGACTCCGGTGCGCGCAGCGCCAGTTGCTGGAGCAGCGCGAACGAGGCGACGGTCAGCGCCTGCGCCGGGATCCACACCGCGCCCGCGGTGGTGGGCGCCGGGCCGATGAACAGGGCGACCAGACTGAGCACCGCCCAGGCGTAGTTGGCCTCGATCACCATCTTCACCGGGAAGCCGGCCGGCCGGGGCCGGGTGGCGAGCAGTCCCACGCCGGCGCCGTACAGGAGCAGGAAGACCCCGAGGCCGAGCAGGAGCCTCCCGTCGACGCCGAGCAGGCGGCCGAGCGGGGCGGAGAAGGCCGCGTACGCCAGGCCGTTCCCGGAGGTGACGACGGCGTCCAGCGCGAGGAAGCGGCGTAGGGCGGTCCGGGGGACGGTGGTGCGGGCGATACCGAACAGGGTCGCGGACATGGCGGTCAGCCTCCATCGAGGTCGGGTGCGCGGGCTGGGTACCGGACCCCGGAGGCGAGTGCGCGCCCCCGGAACCCGATGCGCCCACTGTGCCGCCGCCCCGGACCGGGGTCGATTACCTCCCACGTAAGCCCCTCCCCTGAGAAACGCGCGCCGGCGGCCGCGCCACGCCCCGGTGGATCCGCTCACGATCCGCACCGGCCCACCTCCGAGGCCCGTCGACACGGTCGGGCCGGCGGGCTCGTTGCCGCGGACGGTCCGGCCGGACAGGTCACAGGTTTTCGAGGAGGTTCGCGAGGGGGGTCGGGGCCTGGCCCGGGGGGAGGGACTCCGTCAGGAGGCGGGCGTAGTGGATCTTGCGGCCCTTGCGCGTGCCGAGGAAGCGGCGCAGCAGCCGTTGCCGGGGGCGGCCTTGGTGGGCGGGTTGGTGCAGCAGGGTCCGCCAGGCGCGGATGTCGCCCTCGGCTTCGATGATCTCCTCGACGCGCGTCGTGCCGAGCGTGCGGATGAGTTCGTCCTCCAGGTCCGCGGCGCACACGAAGAAGGTCGCGTCCGGTGCGCCGGCCCGCTCCAAGCCGCGCTCGTAGAAGCCCTGCTCGTTCTCGTCGCACAGTCCGGTCAGGCGCAGACCCAGTCCGGGGGGCCCGAGCAGGGCGGCGTACCGGGCGACGTTCATCGCCCCGCGCATCGACAGGACGGACACCCCTTCGGCGGCGAGGTCACGGCCGTGTCGTTCGGCCAGGGCCTCGACGGCTTCGAGGTCGCTCGGCCCCTCCAGCAGTACCGCCGTCCGCAGCCCGAGCCCCGCGGCCAGATCAGCGGCCGGCCCACCTGCCCCGCCGGCCGCCCAGCCGTCCACCGCTTCCCGGAATGCCCCCATGTCCACCATGCGGCGAGTCTGCCCCGCGACCGGCGTCGCGGCACGACATTTTCCGGCGGGCGACGTGTGACGACGGGGCCGCCGACGTGGTGGTCGCCGGTCGGGATCCGGCAGGTCCACCGCGCATCGGTCATCGGCGACGGGCTGCCATCCTCGTGCGCCCGTCCGGGGCCGCTGTGCGGGCCGGCGCGTACGACGCCGCGCCGCGCGACCGGGGTCCCGGCGAACCGGCCGCCGCCGTGCTCACCGCCGTCCGTCAGCCCCGGACGGCCGCCGAGCGGGTGTGCGAGGACGGCCCCCGACCGCCTCCGGGCCGAACCGGCCCGCCGCGCCGACGCCCCGGCCAGCCCCGGCCCGAACGGAACGCCGCGCGCGACGGTCGGGTGCGGAGCGGACCCGTCCGGCCCGGGACGACCGGGGACGACCACGGAGGGCCTGGGACGCACCACGGAGGGCCGGGTCCCCCGGGGGACGACCGGAGACGGCTCCGGACGGTCAGGAACGTCCGCGCGCCCCCGCGCCGCACCCCCGGCCGCGGCGAGCCGGACGCCGTCGCGCCGGGTCGGGTGGGGTGGGGTCAGAGTGCCGCGAGGTCCAGGCCGGCCTGAGCGGCCGCGGCCTGCACCGTCTGCTCCAGCAGGACGGCGATGGTCATCGGGCCGACGCCGCCGGGCACCGGGGTGATCAGGGAGGCACGGGCGGCGGCCGACTCGAAGTGGACGTCGCCGACGTTGCCGGCGTTGTAGCCGGCGTCCAGTACGACCGCGCCCGGCTTGATGTCCTCGCCGCGGATGAACTCGGCCTTGCCGACGGCGGCCACCAGCACGTCCGCCTGCCGCACGATCGAGGGCAGGTCGACGGTGCGGGAGTGGCAGTAGGTGACCGTGGCGTTGCGCTCCAGCAGCAGCATGCCGGCCGGCTTGCCGAGGATGGCGCTGCGGCCGACGACGACGGCGTGCTTGCCGGTGAGGTCCACGTCGTAGGCCTCCAGCAGGCGCATGATGCCGCCGGGGGTGCAGGAGACGAAGCCGGGCAGCCCGAAGCCCATGGCGGCGAAGGAGTGCATGGTGACCCCGTCGACGTCCTTGTCGGGGGCGATGGCCTCGAAGGCGGCGCGCTCGTCGATGTGGTCCGGGACGGGGTGCTGCAGCAGGATGCCGCTGATCCGCGGGTCCGCCGAGAGCTCGGTGAGGGCGGCGACCAGTTCCTCGGTGGTGGTCGCGGCCGGCAGTTCCACGTGGCGGGAGGTGATGCCGGCCTTGGCGCAACGGTTCTGCTTCATGCGTACGTAGGTGACGGAGGCCGGGTCCTCGCCGACGAGCACGGTGGCCAGGCAGGGGGCGGTGCCGGTGCGCTCGGTGATCTTCGCCGCGAGGGCGGCGGTCCGCTCCGAGATGCGGCGGGCGACGGCGGTGCCGTCCATCAGCTGGGCAGTGGCAGTCGTCATGGGGTCTCCTGAACGTCGCTGCGGATCGCGGTTCGCCCAGGCGCGCGGCAGTCGACGTACGGAGTACGCCGGGCCGCTCCCCGGTGGTGATCCACCCGAACGCCAGTCACGGCCCGCCGCCCACTGTAGTCGACTTATCCACTGGTTCCCCGGCACCGGAGCTGGGACGATCGAGACATGACGCGCACTTTCGACCATCTCGTCGCCGAGGCCGAATCCGTGTCCGTGGACGGCTGGGACTTCTCCTGGCTCGACGGGCGGGCGACCGAGCAGCGGCCCTCCTGGGGCTACCAGCGGCTCCTCGGCGAGCGGCTGGCCGGGGTGCGCTCCGCTCTGGACATCCAGACCGGGGGCGGTGAGGTGCTCGCCGGATCGGGCCCGCTGCCGCCGCTGATGGCGGCCACCGAATCGTGGCCGCCGAACATCGAGAAGGCGACCCGCCTGTTGCACCCCATGGGCGCGGTGGTGGTCGCGGACGCCGACGAACCTCCGCTGCCCTTCGGCGACGGGGCCTTCGAGCTGGTCACCAGTCGACACCCGGTGACCATCTGGTGGGACGAGATCGCCCGGGTGTTGACGCCGGGCGGCGCCTACCTCTCCCAGCAGGTCGGCCCGGCGAGCGTCTTCGAGCTCGTCGAGTACTTCCTCGGCCCGCAGCCGGAACACGTCCGGCGCGGCCGGCACCCCGACGACGCGGTGAGCGACGCCACGAAGGCGGGCCTGGAAGTGCTCGATCTGCGTTCCGAACGACTGCGGACGGAGTTCCATGACATCGGAGCCGTGATCTACTTTCTACGGAAGGTGATCTGGATGGTGCCCGGCTTCACGGTCGGGCAGTACCGGGACCGGCTGCGCGAGCTCCACGAACGTATCGAACGCGAGGGCCCGTTCGTCGCGCATACCGCCCGTTTCCTCATCGAAGCCCGCAAAACGGACTGAGAGGAGGGCCTACGGAAAGGCGTTCGCGGAGCGGACGGATCTTCGCCGGATCGGTTGCGCGGCCACAGCGTGGCGCAGGTCACTCAATTCAGCGCGTAACGAATCGACTCGGGCATGCGATGAACCGACAGGTGTCCTCGCGCGGCCCCGGAATACAGACCCCCCTCGGGTCTGTTTCCCGAGTTCGCGCGATGATGTCCCGCTCACCCCTTATCTGTTCGCAACGAGAGGCTCCTTGTGTCGCTCAGCCCGTCCCGTACGTTCCCTCCGGAGATCGCCGAATCGGAGGCCCTCGTCGCGCTCGTCGAGCGCGGCCGCGAGCAGGGTCACATCAACGGTGACGACGTGCGCCAGGCCTTCGAGGCCGGACGCATCCCGGTGGACCAGTGGAAGCGGGTCCTGCGCAGCCTGAACCAGGTCCTGGACGAGGAGGGCGTCGCCCTCCACGTCAGCGCCGCCCCCGCCGCCAAGGCTCCCGCCAAGAAGCCCCGCAAGGCGGCCGCGGCCCCGGCCCGCACCGTGACCAAGAAGGCGGCCGCCGCGCCGCGCCCCATCGGCGCGCGCAAGACGGCGGTCCCGGCCACCGCGGCGGCGATATCCGCTTCGTCGACCGGCGCCGAGGAGGAGGTGGCGGCCGAGGCCGCCGCCGAGCCCAAGAAGCGCACGGTCAAGAAGACCGCCGCCAAGAAGGCGACGGCGACCAAGAAGACCGCCGCCGGCAAGAAGGGCGCGAAGGACTCCGACGAGGGCGAGACCCCCGCCGCCGTGGGCGAGGACTGGGCAGCCGAGGACCTCGCCGACGAGCCGGAGGAGGAGGCCCCCAAGATCGGCGGCACCCAGGGCTTCGTCCTGTCCGACGACGACGAGGACGACGCCCCGGCGCAGACGGTCATGGTGGCCGGTGCCACCGCCGACCCCGTCAAGGACTACCTGAAGCTGATCGGCAAGGTGCCGCTCCTCAACGCCGAGCAGGAGGTCGAGCTCGCCAAGCGCATCGAGGCGGGCCTGTTCTCCGAGTACAAGCTCGAAGAGGAGGAGGACCACAAGCCCGCGTTCAAGCGCGAGCTGGAGATCCTCGTCGAGGACGGCCGGCGTGCCAAGAACCACCTGCTGGAGGCCAACCTCCGTCTCGTGGTCTCGCTGGCCAAGCGCTACACCGGCCGCGGCATGCTCTTCCTGGACCTGATCCAGGAGGGCAACGTCGGTCTGATCCGCGCGGTGGAGAAGTTCGACTACACCAAGGGCTTCAAGTTCTCCACGTACGCGACCTGGTGGATCCGGCAGGCGATCACGCGTGCCATGGCCGACCAGTCGCGCACCATCCGCATCCCCGTGCACATGGTCGAGATCATCAACAAGCTCGCCCGCGTGCAGCGTCAGATGCTCCAGGACCTCGGCCGGGAGCCCACTCCGGAGGAGCTGGGCAAGGAACTCGACATGACCCCCGAGAAGGTCATCGAGGTCCAGAAGTACGGCCGTGAGCCGATTTCCCTGCACACCCCGCTGGGTGAGGAGGGCGACAGCGAGTTCGGTGACCTGATCGAGGACTCCGAGGCGGTCGTACCGGCCGACGCGGTGTCGTTCACCTTCCTCCAGGAGCAGCTCCAGTCGATCCTGGGGACGCTCTCCGAGCGCGAGGCGGGCGTGGTCTCCATGCGTTACGGCCTCAACGACGGCCAGCCGAAGACCCTCGACGAGATCGGTCGCGTGTACGGGGTCACCCGTGAGCGCATCCGTCAGATCGAGTCGAAGACCATGTCGAAGCTGCGCCACCCGTCGCGTTCGCAGGTGCTGCGCGACTACCTCGACTAGGACGTCGGGGAGCCCCGGGACGCCGGAACACCGGCCCCGGGGCGTGCACGGCACGACGAAACCCCGGGGATCCGGCGCGGGCCGCGCCGGA
>NZ_JBEZKS010000097.1:0-17440 GCF_040651775.1 Streptomyces sp. NPDC048383
GCAGCCTGCCCCTGTCCGCTGCTTCGACGGGCGCAGGCTCCTGCGCACCCGCGTCCTCGGCGGCCTCCGATTCACGCGAAGTGGTGAGCGTACGGCCCGCTAGGAGCCCGACTCGCCGGCGTGCGGACTGAGCACGTCCGTGCCGATCAGCACGAACAACACGATGCCCAGCACGATCCGGTAGATCACGAACGGCATGAAGCTCTTGGTGGAGATGAACTTCATGAACCAGTTCAAGTCGAGGTTCTGAGCGGCTCTGACCTGCTGTTTCCACCACTCACAAGATTGAATGGGAGAGCAGTGGGAGATGGCACTTTCCAGTGCTCTCCTCGCCGGCCACGAAGCGCAGCCACCTGGTTTGCAGCAAATCGGCGATCTCCTGCTCCATGGTCAGTCGAGGGCCTGGACCTCCACGTTGTAGACCTCGATGCGGTCGACGGCACGCCCTGTAGGGCTCGGAAAGTCATCGCTGCAGTTCATGCCGCATAGCGGTACTCGTTGATGACGCCGCCGAGGACGCGGGTGCGCAGGAGCCTGCGCCCGTCGAAGCAGCGGACAGGGGCAGGCTGCGCAATCACATCGGCTGGCCGCTGATCCCGAGCCCGATGAGGCCGATGCCCGTTGTAGTGATCCTGATATTCGGCCAGAACCCGTCGCGCGTGAGCCTCGTTCAGCACCAGAACTCGACAGCAAGATCCGCCGAGGTGACGTGGCCGGGGTCTTCCCCGCCGTGTTCCCCCTGGTCCCCGGGGCGGACGCCGCCGGAGTCATCGACGCCGTAGGGGAAGCCGTCACCGGATTCACCATCGGTGACGAGGTGTTCGGCGTCACGCCGGCCGGCTCCTACGCCCAGTACGCCCTGATGCCCGCCCCTGTGGCCAAGCCGGCCGCCTTGTCCTGGGAGACCGCGGCGGCGCTGCCGACCGTGGGCGAGACGGCCTTCCGCGCCCTGAAGCACCTGAACCTCGCGCCCGGGCAGACCCTGCTCGTCCACGGAGCCGCCGGCAGCGTCGGCGCGATCGCCGTTCAGCTGGCCGCGGCCCGCGGCATCACCGTCGTCGGCACCGTCGGCGCCAGCGACCTGGAGCGGGTTACCGCGCTGGGTGCGACCGCGGTGCCGTACGGACCGGGCTGGCCCCGGCGCGTCCGCGACGCCGCACCGCAGGATGTGCACGCGGTGTTCGACACCTCAGGCGCCGGCGTCCTGCCCGACTCCGTCGACCTGGCCGGTAGCCCGGACCGTGTGATCACGATCGCCGACATGAACGCTGCCCAGCACGGGGTGCGCTTCACCGGCATGGACCCCGCCGACCGCGCTCCCGAAGCCCTCCCCACCGGTTACAGCGGCCTCCGCTAGGCGGCACTCCACGTGCTGGACGGCTTCCGCCCCGGGCGGCTGCTGCACTCGCACCGCGCCGCCGAGCGTGCCGCGGCAACCGTCTCCGCGACCGGCGAGCGTGTGCTGTGAGCGGGATCGTACGACGCGTCCTGCGCGAGGCCCACGTGGGCAGTCGCCGGAGCTCGCTCGCCACCACCTGCGTCGAGGTGGCCCTGGGTGCCGCCCTGACCGTCACCGTGCTGAGCCAGCACCCGCTGCGCTCGTTCGACCGGCTTCGCAGGTTCGACCCCACCTTGCAGATGCTGCCTGACTGGCGCCTGTTCGCCCCCCAGCCCGTCATGCACGACTTCCACCTGCTCTACCGCGCCGGCGAGCCGGGTCACGAGGGCGAGTGGCAGGTGGCGTCCACCATCGCGAAACGCTCGGCGTCCCAGTTCGTCTGGTACCCCGAGCGGCGACGGGACAAGGCCTTCCTCGACCTCTGCCAGGAGGTGTCCTTCGCCGCGGGCGAGGGGTCCTCCTCAGCGCCGGCCACCCCCGCCTACCGCATCCTCAGGGACTACGTCGGTGGGTATCTACGGGCTGTCCGGACGAGACGTTACAGTTCATGATCATGAGGAGGGGCGTTCACGACTCTGAGGAGCCGCCGACCTGCACCTTCCTCTCGCCCTATGAGAAGAGGAAGGTGGCCGAACGGTGAACTACCTCATGGCGGCAATCCAGTTGTCCCTCCTCGGCACACTGCTGGTCTCCGGCATCGGGAAGATCCGTGCCCCGCGGGACTCCCGGGTCATGGTGGAGGAGGTGCTGGGGCGTGCGGCTCCAGGGCTACAGCGGTACGCACCGATCGCCGCGGGCGCGCTGATCGGTGCGGAGCTGGTCACGGCGATCGCCCTGACACCCGGACTCCCTTTCCAGGGCTTCGGGTTCGCCGCCGCGCTGCTCCTCTTCTCCGTCTTCACCGGGGTGGCCGTCCACTCGTCCCGGTCCCGGACGAAGATCGTCTGCGCCTGCTTCGGGCGGGCCGCCTCTCCTCTCGGTATCCGGCACGTCATCCGAAACGCCCTGCTCACCGCGATGGCAGCCGGCGGCCTCGCGCTCGTGTTCACCACGGGTTCCGGCACGGGAGAGCTCGCCGGCCTGGCTCTCGCCGCAGCCTTCGCCCTCGTCTTCACCGTGGTCATCGCCTTCCTCGATGACCTCGCCTCTCTCATAACGGAGTAGTAGAAATGATCTTTGTCGTCGCAGGCATGGTCCTCGTCGGTGCGCTCGGCCTTCTCAATCTGGCCCTGTCCCTCGCCATCGTGCGCCGGTTGCGGCGCCAGGAGGAGCAGCGCCGAGCCGTCGACCCCTACGCGCCTTCCGGCCCCGAGGTAGGCACGAAGCTGCCGATGTTCTCGGCCCCCGCCCTCGGCGGCGAGGTGTTCGCCTCGGAATCGCTCGCGGGCGGCGCGGCGGCTCTGTCGTTCATCACCACCAGCTGCGGCGCGTGCGACGAATTCGTGCAGGACATGCCGGAGTTCGCCGCCCAGACCGGTCTGGACGGCTCCCGGATCGTGGTCGTCATCGCCGGTGAACAGGGCAAGGCCCGGCAGATGGCGGATCGCCTCGACGGCCTCGCCACCGTGGTCTTCGAGGAGGCTCCCGGCGACATCTCCTCCCTCTACTCGATCACCGCGACCCCGACGACCGTGATCGCGGACGCCGACCAGTACGTCACTGCCACGCACACCGGTTCCAAGCCGAACCTCCAAGCACTTCCGGCGTAGTCGACGCCGGATGCGTGAGCACGATACGTACCGGAAGGAAAAGCACTGGTGAAACTCCTGACCAGAATGGGCGACGCCCTCCTCGGCAGACTCGCGCCGGAGGCCACGGCGACGGCCGTCTGCGGCGACTGCCAGGCGATCGAGATGGGCTGCGGATACAAGCAGAACAAGTGCTCCGGAGCCTAGACCTCGGCGACCGCGGCCTGGTCGGCGTGCACCTCCTGCGGCGAATGGCTATCGCGCAGGGAGGTCAGCTGCCAGGGCCCGAGGATGTACGCCCGCTGCTGCTCGCCCGACAACTGCAGCGAATGGTTCTACTGCGGCCCGCAGTGCGCCTGATCCGGACCGGCCCGGACGACTGAAGCGATCCACCAAACAGAAGGCGAGACAGACACATGAGGCTTTTCACCCGGCTCGGCAACGCCATGCTCCACCGGCTGGCACCGGAGACCTCGGCGACCGCGGCCTGGTCGGCGTGCACCTCCTGCGGCGAATGGCTATCGCGCAGGGAGGTCAGCTGCCAGGGCCCGAGGATGTACGCCCGCTGCTGCTCGCCCGACAACTGCAGCGAATGGTTCTACTGCGGCCCGCAGTGCGCCTGATCCGAACCGGCCCGGACGACTGAAGCGATCCACCAAACAGAAGGCGAGACAGACACATGAGGCTTTTCACCCGGCTCGGCAACGCCATGCTCCACCGGCTGGCACCGGAGACCTCGGCGACCGCGGCCTGGTCGGCGTGCACCTCCTGCGGCGAATGGCTATCGCGCAGGGAGGTCAGCTGCCAGGGCCCGAGGATGTACGCCCGCTGCTGCTCGCCCAACAACTGCAGCGAATGGTTCTACTGCGGCCCGCAGTGCGCCTGATCTGAAACGGCCCGTGCCCCGCCGATCCGTCGGCGGGGCACGGGCGGAGGGATTCCTATGACCACCGTCGGAGGCTGGCGGGAGTTCCTCTCCCGCACGGTCAGCATCGTCGCTCTCACCTGGCGCGCCAGTCCGGGCGCCTTCCTCGTCTATCTCTTCTCCACCCTCGTCCAGGGGCTGATACCCGCTGGCATCGCACTTCAGCTGAAGTGGCTCCTCAACCAGGTCGGCCACGGCTCCACCCGATCCGATCCGGGTCCCCTCGGCCTTGTCATCGGCATGGCCGTTCTGGGACTGCTCGCCGGCGTGCTGCCCCTCACGACCCAGTACGTACGCTCACGACTCACGCGCAACATCGTGATGCGCGTACAGAACGACCTGTTCTCCTCGGTCAACAGGTTCGACGGCATCGCGAGGTTCGAGTCCCCCCGTTTCCTCGACAGTCTCCAGCTCGCCCAGCAGTCGGCGATCGGGGCACCGGAGGCGATCACCCAGTCCCTGTTCGGGCTGATCCAGAACACGCTCTCCGTGTCCGGTCTCCTCACGGTGCTCTACTTCATCTCCCCTACGATGACGGTCCTGACGGTTGCGGCCGCCCTTCCCGCGCTGGCCATTCAGCTCCACCTCAGCAAGCAGCGCGCGAAGATGGTGTGGTCGATCAGCCCACGCAACCGGCGCCAGATCTTCTACCAGAGCCTGATGACCAACGTCTCCGCCATCAAGGAGACCAAGCTCTTCGGGATCGGACCGTTCCTCCTCGACCGGATGAACCGCGAAACCCGCGCCATCAACGCCGCTGAGGAGCGGGTGGACCGCAAGGCGCTCCTCACCCAGGCTCCCCTCGCGGTTCTCGGCGCCGTGATCGCCGGCGCCGGCATGATCTGGATAGTCGACGCCTCGGTGTCCGGTGCCTTCAACGCCGGTGACATCACCGCCTTCATGACCACGATCGGCGGCGTCCAGGCCTCGCTCACCTCCACCGTCTCCCTGGTGACGAGCTACCACCATGCCCTGGTCCTCTACGGGCACTACGCGGAGGTGACCACGACCGCCAACGACCTGCCGGCCGCGCGCCCCTCCGGCGCCACCCCTGCACTGGCCCACCGCATCACGTTCGACGACGTCTGGTTCCGCTACAGCGAGGACGGGCCGTGGGTACTCCGCGGCGTCAGCTTCACCATCGAGCAGGGGAGTTCCCTCGCGCTCGTGGGCCTCAACGGAGCCGGAAAGTCGACCCTCGTAAAGCTGCTGCTGCGCCTCTACGACCCGGAGAAGGGCTCCATCCGCTGGGACGGGACGGATCTGCGCGACCTCGATCTCCCGACCCTGCGTGACCGGATTAGCGCCGTCTTCCAGGACTTCGTCCGCTACGATCTGTCCGCCGCGGAGAACATCGGCATCGGGGACGTACAGCGGCTCGATGACCAGTCCCGTGTCGAGGCCTCGGCGAAGGAGGCCGGCATACACGACCACCTCACGGGCCTGCCTTGTGGCTATCACACGTTGCTCTCCCGGACGTTCCCCGAGACGGAGGGCGACCCCGACGCCGACTTCGCGGGCGTCGTGCTCTCTGGCGGACAGTGGCAGCGTCTCGCCCTGGCGCGGGCACTCATGCGCGTCGGCCGGGACCTCCTCGTCCTGGACGAACCCAGCTCGGGAATGGATCCGGCGGCAGAGCAACAGCTGCACGACCAGCTGAAGGTCTACCGAGAGGGAGCCACGAGCCTCCTCATCTCGCACCGTCTCGGTGTCCTCCGTGACGCTGACCGCATCATCGTTCTGGAGGACGGCCGCATCACGGAGTCCGGCACTCACGACGAACTCATGAGGATCGGCGGGGAGTACGCGAGACTCTTCACTATTCAGGCGTCGAACTACACCGAGACCATTGAATCCGGAGCAACCCTGTGAATGCACGCATCCGCCCTTGGCACCTGCTGGGGTTCGTCCCCGTGTCGGCGGTCGCCGTCGTGTGGTGGGTCAAGCGCACTTACGTGGCCGTCAACGTCGACGGAAGCAGCATGGAACCCACGCTCCACCCCGGCGCCCGGGTCATCGTCCGCAGGGGCGCCCGGTATCTGAAGGCCGACGACCTGGTCGTCATCGCCCAGCCCGATCCCATCTACGGCTGGCCGCGGGACGGTCGCCCCGCTCCCCGGGGCCTGGACCAATCACCGTGGAACATCAAGCGCGCTGTCGCGCTGCCCGGTGACCCCATGCCCGCCGGATCGTCACAGCAGGGCCCCGTGCCTCCCGGGCACATCGCCGTCAAGGGCGACAGCCCGTACAGCAGCGACTCCCGGCATTTCGGACCGTGTCCCCGAGGACAGATCCTGGGGCATGTGGTGCGCGTCCTGCGGACGGGTGCGCCGACCGCCTGAGACACGTACGCGAAGAGGGTGCCCGGCCGCAACGGTTGGGCACCCTCTCGCTGTTCATTGCGTCAGTGCACCGGGACGACCTGCTTCTCCTCGGCGAAGTGGCACGCCCTGTAGGGCTCGGAAAGTCATCGCTGCAGTTCATGCCGCATAGCGGTACTCGTTGATGACGCCGCCGAGGACGCGGGTGCGCAGGAGCCTGCGCCCGTGGAAGCAGCGGACAGGGGCAGGCTGCGCAATCACATCGGGTGGCCGCTGATCCCGAGCCCGATGAGGCCGATGCCCGTTGTAGTGATCCTGATATTCGGCCAGAACCCGTCGCGCGTGAGCCTCGTTCAGCACCAGAACATGATCCAACACCTCACGGCGGACCGTGCCGATCACCCGCTCACAGTGGGCGTTCATACGGGGTGCTCGTGGGGCACTGAGCAGGACGTCCATGTCCTCGGACTCGAAGACGGCATCGAAGGACGTCGTGTACTTGGCGTCTCGGTCCCGCAGCAGGAAGCGCAGGAACTCCACGCGAGTCCCGAGGTCGGTGGCGAGGTTGCGGGCCTGCTGCGTGGCCCACTGCCCGGTCGGATGCCGGGTCACCCCGGTGATGTGCAGCCTCCTGGGGCCGTGCTCGAGGAACGCCATGGCATACAGGCGCGTGCCCAGCACCGTGTCCACGTGGAAGAAGTCCGCCGAGATGATCCCCTCGGCCTGAGCAGTGAGGAAGTCCCGCCAACTCGGACCCGACCGGCGCGGGGCCGGATCGATGCCGGCCGCGTGCAGGATCTCCCAGACCGTGGACGGTGCGATCGAATGGCCCAACCGTACAAGTCCACCCTGGATCCGGCGGTGGCCCCACCGCGGATTCTCGCCCGCCAGCCGCAGCACCAGCTTCGTCAGCGCGGCAGCAGTCGGCGGCCTACCGGTACGACCGCGCCGGGCAGAGCAGTCCCACTTCCTCGCCATCAATCTGCGGTGCCAGGCCAACAGCGTCCCCGGCACGACCGGGAAGACCTCCGCCCAACGACGACGCGGGACCAGCGAAGACAACGCCGACAACCAGAACCGGTCGACCGGCTCATAGCGCACCGGACCGGTGATCTGACGCCGCAGCACCGCATTCTCGTGCCGCAGCACCAACAACTCGACATCCTTCGCCGTGTCCCGACGCACCAACACCCCTGGTATCGAGAGCAACGTGCGAGTAGCGCGGTACAGCAACGAAACGATCACCCGCGCATCATGCCAGCAACCCCACGAACACGACCTGACCAGCAACGATGATTTTTCGAGCCCCACAACTCCCGCTCCTGCGCGGTGGCCGCGGCCTACTGCCTGTCCGAGGCCGGCATCACCCTGGCCGACGTTGACGAGATCGCCATCGCCTTCAACCCGGCCTGGCCTACGCCGAGCAACATCTGCACGGACGCCGAGCTGATCGCCGAACTCCTCGCCCCCGCCCTGTTCGGCCACCACCGGCCACGGCAGGTCACCGTGGTCGAGCACCACCTCGCGCACACCGCCTCCGCCTTCCACCCCAGCGGCTCCGACGAGGCCGCCGTCCTGGTGGTCGACGGCTCCGGCGACGGCGTCTCCGCCACCCTCGCCCACGGCACCGCCGACGGACTGAAGGCCCTGCGCCAGTTCCCGTTCAGCCAGTCGCTGGGCTGGTTCTACGAGACCGTCGCCGAACACCTCGGACTCGGCAACTGGACCAGCTCCGGCAAGCTCATGGGCCTGGCCGGCTACGGCAACCCCGAGCGCTACACCCTCGACTTCCTCACCGCCCGCGCTGGCAGCTCGTCGAGAAGGAGCTGAGCGACGTCATCGTGACGGCCGCAGTGGCACTTGCCACCATCAGCCCGGACCCGGAGAAGGCGCTCGCCGGCCGTGTCCAGGGCCTGCTGGCGCGCCTCAGCCTCGACTGACCCGGGCCGGCCGCCAAGCAGAAGGGCCCACACAGCTACTGCTGTGCGGGCCCTCCTTTCTGCTCCCGACTTTGCAGGTGCGCACTTCTGGCTGATCGCCTCCCGGTCTCCTGAGTGGGAGACAAGTGGGAGATGATCATGGTGTGATGCTGCAATCAGGCGCTAGGAAATGCTAGATAGCGCAACCTGTGCGGCCCTGGTTCAGCCGCCGGATTCGCCCGCGTGCGGGCTGAGCACACCGGCTCCCACCAGGATGAACAGCAGGATTCCGAGCAGAATCCGGTAGATCACGAACGGCATGAAGCTCTTCGTAGTGATGAATTTCATGAACCACGCGATGACGGCGTACCCGACGAAGAAGGCGATCACCGTCGCGAAGACCGTCGGACCCCAGGAGATGTGGGTCGGGTTCTCCATCACGTCCTTGATCTCGAACGCGCCCGAGGCCAGCACGGCCGGGATCGCGAGGAGGAAGGAGTAGCGGGCGGCGGCCTCACGGGTGAAGCCCAGCAGCAGACCGCCGGAGATCGTCGCACCGGAGCGGGAGACGCCGGGGATCAACGCCATCGCCTGGCAGAGACCGAAGACCAGACCGTCCTTGACGCCCAGTTCCTTCAGCGTCTTGCGCTGGACGACCACCCGGTGCCGGCCGCCCTCCTCGTCGCGCGAGGCCTGCCAGTCGGCGAAGCCGAGGACCAGACCCATCAGGATCAAGGTGGTGGCCGTCAGCCGCAGGTCACGGGCCGGACCGGTGATCTGGTCCTTGAAGAGCAGGCCGAGGACGCCGATCGGCAACGAGCCGACGATCACCAACCAGCCCATCTTGGCGTCCTGCTCGGAACGCAGCGCCTTCGTGTACAGGGAACGGAACCAGGTCGAGACGATCCGCGCGATGTCCTTGCGGAAATAGATCAGGACGGCGGCCTCGGTGCCGATCTGGGTGATGGCCGTGAAGGCCGCACCGGGGTCGTGCCAGCCGGCGAACGCCGCGGTCAGGCGCAGGTGGGCACTGGAGGAGATCGGGAGGAACTCCGTAAGCCCCTGGACCAGACCGAGGATTAGGGATTCGAACCAGCTCATGTCGGGGTGCGCTCGTCCTTGTGATCGTCGGGCAGTTCGGGTCCGATGCTAGGGCCCGTGGGAAGCGGCCGTGACCACAGGGGGGTGTTGGGGCACCGGCTCGTACGCGACGACCGGCGCCAGGCGGTGCCGCTTGCGCCACGCCACGACCGCGGCGATCACCCCGGACACCGCGATGAACCCGAACGAGACCAGGAACGCGGGCGATCCCGGCGAGGAGGCACTGGACCCCGCGATCACGTAGGCGGCGGTGTTCGGGATCGTGCCGAGCGCCGTCGCGCCCAGGAACGGCAGCCAGCCGCACCGCGACACCGCCGCCAGGTAGTTGGCCGCCGCGAACGGCACCCCGGGGAAGATCCGCACCGCGAGCATCGAGCGGAACCCGTGCCGGCTCAACTGCGCGTCGGCCGCCTTCAGCCACCGGCCGCGAAGGTACGGACGCAACGCCTCCTGCCCCATCGCCCGGCCCAGACCGAAGGCGATGCCGGCCCCCACCACCGTCCCCCCGACGGCCGCGACCAGCCCGAACTGGGCCCCGAAGACTGCCCCCGCCGCCAGGTTCAGCAACGGACGCGGCACAAACGCCGCCGTGCACAGCCCGTACGCTCCCGCGAACACCAGGACCGCCGCACCCAACGGCAGCTCCGGCGGCCACCCCTGCGACAGCAGTCGCTGCGGCTCGTACAGCACCACGCACGCGCCGGCCGCCAGCAGCAGCACGACGAGCAGCGACAGCCGGGTCCACGGCGCGAGGAGGAGGGACATTCCGGGAGACTAACCGACCTGTACGACGCACCGCCGTAATCTGGGCCTCATGCGGCCGAACACCCAACCACCCCCGGGGACCGGGCCCAGCGCCCTCGCCGACGTCCTCATGGAACGACTGACGGCCGTCTACGCCGCGGCCGCCGATCCGGCGCAGGCCGGACCCATGACCGCGTACATGAAGGGCGTCGCCCCCTTCCTCGGCATCCGCACCCCCGAGCGCCGCGCGCTCTCCCGCACAGTGACGAAGGACACCCCGCGGCCCTCCGAGGCGGACTGCGCCGCCCTCGCGCTGCGCTGCTGGTCACTCGCGGAGCGTGAGTACCACTACTTCGCGGTCGACTACCTGCGCCGACACGTGGCGCGCTGTTCCTCCGGCTTCCTGCCGGTGGTGCGGCACCTGATCGTCACCACCTCCTGGTGGGACACCGTCGACCTGCTCGCCGCGCACACCGTCGGACCGCTCGTCGCGGCCGACCCGCGGCTGGGCGCGGTCATGGACGACTGGGTCGACGGCGAGGACCTCTGGCTCGCCCGCGCCGGACTGCTCCACCAGCTCACCCGCAAGTCCGCCACCGACGCCGACCGGCTCTTCGCCCACTGCCGCCGGCTGGCCGCGCACCCCGACTTCTTCATCCGCAAGGCCGTCGGCTGGGCCCTGCGCGAGTACGCCAAGACCGACCCCGACGCGGTGCGCGCCTTCGTCACCGCCGAACGCCCCCGCCTCGCACCGCTGTCGGTGCGCGAGGCCCTCAAGTCCCTCAACGGCGCCTGACGGCGACGAAATCCATTCGACCCCGCCCGACCGCTCGGGCAGGATCGGCGACATGTTCCGGTACGCCTTCCCCGCAGCGCCGTCCGCAGTCGCGGACGCGCCGAAGGCTGCCGCCGCACCCGGAGCACCCGCCGTGGCCGCCGCATTCGACGGCGCCCGAACCTGACCCTTCCCGGATCGTCCGGCGGACCCCACAGGGGGAGGGTCGGATCGCCCGGGGGTCCCGTCCAGCTGCGAGCCACGGGAAGAACATCATGGCCAAGACGGCCTTCACGCGCACCAAGCCGCACCTCAACATCGGCACCATGGGCCACGTCGACCACGGCAAGACCACCCTGACCGCCGCGATCACCAAGGTCCTCGCCGACCGGGGCGGCGCCGCCTACGTGCCCTTCGACCGCATCGACCGGGCCCCCGAGGAGGCCCGTCGCGGCATCACCATCAACCTCACGCACGTCGAGTACGAGACCGACACCCGTCACTACGCCCACGTCGACATGCCGGGCCACGCCGACTACATCAAGAACATGGTCACGGGCGCCGCGCAGCTCGACGGGGCGATCCTCGTCGTCTCCGCGCTCGACGGGGTCATGCCGCAGACCGCCGAGCACGTCCTGCTGGCCCGGCAAGTGGGCGTCGACCACATCGTGGTGGCCCTCAACAAGGCCGACGCCGGGGACCCGGAGCTCACCGACCTCGTCGAGATGGAGGTCCGCGAGCTGCTCACCGCGCACGGGTACGCCGGGGACACCGCGCCCGTCGTACGGGTCTCCGGACTCGGCGCGCTGCGCGGCGACCCGCAGTGGACGGGGGCCGTCGAGGCGTTGCTGGACGCGGTGGACACCTACGTGCCCACACCGGTGCGCTACACGGACGCGCCGTTCCTGCTGCCGGTCGAGAACGTCCTGACCATCACCGGTCGCGGGACCGTCGTCACCGGGTCCGTCGAGCGGGGCACGGTGCGACTCGGCGACCGTGTCAGCCTGCTCGGCGGGGACGGCGCCGGCGACCCGGTCGTCGTCACCGGCCTGGAGACCTTCGGCAAGCCGATGGAGTCCGCCGAGGCCGGGGACAACGTCGCCCTGCTGCTGCGCGGGGTGCACCGCGACCAGGTCCGGCGCGGGGACGTCGTCGCCGCGCCGGACAGCGTGCGGCCGGCCCGACGGTTCACCGCCCTGGTCCACGTCCTCTCCGCGCGGGAGGGCGGTCGCACGACCCCGATCGCCTCCGGCTACCGGCCGCAGTTCTACTTCCGCACCGCGGACGTGGTCGGGGACGTCGACCTCGGCACCGCCGGGGCCCGGCCCGGGCAGACCGTCACCATGACGGTGCAGCTCTGCCGGGACGTCCCGCTGGAGGCGGGGCTCGGCTTCGCGATCCGCGAGGGCGGCCGCACCGTCGGCGCCGGGACGGTGACCGAGGTCGGATAGCACCCCGCGGGTGGTGACGGCGGCCCCGCTGCGTCAGACTGCCGTCACCACACGGGCGGGGCACCACGGGCGGAACGGGGACGGGCCATGAACGGCGACACGGCGCTGGTACTGGGCGGCGGAGGACTCACCGGCATCGGCTGGGAGACCGGCATCCTGTACGGGCTCGCCCGCGAGGGCGTCGACCTGACCACCGCCGACCTCGTCGTCGGCACCTCCGCCGGCTCGGTGGTGGGCGCTCAGCTCACCTCCGGGCTGCTCACCCCGCGGCAGCTGTACGAGCGCCAGCTCGGCGACGCCGGCGGCGAGGCCGTGGCCCGGTTCGGCGCGGGGCTGCTCGCCCGCTACGCCGTCGCGATGGCCCGCTCCCGCGACGCCGCCCAGTACCGCAGGCGGATCGGCGCCATGGCCCTCGCCGCCGACACCGGCCCGGAGGCCGTGCGCCGCGAGGTACTAAAGGCCCGCCTCGTCTCGCACGAATGGCCCGAGCGACGCCTCGTCGTCACCGCCGTGGACGCGCTGAGCGGCGAGCTGACCGCCTTCGAGCGGGCGGGCGACGCCGGCCTCGTCGACGCGGTCTCGGCGAGCTGCGCCGTGCCCGGGGTGTGGCCGCCGGTGACCGTCGCGGGCCGCCGGTTCATCGACGGCGGGGTCCGCTCCGCGACCAACGCGGACATCGCCGCCGGCTACCGACGGGTGGTGATCATCGCGCCGATGGCGCTCGGCGCCGGGAAGATCCCCTCGCCCGCCGCCCAGGCCGAGCGGCTGCGGGCGGCGGGCGCGCGGGTGCTGCTGATCACCCCCTCCGCGCAGGCCCGCAGGGCCTTCGGACGCAACGTCCTGGACCCGGCGCGCCGGGATCCCGCAGCCCGCGCGGGACTGGCCCAGGCCGCCGAGCACACGGCCGGCGCGAAGGAGGTCTGGGGCGGCTGACCCGCGCCGGACAATGGTGGGGTGAGCGACGAACAGATCCCGGTGATCCGGGACGTGGACCAGGGCACCGCCAAGCTGATGCCGGACGTGGACCGGGACCGGGCCTGGCTGCTGACCGTGGACGGGGCGCCGCAGTCCTACGTGGACCTCGACGACCCCGAGCACCTGGAGTTCGAGTACGTACGTCGGCTCGCGCACGTGCTGGACTGCGCGGCCGAGCCGGGCGCCGCCCTGGACCTGCTGCACCTGGGCGGCGGCGCGCTGACCCTGCCGCGCTGGGCCGCCGCGGTCCGCCCCGGGTCCCGGCAGACGGTCGTGGAGTTCGACGCGGCGTTGGTGGAGCTGGTCGCCGAGCACCTGCCGCTCGCCGACGGGGCGCGGGTGACGGTGCACGCCGCCGACGCCCGGGCCTGGCTGGCGGCCGCTCCGGCGGCGAGCGCGGACGTCCTGGTCGCGGACGTGTTCGGCGGCTCGCGGGTGCCGGCCCGGCTGACCTCGGTGGAGTACGCGAGGGAGGCGGCCCGGGTGCTGAGGCCCGGCGGCCTGTACGCG
This sequence comes from Streptomyces sp. NPDC048383, assembly GCF_040651775.1. Lineage (NCBI taxonomy): Bacteria > Bacillati > Actinomycetota > Actinomycetes > Kitasatosporales > Streptomycetaceae > Streptomyces > Streptomyces sp. NPDC048383. The sequence continues at coordinate 13,809 of NZ_JBEZKS010000097.1, forward strand.
GCCAACCTGGCGGACGGGGCGCCGTTCGCGTTCCTCGCGGCGCAACTGGCCAACTTCGCGGCCGCCTTCGGGGAGCTGGCGCTGATCGCCGAACCGGCGGTGCTGCGCGGGCGCCGCTTCGGCAACGCGGTGCTGCTGGCTTCCGACTCCCCGCTGCCGGTGGCCGCCCTGGCCCGGCGGTGCGCCGGCGACGCGTTCCCGGCCCGGGTGGAGTCCGGCCCTGGCCTGGCCCGCCTGATGCGCGGCGCGCGGCCGGTGCCGGACGCGGAGGCGGTGGCCTCGCCGGAGCCGCCACAGGGCGCCTTCAGCCTGGGGTGAGCCCGGTACCGGGCCCGCCTCACACGGTGGCGGGGCTCGGGCTGTCCGTCGGGGTGGGCAGCACCGGGGCCTTCACCGCGGGGGGCTTGCGGGTCATGTTCCGCACGTCCGGGACGAAGAGCACCGCGGCCGTGCCGACCACCACCAGCACGGCGCAACCCCACAGCGACGGGGCGCGGCCGAACGCCGACTCGGCGGGCCCGGCCAGGGCGGTGGCGAGCGGCAGCATCGACACCGAGCCGAACCAGTCGTAGGCGGAGACCCGGGAGAACTTCTCCTCCGGGATCTCCTGGTGCATCGTGGTCATCCAGTTGACGCCGAACACCTCGATGGCGGCGCCGCTGACGAACATCACCGCGCACAGGGCCCACACGGGCAACGGCACCGCCAGCCCCGCCGACGGCAGCGCCAGCGGGAACACGCACAGCGTGCCGACCAGCAGCAGCCTGCGGGGTTTCCACACCATCATCAGGACGGCGCCGCCGATGGTGCCCACGCCGAAGCAGGCCAGGGCCAGGCCCCACGGCGCCGGCCCGCCCAGCTGGTCGCGGGCGACGAGGGGCCCGTACACCGCCTCCGCGGCGCCGACGACGGCGACGACCACGGAGAACTGGAGCACGATGCTCCACAACCAGGGGCGGGTCCGCACCTCCACCCAGCCCTCGCGCAGGTCGGCCAGCAGGCCGCCGCCGGGGGCCCGTTCCGCGACGTGGCCGACGTCCAGGAACGCCCGGAGCGCGCCCGCGAGGGCGAAGGCCAGGGCGTCCACGGCCAGCACCCAGCCGGGGCCGATCGCGGCGATCATCGCCCCGCCGAGGGCCGCGCCGCCGATGCCGGCGCCGTTCATGGCCATCCGGAAGAGCGCGAAGGCGCGGTTGGCGTGCTCGCCCGAGACGCTGGAGAGCAGCATGCCCTCGGCGGCCGGGTTGAAGAACGCCGTTCCGGTGCCGCACAGCGCGGTGAGCAGCATCATCTGCCACAGCTGGGGGTCCCCGGCGAGCACGAGCAGCGCGAAGGCGCCCTGCGAGACGCAGTTGAGGGCGTTGGCGGCGACCATCACGCGGTGGCGCGGCAGCCGGTCGGCGAGCGCGCCGCCGATGAGCAGGAAGAGGACGAGCGGCAGCGTACGGGCGGCCGCGACGAGGCCGACGTCCCCGCCGGAACCCCCCGACTCCAGCACGGCGAAGGCGGCCGCGATGAGCGCCCCGTGACTGCCGAGGTTGGTGATGACCGCGGCACCCGTCAGCAGGGTGTAGTTGCGGCCGGCCCACGCGGGCCGGCGGCGCGCGCGGGTGGGGGAGGGGAGATTCGGGGGTCGACTCACCCGTGGACTCTCTCCGCTCCGGGCCGGGAATCCAACCGAATTTATCGGAAAGCGGATGTCCGGCCCGGAGGTGGGAACGCGGTGGGGCCGGGTGGGGGACCGGCGGGGACGAGCGGGGCCGGGGTGGGCCGGGATCAGTTCGGCGGCGCGGCCTCGGTCAGCCGGACCGTGCTGAGGATCTTCTCGTACGTCGCCTGGTCGACCTCGCCGGGGACGCCCGCGGCGCCGTAGAGGACCCAGGTGGAGAAGTCACCGTTGGCGGTCTTGAAGCTGAACGCGATGCTCTTGCCGTCGGAGTCGCACTTGTTCTCCTTGGGCACGCCGGTCACGGTCGCGGTGGTGACGTGACCCTTGAGCCCGGAGGTGGAGGTGTACTCCTTCGGGTCGGTGAACTTGACGATCTCCTTGGGCTGCTTCTGCGCGTAGCCGCCGTAGACCCAGGTGCCGGCCTCGCTGCGGGAGGCGGAGGCGGTGTCCTTGGCGCCCTGGCCGCCCTTGGTGCCGGTGCCGGCGAGGGAGGTCGTCTCCTCACTGCCGTTCTTGTCGGAGTCGACCTTGCACCAGTCCTCCTTGAGGTAGGCCGGCGCGGACATCATGACGAAGGGGCCGCCGTCGGTCTTGGTCGCGTCCTCGAACCCGATGGACGTGCCCGAGCCGAGCACGTTCCACTCCGGCGGGACGTCGAAGGCGGTGCCGTACTTCGGGTTGATGACCACCTTCCAGCCGGCGATCAGCGGCTTGAGGTCCCCGCCGGAGCGCGGGTTCCCGCTCGGGGCGGGCGGCGCCGCCGGGGAACTCGCGGGCGCGGAGGGGGAGGCGGCCGGCTTGTCGTTGGCCTGGATCTTCTTGTCGTCGTCCCGGGTCAGGACGAACGCTCCGGTGGCGGCGGCGGTCACGATGACCGCCGAGACCGCGACGATGGCCACCGTCCGGGTGGCGAAGGGGCTGCCGCCGCCCGGCCCGGGGGTCGTCGGTTGCTGTTGGGTCGGGGGTTGGCCCCACGGCTGCACCGGGGGCGGCGTCTGGTACCCCGCCTGCGGGTATCCGTAGCCGGGCTGCTGCTCGCCGAACCCCGGCTGCCCTTGCTGCTGGTACGGGTTCGGCTGCCCCGGCTGCTGCTGGTACGGGTTCTGTTGCGCGTCCTGGGGGTTCTGCTCGCCCCCGGGCGGCTGCTGCTGTCCTGGCCACATGGCCGGTAACGATAGTGGGCCCGGCCTCCGGGGACCACGGCCGCCCCCGGAGGAGGTCTGGCCAAGGCCTTCTACTCGTGGGTAACATCGCGTGCCATGAGCGCAGAACAGATGAACGTGGGCGAATTGTTGGCCCGGACGGTGCCGATGGCCCGCACCCTGAACCTCGAATTCCTGGAGACCACCCCCGAGCGCGCGGTCGTCCGCCTGCCGGACCAGCCCGACTTCCACAACCACGTCGGCGGCCCGCACGCCGGCGCGATGTTCACCCTCGCCGAGTCCGCCAGCGGCGCCATCGTGCTGGCCGCCTTCGGCGACCAGCTCTCGCGCGCGGTGCCCCTCGCCGTCAAGGCCGAGATCGGTTACAAGAAGCTCGCGAAGGGCGTCGTGACGGCCACCGCCACCCTCGGCCGCCCCGCCGCCGAGGTCGTCGCCGAACTCGACGCGGGCGGCCGCCCCGAATTCCCCGTCACCGTCGCCATCCGGCGCGAGGACGAGGCCGTGACGGGCGAGATGACCATCCTGTGGACCCTGCGGCCGATCGCGGCCGGCTGACGGGGTGAACACGGCGGGGACGGGCCGACCGCCCCCGCCGACGGCACCGGTCGGCCGATGCCACGGGCCCACGGCGGGCCCGGCCGGGCCCGCCGCAGGGCTGAACCCGGGGCGCCGCAGGGCGCGTCCGGCGGGGCCCCGCGGCCCCGGCGCGCACAGTGGGCGGCAGATCGGAAGAGCGTCGGGGTGGGAAAGAGGGTGTGCTTAAGGGTGTAATTCAAGGTGGTCGCCGGATAAATAAAAAG
>NZ_JBEZKS010000098.1:0-17197 GCF_040651775.1 Streptomyces sp. NPDC048383
GACGTGGGAGGCGTTCGAGCGGGCGGGTATCGACCCGGCCGCTGTGCGGGGCAGTCAGGCCGGCGTCTTCGTCGGAACCAACGGCCAGGACTACGGCTCCATGCTCCAAGCCCTTCCGGACGGCATCGAGGGCTTCCTCGGTACTGGCAACGCGGCGAGTGTCGTCTCGGGTCGCCTTTCGTACGCGTTCGGGCTTGAGGGTCCGGCCGTGACGGTGGACACCGCGTGCTCGGCTTCGTTGGTGGCGTTGCACTGGGCCGTGCAGGCGTTGCGCAACGGTGAGTGCAGCATGGCGTTGGCCGGTGGTGTGACGGTGATGTCGTCGCCGGGGGCGTACATCGACTTCAGTCGGCAGCGCGGGCTGGCCGCCGATGGTCGGATCAAGGCTTTTGCCGCCGACGCGGACGGTACGGGCTGGGGTGAGGGTGTCGGCATGCTGCTCGTGGAGCGGCTGTCGGACGCCCGTCGCAACGGTCATCCGGTGTTGGCGGTGATTCGTGGTTCGGCGATCAACCAGGACGGTGCGAGCAATGGTCTGACGGCGCCGAACGGGCCGTCGCAGCAGCGGGTGATCCGTGCGGCGCTGGCCGGTGCGGGTCTGTCGGCGGCCGAGGTGGACGCGGTGGAGGCGCACGGCACGGGCACGATGCTGGGGGACCCGATCGAGGCGCAGGCGCTGCTGGCGACGTACGGGCAGGAGCGTTTCGAGGACCAGCCGCTGTTCCTGGGGTCGATCAAGTCGAACATCGGGCACACGCAGGCCGCGGCCGGTGTGGCGGGTGTGATGAAGATGGTCCTGGCGATGCAGCACGGGGTGCTTCCGCAGACCCTGCACGTGGGCGAGCCCACCCCGCACGTCGACTGGACCACGGGCGACGTGGAGCTCCTCACCGAACAGCGGATCTGGCCGGAGACCGGCCGGCCGCGTCGCGCGGGCATCTCCTCGTTCGGCTTCAGCGGCACCAACGCGCACACCATCATCGAGCAGGCTCCCGAGGTCCTGGAAGAGCAGTCGACGGCCGTCCCGCGGCGAGTTCCCGGCACCCTGCCGTGGATCCTGTCGGCGAAGACCGACGCCGCCCTCCGGGTTCAGGCCGAGCGGCTGGCGGCCTGGATCGCGTCGGACGACGAACTGCTCGAACCCGCTGACGTCGCCTTCTCCTTGGCCACGTCCAGGTCGATGCTCGACCACCGGGCTGTCGTCGTCGCGCAGGAGCGGGAAGAGTTCCAGGCCGCGCTGAAGGCCCTCGCCGCCGGTGAGCAGTCGGCCGGCACGGTGCGCGGGAAGGTTTCCGCCGGTGGAGTCGCCTTCCTCTTCACCGGCCAGGGCAGTCAGCGGCTCGGGATGGGTCGCGAACTGTACGACGCCTACCCGGCGTTCGCCGACGCGCTGGACGCGATCTGCGCCCGCATGGACGCGCTGCTGGAACTCCCGCTACGGGACGTCCTGTTCGGGTCGGACACCGACCTGCTGGACGAAACTCGGTTCACACAGCCGGCGTTGTTCGCGATCGAGGTCGCGTTGTTCCGGCTGCTCGAATCGTGGGGTGTGCGACCGGACTTCCTGTCCGGTCACTCCATCGGTGAGATCGCCGCCGCGCACGCGGCGGGCGTGCTCTCGCTGGACGACGCCTGTGCGCTGGTCGCGGCGCGCGGCCGGCTGATGCAGGCCCTGCCGTCCGGCGGCGTGATGATCGCCGTTCAGGCGTCCGAGGACGAGGTCCTGCCGCTGCTGACCGAGCCGGTGAGCATCGCCGCGATCAACGGGCCGCAGGCCGTCGTCATCGCCGGCGACGAGGACGCGGCGGAGGCGATCGTCGCCTCGCTCACCGGCCGCAAGAGCAAGCGGCTGACCGTCAGCCACGCCTTCCACTCGCCCCACATGGACGGCATGCTGGCCGACTTCCGGAAGGTGGTCGAGGGGTTCACCTTCGAAGCGCCGCGCATCCCGATCGTCTCCAACCTGACCGGCGCCCTCGTCACCGACGACATGGGATCGGCGGACTTCTGGGTGCGCCACGTCCGCGAAGCGGTCCGCTTCCTGGACGGAGTCCGCACCCTGGAAGCCGCCGGGGTGACGACGTACGTCGAACTCGGCCCGGACGGGGTGCTCTCGGCTCTCGCCCAGGACTGCGTCACCGACGGGTCGACGGCGGGGGCGGTCACGTTCGTGCCCGCGCTCCGCAAGGGGCGCGCCGAGGCCGAAGCCCTCGTCACCGCCCTCGCCCAGGCCCACGTCCACGGTGTCGACGTCGACTGGTCGGCCTACTTCACGGGGACCGGGGCCGGACGCGTCGACCTGCCGACGTACGCCTTCCAGCGCAAGCGGTACTGGCTGGAGGAGGCTCCCCGTCCCGCGGCGGTCGCGGCCGGCGACGCCGGAAGCGGTGGGGACGACGCTCCGTTCTGGGAGGCCGTCGAGAACGACGACCTCGCCGCCCTCACCACCGCCCTGGACATCGACGCCGACCAGCCGCTGAGCGCCCTGCTGCCGGCCCTGTCCGCCTGGCGGCGGCAGCGCACGGAGCGGTCCGTCGTCGACACCTGGCGGTACGGGGTCACCTGGAAGCCCCTCCCCGCGGCGGACACCGCCGCCCGCCCTGCCGGAACCTGGCTGGTGGTCACCGCGACGACCACCGGGACGCCCGGACAGCCGGGGCAGCCCGGCCGGCCCGGACAGCCGGGTCGGCCCGGTCTCCCCGCGATCGCGATCGCGGACGCGCTCCGGGCGCGGGGTGTGGACGTACGGGAGGTCGCCCTCGACCCCGCGGAGAGCAGCCGTACCGCCGTGGCCGATCGGCTGCGTTCGGCGCTCGCCGGGAACCGGGCCGACGGTGTGGTGTCCCTGCTGGCGCTCGCCGAAGCCCCGCACCCGACCCATCCGGCGGCGCCGGTCGGGCTGCTGCTGACCGGGACCCTGGTGCAGGCCCTCGGTGACGCCGACGTCGACGCGCCGCTGTGGTGCGTGACCTCCGGCGCCGTGTCCACCGGCCTCGCCGACCGGCTGCGCGGTACCGCGCAGGCACAGGTCTGGGGGCTCGGCCGGGTGGTCGCCCTGGAGCACCCCGAGCGGTGGGGCGGTCTGCTGGACCTGCCCGCCCACGTGGACGGACGGACGCTGGACCAGCTGCTCTCCGTACTCGGCGGAGCCGGCGGGGACGCCCACGAGGACCAGATCGCGGTACGGTCCGGCGGTCTCCTCGTACGCCGCATCGTGCACGCCTCCGCATCCGACGCCGCCGCACCGGCCGACGCCGCGGGCGCGGCGCGGGCGGGGTGGCGGCCCCGGGGCAGCGTGCTGGTCACCGGGGGGACGGGCGCGCTCGGCGCGCACGTCGCCCGCTGGTTGGCCGCGCACGGCGCCGAGCACCTGGTGCTCGCCGGGCGGCGCGGACCGCGGGCCCCCGGCGTCGCGGCCCTCGTCGCGGAACTCGCCGAGCTGGGCGTCCGTGCCACGGCCGTCGCCTGCGACGTCACCGACCGCGACTCCGTGGCCGAGCTCCTCACCGGGCTCCGCGACGACACCACCGCCCCCGCCCTCACCGCCGTGTTCCACACGGCCGGTGTCGGCCAACTGACGCCGCTCGCCGAAACCGGGCCGGACGAGGTCGCCGCGGTACTCGCCGCGAAGGTCTCGGGGGCCGAACACCTCGACGGCCTGCTCGGTGACACGGAGTTGGACGCCTTCGTCCTCTTCTCCTCCATCGCCGGCGTGTGGGGCAGCGGCGGGCAGGGCGCCTACGCGGCGGCCAACGCCCACCTCGACGCCCTGGCGCAACGACGCCGTGACCGCGGGCTGACGGCCACGGCCGTCGCCTGGGGTCCGTGGGGCGAGGGCGGGCTGGTCGCCGACGACGAGGCCGCCGGTCAACTCCGGCGCCGCGGCCTGCCGGTGATGGCGCCGGCGCGGTCCATCGCCGCACTCCAGCAGGCGTTGGACGCGGACGATACGACGGTGACGGTCGCCGACGTCGACTGGGACCTGTTCGTCCCGGCGTTCACGGCCTCCCGGCCGCGTCCGCTCATCGCCGACCTCCCCGAGGTGCGCCGCGTACTCGACGCCGAGGAGCACGCCGCGGGCACGGGCGGCGACGGCGACGCCGACGCCGTCGACCAACTGCACGCCGAGCTGCGGGACGTGAGCGCCGACGAGGCCGAACGGATCCTGCTCACCCTGGTCCGTACGCACGTCGCGGCGGTCCTCGGACACGACGGGGCCGGCACGGTCGAGGCGGGCCGGGCCTTCAAGGAGCTGGGCTTCGACTCGCTCACCGCCGTCGAACTGCGGACCCGCCTCGGCGCGGCCACCGGACTGCGGCTGCCCGCGGCCCTCGTCTTCGACCACCCGACGCCCGCCGCCCTGGCCGCGCACATCCGCGCGGAACTCCTCGGCGGGGACGCGGAGCCCGTGCTCCCGGCCCTCGCGGAGATCGACAAGTTGGAGTTCGTCCTCTCGTCGGTCCCCGAGGACGACGCCGCCGAACGCGCCCGCGTCACGGCACGGCTCGAAGCGCTCCTGGCGAACTGGAACAGGACCGAACGGGCCGCGCTCGCCCTGGAGGACGAGGAAACAGTCATCGAATCGGCATCCGCCGAAGACCTCTTCGACATCATCAACAACGAATTCGGAAAAGCCTGACCTTGATGCCCGATCCGATGTCTCCATCGCACGCGCAGAATTCATCGCATCCGTTGAGTTCGCCGCATTCCCACCCGCAGTCCGCAAGCAATCCGCATTTCTCCAGGAGGTGACGTTCCAGTGGCCGGCGCGAACGAAGAAAAGCTTCTCGAAAACCTGAAGTGGATGACCACGGAGCTGCGGCGGGCCCGCCGCCGTCTCCAGGAGGTCGAGCAGGACGCCCACGAGCCCCTCGCGATCGTCGCGATGAGCTGCCGTTTCCCCGGCGGTGTGCGCTCGCCCGAGGACCTGTGGCAATTGGTCGCCGACGGCGGCGACGCCATCACCGGGTTCCCCGAGGACCGCGGCTGGGACATCGCCTCCCTCGCCGACCCGGACCCCGACCGCAAGGGCACCTTCTACAACACCGGCGGAGGATTCCTCGCCGACGCCACCGCCTTCGACCCCGGATTCTTCGGGATATCGCCGCGCGAGGCCCTGGCGATGGACCCGCAGCAACGTCAGATCCTGGAAACCTCCTGGGAGGTGTTCGAACGGGCCGGCATCGACCCCGCGTCCGTACGCGGCAGCCGGACCGGTGTCTACATCGGCGCGGGCGCCATGGGGTACGGGGCCGACCTCGCGGAGGTCCCGGAGGGGCTGGAGGGGCTGCTCCTGACGGGTGGCGCGACGAGCGTCCTGTCGGGCCGCGTCAGCTACGTCCTCGGCCTGGAGGGCCCCGCCGCCACCATCGACACGGCCTGCTCGTCCTCCCTCGTCGCCCTGCACCTGGCCGGACAGGCCCTGCGCCAGCGCGAGTGCACGCTCGCCCTGGTCGGCGGCGTCTGCGTGATGCCGACCCCGGACGTGTTCGTCGAGTTCAGCCGCCAGCGCGGACTCGCCGAGGACGGCCGCTGCAAGTCCTTCGCCGCCGCCGCCGACGGCACCGGCTGGGCCGAGGGCGTGGGCGTCCTCCTCGTCGAGCGCCTGTCGGACGCCCGCCGCAACGGGCATCCCGTCCTGGCCGTCGTCCGGGGCTCCGCCATCAACCAGGACGGCGCCAGCAACGGCCTCACCGCCCCCAACGGCCCCGCCCAACAGCGCGTCATCCGTCAGGCCCTGGAGAACGCCCGGCTCTCCGCCGCCGAGATCGACGTCGTCGAGGCGCACGGCACCGGCACCCGCCTCGGCGACCCCATCGAGGCGCAGGCGCTCCTCGCCACGTACGGGCAGGACCGGCCGGCAGGTCGGCCGCTGCGCCTGGGATCCCTCAAGTCGAACCTCGGACACACGCAGGCCGCGGCCGGTGTCGCCGGCATCATCAAGACGGTCATGGCGATCCGCCACGGCGTCCTCCCGCAGACCCTCCACGTCGACGAGCCGACCCCCGACGTCGACTGGTCGGCCGGAGCGGTGTCGCTGCTCACCGAGCCGATGCCCTGGCCCGAGACCGGGGCGCCGCGCCGCGCGGCCGTCTCCGCCTTCGGCGTGAGCGGCACCAACGCGCACACCATCATCGAGGAAGCCCCGTCGGAGGAGCCGCAGGAGCAGCCGTCCGAGGGCGACGCCCCGGCCGGTGCGGACCTGCGAGGCGAGCCGCTCGCCGCCGCCCGGACGCGGCCCGCCCTGCTGTCCTGGACACTGTCGGGCCGCAGCGCCGCCGCGCTGCGGGCCCAGGCCGGCCGGCTGGTCGACGCCCGCGCCCGCGGGAGCGTCGCCGCCGGCGCCCTCGACCTCGGCCACTCGCTCGCCACCACCCGCGCCGCCCTGGAACACCGCGCGGTCCTCTTCGCCCGCACCGACGAAGGCCTCGACACCGCCCTGGCGGCACTCGCCGCCGGCGCGGACGCGGAGGGCCTGGTCACGGGCACCGCCACCGAAGGCCGGATCGCTTTCCTGTTCACCGGACAGGGCAGCCAGCGCCTCGGCATGGGACGCGAACTGTACGCAGCCTTCCCGGTGTTCGCGGACGCCCTGGACGCCGTCTGCGTCCGCATGGACCCGCACCTCGAACTGCCGCTGAAGGACGTCATGTTCGGCGCCGACGCGGAGCTGTTGAACCGTACGCGGTACACGCAGCCCGCGCTGTTCGCCGTGGAAACGGCGCTGTTCCGGCTCGTGGAGAGCTGGGGCCTGCGACCCGACTACCTGTCCGGTCACTCCATCGGCGAGATCACCGCCGCGCACGTCGCGGGGATCCTCCCGCTCGACGACGCGTGCACCCTCGTCGCCGCCCGGGCGCGACTGATGCAGGACACGCCCGCCGGTGGCGCGATGATCGCCCTCCAGGCCACCCGGGACGAGGTCCTGCCGCTGCTGACCGACGGCGTGGACATCGCCGCCGTCAACGGCCCCCGCTCGGTCGTGATCTCCGGAGCCGCCGACGCCGCGGCCGCCGTCGAGGCCGGTTTCCGCGCGCAGGGCCGCAAGACCAAGCGGCTCGCCGTCAGCCACGCCTCCCACTCCCCGCTCATGGACGGCATGCTCGACGCCTTCCGGCAGGTCGCGGAAGGCCTCACGTACGGCGCCCCGACCATCCCCGTCGTGTCCAACCTGACCGGCGCCCTAGTCGCCGACGGCGAGATGGGCACGGCGGACTTCTGGGTCCGCCACGTCCGCGGAGCCGTCCGCTTCCTCGACGGCGCCCGCGCCCTGGAAGCCGCCGGCGTGACCACGTACGTGGAACTCGGCCCCGACGGCGTCCTGTCCGCCCTCGCCCAGGACTGCGTCACCGGCGAGGGAGCCGTCTTCCTGCCCGTCCTGCGCGCCGGCCGGCCCGAACCCGAGACGGCCCTGGGCGCCCTCGCCCGCGCCCACGCCCACGGCGCCGCCGTGGACTGGACGGCGTACTTCGCCGGCACCGGCGCCCGTCGCGTCGACCTGCCCACCTACGCCTTCCAGCACGAGCGGTACTGGCTGGAGCCCGGCGCCGGCACGGCCGGCGACATCGCCGTGGCCGGACTCGACCCGGCCGCGCACCCGCTGCTCGGCGCCGCCGTCACCCTCGCCGGTTCCGACCAACTGCTGTGCACCGGCCGGCTCTCGGCCCGCACCCACCCCTGGCTCGCCGAGCACACCGTGGCCGGTGCGACGTTGCTGCCGGGCGCGGCGTACGTGGAACTCGCCGTACGCGCAGGAGACTTGGCAGGTTGTGGGCAGGTGTCGGAGCTGGTGCTCGACGCGCCGCTCACGCTGCCCGCCGGCGGCGGCGTACGGATCCAGGTGCTCGTGGAGACCCCCGACGAGGACGGTCGCCGCCCCTTCACCGTGTCCGGCCGCCCGGACGCCCCCACGGAGGGGGTCGGCGGCTGGACCCGTCACGCCCGGGGCGTCCTCACCCCGACCGCCGGTTCCGCCGCGACGTTCGCCGTCGGACCGTGGCCGCCCGCAGGCGCCGAGCCCGTCGACACCGGTGACCTCTACGCCACCGACGAGCGTCCCCACGCCGGCGCCCACGCCCCCGAGCGCGGCCCGGTGTTCCGGGCCGTGGAGGCCGCCTGGCACCGCGACGGCGAGTGGTTCGCCCAGGTCCGCCTGCCCGAAGGCGCCCCGCAGGCAGCCGGGTTCGGCCTGCACCCGGTACTGCTGGACGCCGCCGCGCACGCCGCGCTCTCCCTGACCGGTGCCGCCGCACCCGCCGACGGGTACGCCGACGGCGCGGCCGTCGGGCCGGGCAGCGTCTGGTCCGAGGTGACCCTGCACGCGGGGGGCGCGGGAGCCCTGCGCGTACGCGTCCGACCGGCCGCCGACGGGACGTACGCCCTCGACCTCGCCGACGACCTCGGCGACCCGGTGGCCACCGTCGGCCGACTTGCCCCGCGCCCCTTCACCGCCGCGACCACCGGCGCCCCCGACGCCACGGACCGGGTCCCGGCCGTCGTACGCGACGCCCTGTTCCAGCTCGCCTGGACGTCGCCGGCCCCGTCCACCGGCCCGGCCGCGACCGAACCCGCCGGCGGCTGGACGGTGCTCGGCGCCGCCGACTCCGGCCGGGCCCCCGGCCACGCCGACCTGGCGGAGCTCGGCGCGGCGGTCGAGGCGGGCACGCCCGTACCCGCGTACGTCCTGGCCCCCTTCCCCCGGCAGGCCGACGACACCTCGCCCGACACCCTGCGCGAGGCCGCGCACCGGGCCCTCGGCCTGGCCCAGGCCTGGCTGGCCGACGACCGGTTCGCGACGTCCCGGCTGGTCGCCGTGACCGCCGGCGCGGTCGCCGGACCCGGTGAGGGCGTCGAGGACCTGCCGCACGCCGCCGTGCGCGGACTGCTGCGGTCCGCGGAAACCGAGAACCCCGGCCGCTTCGTCCTCGCCGACCTCGATGACCTCGCCGACCTCACGGCCCCCGCCCTCGCCGTCGCCCTCGACTCGGGCGAACCGGAGCTGTTGCTCCGCGACGCGGCCGTGCACGTGCCGCGCCTGCGCCGCACCCCGCCGACCGACCCCGCCGCCGGCGTCGGCGTCACCATCGACCCGAACGGCACCGCCCTGATCACCGGCGGCTCCGGCAGCCTCGCCGGGATCGTCGCCCGCCACCTGGCCGGCGCCCACGGCGTGCGCCGGCTGCTGCTGCTCAGCCGACGCGGCGCCGACGCCCCCGGCGCCGCCGAACGCACGGCGGAGCTGGCCGCGTTGGGCGCCGAGGTCACCTGGGCCGCCTGCGACGCCGCCGACCGGGACGCGCTCGCCGCCGTCCTGTCCGCGATCCCCGCCGCACACCCCCTCACCACCGTCGTCCACACCGCGGGCGTCCTCGACGACGGCGTCATCGGATCCCTGACCCCCGACCGCCTGGACGCGGTCCTGCGGCCGAAGGCCGTCGCCGCCCTCCACCTGCACGAACTGACCCGCGACCTGCCGGTCACGGCGTTCGTCCTGTACTCGGCCGTCGCCGGCACCCTCGGCGCCGCCGGCCAGGCCAACTACGCCTGCGCCAACGTCCACCTGGACGCCCTCGCCGAACTGCGCCACCACCAGGGCCTGCCCGCCACCTCGCTCGCCTGGGGCCTGTGGGCCGAAACCGGCGGCATGATCGGCGGACTCGACGAAACCCGGCTGCGCCGCATGGAACAGCACGGCATGGGCGCCCTCTCCGCCGCCGACGGCATGACCCTGCTCGACGCGGCGCTGGCCTCCGGCCGGCCCGTCCTCGTCCCCGCCCGACTCAACCCGGCCGCCCTGCGGGCCGCCGCCGCGCCCGGCCCCGTCGCCCCCGTGTTCCGGGACCTGCTGGGTCCGGCGGGCCGCCGCACCGCGCACACCCGCGCCGACGCGAGCGACTCGCTCGCGGGCCGCCTGGCGGGCCTGACCCGCCCCGAACAGGAACGCGCCCTGCTGGACCTCGTACGGGAGCGGGTCGCCTCCGTACTGGGCCACGCCTCGGCCGAACGGATCGAACCCGGGAAGGCGTTCAAGGACCTCGGCTTCGATTCGCTGACCGCCGTCGAACTGCGCAACGGCCTCGGCGCCGCCACCGGACTGCGCCTGGCCACCACCCTCGTCTTCGACCACCCGTCACCCACCGCGCTCGCCCGACAGCTGCTCGTCGAACTCCTCGGTGAGGACGCCGAGAGCGACGACCCGCGCGCGAAGGCGAGCGGTTCCGCGGCCGACGCCGACGATCCCATCGCGATCGTCGCCATGAGCTGCCGCTACCCGGGCGGGGTCGGCAACCCCGAGGACCTGTGGAGACTCGTCGCGACCGGCGGCGACGCCATCGCCGGCCTCCCCACCAACCGAGGCTGGGACATGGCCGAGCTGTACGCGGGAGACACGGGGAACGCCGGGCACCCGGCCGGCACCGGGACCCCGGCCGGCACCGGGAACACCGCCAGCGACGCCGGACGCCCCTTCGCGGGCGGATTCCTCTACGACGCGGACTCCTTCGACGCCGACTTCTTCGGCATCTCCCCGCGCGAAGCCCTCGCCATGGACCCCCAGCAGCGCCTCCTCCTGGAAGCCTCCTGGGAAGCCGTCGAACGCGCCGGCATCGACCCGTCCTCGCTGCGCGGAACCCGCGCCGGCGTCTTCGTGGGCGCCGCCTACACCGGCTACGACGCCCAACTGGAGCGCTCCGCCGACGCGGACGGCGTACTCGGCCACGTGATGACCGGCAACGCGGGCAGCGTCATGTCCGGCCGCGTCTCCTACGTCCTCGGCCTGGAAGGCCCGGCGGTCACCGTCGACACGGCCTGCTCCTCCTCGCTGGTCGCCCTGCACTGGGCGATCCAGGCCCTGCGGGCCGGGGAGTGCACCCTCGCCCTCGCGGGTGGCGTCACGGTCATGTCGACGCCGGGCACCTTCACCGAGTTCAGCCACCAGGGCGGCCTCTCGCCCGACGGCCGCTGCAAGGCCTTCGCGGCGGCCGCGGACGGTACCGGCTGGGGCGAGGGCGTCGGCATGCTGCTCGTGGAGCGACTGTCGGACGCCCGCCGCAACGGGCACCCCGTGCTGGCGGTGGTCCGCGGCTCCGCCGTCAACCAGGACGGCGCGAGCAACGGCCTCACCGCCCCGAACGGGCCCTCGCAACAGCGCGTCATCCGCGCCGCCCTCGCGAACGCCGGCCTGTCGGCCGCCGAGGTCGACGCCGTCGAGGCCCACGGCACGGGCACGAAGCTGGGCGACCCGATCGAAGCCCAGGCACTCCTGGCCACGTACGGCCAGGACCGGCCCGACGGGCAGCCGCTGCTCCTCGGCACCGTCAAGTCGAACATCGGCCACACGCAGGCCGCCGCCGGCGTGGCGGGCATCATCAAGATGGTCATGGCGATGCGCCACGGGACCCTCCCCCCGACCCTGCACGTGGACGAGCCCACTCCGCACGTCGACTGGACGGCCGGCGACATCACCCTGCTGACCGAGGCCACGGCCTGGCCCGCGACCCGACGGCCGCGCCGCGCCGCGGTGTCCTCGTTCGGCATCAGCGGCACCAACGCCCACACGATCATCGAGCAGGCCCCGCAGGACACTGACGCTCCGGCGCCGACGACCCCGCCCACCGGACCGGTGCCCTACGTCCTGTCGGCCAGGACCCCGCAGGCACTGCGCGACCAGGCCGCCCGGCTGCTTCCCGTGGCAACGGCCGTGGTCGAAACCTCCGCCGACCTGAATGAGGCCGAGGACGGCTCCGCCCTGGTGGACCTCGCCTACTCCCTCGCCACCGGCCGCGCCGCCCTCGACCACCGCGCGGCGTTCACCGCCGGTGACCGCGAAGACCTGCTGCGCATGCTCGCCGCCCTCGCCGCCGGCGAGCCGGCGCCCGGGCTGATCCGCGGAACGGCCACCGGCGGCACCCTGGCCTTCCTGTTCACCGGGCAGGGCAGCCAGCGGATCGGGATGGGGGGTGAACTGTACGACGCCTTCCCGGTGTTCGCCGCCTCGCTGGACGCGGTGTGCAAGCGGCTCGATCTGGAAGTGCCGCTGAAGGAGGTGCTGTTCGGGGCGGATGGCGGCCTGCTGGATCGGACCGAGTACGCCCAGCCGGCGTTGTTCGCGGTGGAGGTGGCGCTGTTCCGGCTGCTGGAATCGTGGGGCGTGCGGCCGGACTTCGTGTCCGGGCATTCGGTCGGTGAGATTTCTGCCGCGCACGTGGCGGGTGTCCTGTCGTTGGACGACGCGTGCACGCTGGTCGCGGCGCGCGGCCGGTTGATGCAGGCGCTGCCGACCGGTGGCGTGATGATCGCCCTGCAGGTCTCGGAGGACGAGGTCCTGCCGTTGCTGACGGACCGGGTGAGCGTCGCCGCCGTCAACGGCCCGCAGTCGGTCGTGATCGCGGGTGACGAGGACGCGGCGACGGCGGTCGGGGAGTCCTTCACAGGCCGCAAGTCCAAGCGGCTCACGGTGAGTCACGCGTTCCATTCGCCGCACATGGACGGCATGCTCGCCGACTTCCGCAAGGTGGCGGACGGGCTGGCGTACGCGACGCCGCGCGTCCCGATCGTCTCGAACCTGACCGGCGCCCTGATCGCCGGGGACGAGATGGGCAGCGCGGACTTCTGGGTCCGGCACGTCCGCGAGGGCGTCCGGTTCCTCGACGGCGTCCGCGCGCTGGAAGCCGCCGGCGTGACCACGTACCTCGAACTCGGTCCCGACGGAACCCTGTCCGCCCTCGCCCAGGACTGCCTGGCGGAGGACGCGGACGCCGCCTTCGTGCCCGTCCTGCGGACCGGCCGGCCCGAGTCCGAGACCCTGAACACCGCCCTCGCCCACACCTGCACGCGTGGCGTCCCCCTCGACTGGCGGGCCTACTTCGCCGCCGCCGGGAGCCACGGCCGGCGCGTCGACCTCCCCACCTACGCCTTCCAGTCCCGGCGCCACTGGCCCGAGCCCGCCGCCCCGCACACCGGCGCGGCCGCGCACACCGGACCCGCCGACGCGAGCGGGGCCGACGCCCGGTTCTGGGACCTCGTCGAGCGTGCCGAGCCGACCGCGCTCGCCGACGAGTTCGGCATCGACGGCGAACAGTCGTTCAGCGCCGTCCTGCCCGCCCTGTCCGCCTGGCGGCGTGACCGGCAGGCCCGCGCGGAAGCCGACGCGCTGCTCTACCGCGTCATCTGGCAGCCGTGGTCCGGCGAGGGTCGGAAGCCGGCCCAGGGCCGGGGGAATGCCGCCGGCACCTGGCTGGTCGCCGTTCCCGCGCCGCTCGCGGCGGACCCCTGGATCCGCACGCTGACCGACCGCCTGAACGGCGAGGGCGCCACGATCCTCCCGCTCCCGCTCGACGTCACCCACGCCGACCCGGCGACCCTGCGCGCCCACCTGGACGAGCTGCTCCGCGAAGCCGCGGCGGACCTCGTCACCGGGCCGGTCACCGGCGTCCTGTCGCTCCTGGCACTGGACGAGCGGCCGCACCCCGAGCACCCCGCGGTGCCCGTCGGGCTGGCCCTCACCGCCGCGCTGACCTCCGTACTCACCTCGCAGGACTTCACCACCGGCCCGGACGCGCGGGACAGCGGCTGCACCACCGCCCCCCTGTGGTGCGTCACCCGCGACGCGGTCGCCGCCGCACCCGCGGACACCCTCGGCGGCGCCGTCCAAGCGCAGGTCTGGGGCCTGGGGCGGGTGTTCGCACTGGAGCACCCCGACCGTTGGGGCGGCCTCCTCGACCTTCCCGAGGTGTGCGACGAGCGCGTGCTGTCCCGCCTGCCGGCCGCGCTCACCGCGGCCGGTGACGAGGACCAGCTCGCCCTGCGCGCCGCCGGCCCGTTCGTACGACGCCTCGTACACGCCGGCGTCCCGGCCGACGCTGCCGGCGCCCGCTGGACCCCGAACGGCACGGTACTGATCACCGGCGGCACGGGCGCCCTCGGCCGCCACGTGGCACGACGCCTCGCCGAACGCGGCGCCCGGCACCTCGTGCTCGTCAGCCGCGCCGGCGCCGACGCGCCCGGCGCCGGCGAGGTCCGTAGGGAACTCGAAGCGCTTGGCGCGGCCGTCACCCTGGCCGCCTGCGACGTCACCGACCGGGAGGCGCTGAGGTCCCTGGTCACGGGGCTGGCGGCCGACGGGACTCCCGTACGCGCCGTCGTCCACGCGGCCGGCATCTCCCAGCCGCCCGGCACCGGCACCGACCTGCCCGGCTTCGCCCGGGTCGTCACCGCCAAGACCGCCGGCGCCGTCCACCTCGACGCCCTGTTCGACGCGCCGGACTCCCTCGACGCGTTCGTCCTCTTCTCCTCCATCGCCGGAGTCTGGGGCAGCGGCGGACAGCCCGCGTACGCCGCCGCCAACACCTTCCTCGACGCGCTCGCCGAGCGCCGAGCGGCCCGCGGGCTCACCGCCACGGCGGTCGCCTGGGGACCGTGGGCGGAGGGCGGCATGGCCGCCGAGGGCGACGCCGAGGAACAGCTCACCCGACGCGGGCTGCCGCCCGTCGCCCCCGGCACCAACCTGACGGCCCTGGAACGCGCCCTGGCCGGCCGGGACGCGACCGTCACCGTCGCCGACGTCGACTGGGCACGGTTCGCCCCGGTGTTCGCCGCCGCCCGCCCCCGCCCCCTCATCGGCGACCTGCCCGAGGTACGCGACGCGCTGCGCGGCGACGCACCCGACCACGGCACCGCGGCGGACGATGGCGACGCGGACGTCCTGCGCAAGCTCACCGATCTGTCCGGCGACGACCGGGCCGCGGCCCTCCTCGACCTCGTGCGCGAGCACGCGGCCACGGCACTCGGCCACCCCTCGGCGGACGACGTCGCACCGGACCGGGCCTTCAAGGACCTGGGCTTCGACTCGCTCACCGCCGTCGAGCTGCGCAACCGCCTGGGCGCCGCCTGCGGCCTACGACTGCCCACCAGCCTGGTCTTCGACCATCCCAACCCGCAGGCCCTCACCCGCCACCTGCTGCACACCCTCTTCCCCGAGGGCGGCGGCGCCCCCGCCGGCGCCGACCTGGACAGCGACCCGCAGGACGCGGAACTGCGCCGCACCCTCGCCGGCATCCCGATCGGCCGGATCCGCGAAGCGGGACTCCTGGACACCCTCCTGCGGCTCGCCGCCCCCGACGCCACGGGCTCCGGCCCCGGCCCGGAGACCGCCGACGCCGTCGACTCCATCGACTCGATGGACCTCCAGGACCTCCTCGACCTCGCCCTGGACACGGGCGGGTCCGACGACGGCGGCCCCACCGGCGACACCCCCACCAACAGCTTCTGACCTGCCCGAAGTGCGGAGTAACTGATGACCACCCCGAACGAAAAAGTCGTTGAAGCGCTGCGGGCCTCCCTCAAGGAAACCGAGCGGCTGCGCCGCCGGAACCAGGAGCTCACCGACGCCTCCCGCGAACCCATCGCGATCGTCGGCATGAGCTGCCGCTTCCCCGGCGGGATCGCGTCCCCCGAGGACCTGTGGAAGCTCGTCGAGAGCGGCGGCGACGCCATCTCCGAGTTCCCCACCGACCGCGGCTGGGACGTCGAATCGCTGTACGACCCCGACCCCGACCACCCCGGCACCACGTACGCCCGCCACGGCGGCTTCCTCCACGAGGCCCCCGACTTCGACGCCTCCTTCTTCGGCATCTCGCCCCGCGAGGCCCTCGCCATGGACCCGCAGCAGCGGCTGCTGCTGGAAACCTCCTGGGAGGCCTTCGAGCGGGCCGGCATCGACCCGGCGACCCTGCGCGGCAGCCGCGCCGGCGTGTTCGTCGGCGCGTCCGCCAACGCCTACGGCGCCGGCTCGGGCGAGCTCCCCGACGGAGTCGAGGGACACCTCCTCACCGGCACCGCCTCCAGCGTGGTCTCCGGCCGACTCGCTTACGTCTTCGGCCTGGAAGGCCCCGCCGCCACCATCGACACGGCCTGCTCCTCGTCGTCCGTCGCCCTGCACATGGCCGTCCAGGCGCTGCGCCAGGGGGAGTGCT
Organism: Streptomyces sp. NPDC048383; assembly: GCF_040651775.1. NCBI lineage: Bacteria > Bacillati > Actinomycetota > Actinomycetes > Kitasatosporales > Streptomycetaceae > Streptomyces > Streptomyces sp. NPDC048383. The sequence goes on from NZ_JBEZKS010000098.1 coordinate 15,972, forward strand.
CGCTGGCCCTGGCCGCCGGCGTCACAGTCCTCGCCGGGCCGGAGGTCTTCGTCGAGTTCAGCCGGCAGCGCGGGCTGTCGCCCGACGGCCGCTGCCGGTCCTTCGCCGAGGCGGCGGACGGCACCGGCTGGTCGGAGGGCGTCGGCGTCCTGCTGGTGGAACGCCTCTCCGACGCCCGCCGCAACGGCCACCACGTCCTGGCCGTCGTCCGGGGTTCGGCCGTCAACCAGGACGGCGCCTCCAACGGCCTGACCGCCCCCAACGGCCCCGCGCAGCAGCGCGTCATCCGCCAAGCCCTGGAGAGCGCCCGCCTCACCCCCGGTGACATCGACGCCGTCGAGGCGCACGGCACCGGCACGACCCTCGGCGACCCGATCGAGGCCCAGGCGCTGCTGGCCACGTACGGCCAGGACCGGCCCGCAGACCGGCCGCTGTGGCTGGGCTCCCTCAAGTCGAACCTCGGGCACACCCAGAACGTCGCCGGTATCGCCGGCGTCATCAAGATGGTCATGGCGATGCGGCACGGAGTGCTGCCCCGCACCCTGCACGTCGACGAGCCGACCTCGCACGTCGACTGGACGGCGGGTGCGGTCGCGCTGCTCACGGAGCAGCGGGCCTGGCCGCGGACCGGACGCCCGTACCGGGTCGGCGTCTCCGCCTTCGGCGTCAGCGGCACCAACGTCCACACCATCATCGAGCAGGCTCCGGAAGCCGACCGGACCCCCGAGGAGGGGACCGCGACCCCCGCGCCCACGACCGCCGGTCCGGTCGTGCCCTGGCTCCTCTCGGCGAAGACCCGGGACGCCCTGCGCACCCAGGCCGGACGGCTGCTCGCGCACGCCGCGGATCATCCAGGGGTGAACCCCGTGGACGTCGCCACGTCACTGGCCGTCGGCCGGGCGGTGTTCGAGGACCGCGCGGTGGTCGTCGCCGCCGACCGCGACGGCCTGCTGGCCGGCCTTGCCGCACTGGCCGAGGACGGCACGGCGACGGGCGTGGTATCGGGCACCCCGACCGTCGGCAAGCTCGCGTTCCTGTTCCCCGGTCAGGGCAGTCAGCGGCTGGGGATGGGCCGCGAACTGTACGACGCCTACCCGGTGTTCGCGGAGGCGTTGGACGCGGTGTGCGAGTCGTTGGATCTCGAACTTCCGTTGCGGGAGGTTCTGTTCGGGTCGGATGTCGATCTGTTGGGTGAGACCCGGTTCACGCAGCCTGCGTTGTTCGCG
>NZ_JBEZKS010000099.1:0-16527 GCF_040651775.1 Streptomyces sp. NPDC048383
TCCTTCTTCTCTGCCCCGGCCCCCCGCGGGGGCGCCCCCCCCGCCCCCCCCCCCCCACCCCGGGGGTCTTGCGGTGTGCCGAGCCGGTGCGCGGCCCGCCGCTCGTGGGCCAGTACCCGGCCCACGGCGATGCCGACGGTGACGACGACGAAGAACCCGATCAGCCAGGACAGCACGACGAAGACCAGCCCCAGCCCGCCGAACTGCTGCAGGCTGCGGTCGACGGCGCGCGGCATGTAGTACCGCGACCCGAGGGTGACGGCTTGCACCCCGAAGGCGACGAGGACCGCGCCGGGCAGCAGCGGCAGCCACGGCACCCTGGATCCGAGCAACAGGTGCTGGGTCCACCACCACAGCAGGGTGCCGCTGACCAGGGAGAGCACCGCGCCGACGACGAGCCCGGCGCCGAACGCGTCCTGGACCGGGCCCTGGAAGAGCAGCGCGGTCATCCACACCCCGAGCCAGGCGACCCACCGCCAGGCCGCGAGCCGGGCTCCGGCCTTCGGCAGGTGCCATGACCGTTCGCAGGTGGTCTGGAGGGCCCGGCTGCAGGCGGTGGCGGACAGCAGGGTCACCACCACGCCCACCGCGCCGGTGCCGGCGACGGCCACCGTGTCGCCGGCGGCGTACACCGCGCGGACCTGATCGAGGGCGGTGTCCGTCATGCCCAGGGTGGTGCTGATCGTCCGGATGAGTTCCTGGCGCATCCATTCGGGGGCGAGTGCGCCGATCACGAACAGCGCGGGAATGGCCCCGAGGAAGGCTTGTGCGGCCAAACGGGTGGCGCAGTCCAGCACGTGGACCCGTGCGAGCTGCTCCAGGACCCGGCCGAGGAACGGCGCGTACGTGCGCATCCAGGCCGGCACGACGAAGCGGCGCGGCCAGAGGCGCGTTCCGGGCACGGTGACGGCTCCTTCCGGGGGAACGGGCGCCCTTCCACCTGCGGCGGCGCCGTCCACGAGCAGGATGCGGGATCGGCCGTGGCGCGGCACCCCGGGCGCCGGCGGGCCCCGTTTTCCGCTCGCCGCGCGGCCCGCGAAGGACAGCCACCACCAGGTGTTTTTCCATATGTTCGCGAATCCGTTACAGAACCGATACATCTGCACCCATGTCCGGACCTGAATTTCGGGCGGCTTCGGAGAAAACTGTCCGCCGTTGCGTTCCAGGAATGACATCCGAGAAAGCAGGACCTTCACAGGTATCCGAACGACCTCAAGTCCACCCGAACGCGGAGGTATCACGATGTCCGTCTGCAGGAATGACTCCCATAAAGCCCGAGAGGCTCTCCGAGTTGTCAGCCGCACCGTCGGATTCCGTCCCCCTCGCCTTTTGTTGCTCCTCTGCCTGCTGACCGCGGGCACCCTGGCCGGGCCGGTAGCACCGGCCGAAGCGGCCACACCGTACGGCGCGGAGGCGTTGGCCGTGGCGGCCTCGAAGGAAGGTGCCCCTTATGCGCGCGGCGCAATGGGACCCAAAAGGTTCGACTGCTCGGGACTGACCCTGTATTCGTTCCGCAAAGCCGGGAAACAGCTCCCCCGTACCGCTGAGCAGCAGTACGAGCACACTTCCCACGTTTCCCGCGACAAACGCGCATTGGGTGATCTTGTGTTCTTCCCGCAGGGCTCCACCGTGGAACACGTGGGCATTTATGCCGGTCACGACAAGATCTGGCACGCGCCCCGTCCGGGCACCCGGGTACGACTGGAACGCATTTGGAGCAAGAACGTCCGCTACGGCCGGGCCGGGTGACCCGATGACGGCATGAGGAGGCCCCGGCCCCTCCCGGAACCGCCCGGACGGGGGCGGACGGGAGGGGCCGGGGCCGGGGGGATCAGTCGTTGTAGCAGACGTTGCCGACGGCCGGGTTCAGCAGGCCGATCACGTTCACGCTGTTGCCGCAGATGTTGATCGGCACGTGGACCGGGACCTGGATCAGGTTGCCGGACAGGACGCCGGGCGAGCCGGCGGCGATCCCGTCCGCCTGGGCATCGGCGGACGCCGCCGAGGCGCCGCCCAGAACCGCCATGCCGACCGCCAGGGCAAGACCCGCGCTCTTCCACATTCGCATCACGCGTACATCTCCTCGCAACTGCCGCAGCGGCGCGTCCGCGCGCCGCACGGCCCCGGGCCGGGGCCGTCCCCCTCTCATCGGCAGCATCGGGCGCCCAGCCCCGTCCCGGGAGGACGCTTTCCCCCTAAGGAGTGCCGGTGCGCCACTGATCGGCCGTACCGCGGGCACCCGGGGCCATCAGCCGCCCAGGCCCTTCATCAGCTCGGGTGCGTAGCGGTCGCCGGAGGCCACGCCGAGCGGGGCCACCGCCTCGATGCGGGCGAGGTCCTCGTCGCCGACCTCGACTGCGGTGGCGGCGACGTTCTCCTCCAGGTAACGGCGGCGCTTGGTGCCCGGGATGGGCACCGCGCCCTGGCGCAGCGTCCAAGCGAGGGCCAGCTGGGAGGGGGTGACGCCCTTCTCGGCGGCGAGGCTGCGGAGCAGGTCGACGACGGCGAGGTTGCGGTCGAAGTTCTCGCCCTGGAAGCGGGGGTCGGTGCGGCGGAAGTCGTCGGCGGCGAAGTCGTCGGGGCTGGTGAGGGCGCCGGAGAGGAAGCCGCGCCCGAGCGGCGAGTAGGCGACGAGGCCGATGCCGAGTTCGTCGAGGGCGGCGCGGACGCCGTCCTGTTCGATGCCGCGCTCGAAGAGGCTGTACTCCGTCTGCACCGCGGCCAGCGGGTGCACTGCGTGGGCCCGGCGGATGGTGGCGGGCGCGGCCTCGCACAGGCCGATGTGACGGACCTTGCCGGCCGCGACGAGCTCCGCCATCGCGCCGACGCTCTCCTCGACGGGGACCCGGGGGTCGATGCGGTGGAGATAGTAGAGGTCGATGTGGTCGGTGCCCAGGTGGCGCAGCGAGCGGTCGGCGGACCGGCGGATGTACTCCGGGGTCGCGTTGTGGCCGCGGAACTCGCCCTCGTCGGTGAACTCGATCCCCGTCTTCGTGGCGACGACGGCGGAGTCCCGGCGGCCTGCGAGGGCCCTGCCGAGCAGCTGCTCGTTGTGGAAGGGGCCGTAGCCCTCGGCGGTGTCGAGCAGGGTCACGCCCAGCTCCAGGGCGCGGTCGATGGTGGCCAGCGATTCGGTGTCGTCGGTGGCTCCGTAGTGGGCGCTCATGCCCATCAGGCCGAGACCTTCGGCGCCGACCTGCAGGCCGTGGCCGCCCAGTGCGCGCATGTCCATGGTGTTCTCCTCGGGAGTGTCCGGTGGTGTCCGGGTACGTCAGTGGCTGGAAACGAAAGTAACTAACTGGATAGGTAGAGCATGCACGCAACCAGCACAGCATGTCAATAACTGGATAGTTACTTGCTAGGCTGCCGCCATGGCACGGGATTCCAGCGCAACCAAGGCACGGCTGCTCGACGCGGCTTTCTCCGAGTTCGCGGCCCACGGCATCGCCGGAGCGCGCGTGGACCGGATCGCCGAGGCGGCCCAGGCGAACAAGCGGCTCATCTACGTCTACTTCGGCAACAAGGAAGAGCTCTTCGACGTGGTGCTCCAGCGGGCGCTGGAGGCGGGCTCGGAGACCGTCCCCTTCCGCGCCGAGGACCTGCCCGGGTACGCGGGGGCGGTCTTCGACCATCTCGTGGAGCGACCCGACCTGATGCGCCTGGTGCTGTGGAAGCAGTTGGAGCGGCCGGGTTCCACAGCGGCGGAGGTGGAGTCCTACACCGCCAAGATCGGCGTGGTGGAGCGGGCCCAGCAGGAGGGGTGCGTCGATCCGGCGATCGACCCCGTCGACCTCCTCGTGCTCGTCATGGGCCTGTCCCAGGCCTGGTTCGGCGCGCTCGGCGGACCCGCGGCCGGCGGCGCCGGCGCGGGCTGGACGCAGGAGCGGCTGGCCCGGCACCGCGCGGCCGTGGTGGAGTCCGTACGCCGGATGACCGCCCCGCCGAGCGACCCGGCCGGCTGAGCGGGGCGGCCCGTCCGGCCGGCGTCACGTCGCGTCCTCCAGGGGGGACGGCCGGTCGGCGTCCGGTTCGGGGCCGTTGCCCGGCCCGATGCGGAGTTCGAAGTCGCCGTCGTACTCCTCGTGGCCGGCGACCACCGCCTGGGCGACGGCCTCCTCGCCCATCTCGCCGCGCACGATCAGCGGGTCCCGGCGCAGGTCGCGCAGGAGGGCCACGCACATGCCGATCATCACCACGGTGAACGGGGCCGCCACCAGGATGGTCAGGTTCTGCAGCCCGGCGAGCGCGTCTCCCTTGCCGTTGCCGATGAGCAGCATGACGGCCGCGACGGCGCCGGTGACCACGCCCCAGAACACGACGACCAGTCGGGCGGGTTCGAAGGTGCCCTTCTGCGAGAGCGTGCCCATCACGATGGACGCGGCGTCCGCTCCCGAGACGAAGAAGATGCCGACGAGGAGCATCACCAGCAGGCTCATCACCGTCGGGATGGGGAACTGCTGGAGCAGTCCGAAGAGTTGCCCCTCGGGTGTGCTCTCGCCACCGAGTCGGCCGCTCTCCTGGAGCTTCATCGCCGTGCCGCCGAAGATGGCGAACCACAGCAGGCTGACGGTGCTCGGGACGAGGATGACCCCGCCGATGAACTGGCGGATCGTACGGCCGCGGCTGATGCGGGCGATGAACATGCCGACGAACGGGGTCCAGGAGATCCACCAGGCCCAGTAGAAGACCGTCCAACTGCCCAGCCAGGTGGCGACCTCGCCGGCGCCGGTGGCCTCCGTACGGCCGATGAGCTGCGGCAGGTCGCCGAGGTAGGCGCCCAGGGAGGTGGGGAGCAGGTCGAGCACGATGATCGTCGGCCCGGCGACGAACACGAACACGGCCAGCACCAGGGCGAGGACCATGTTGATGTTCGACAGCCACTGGATGCCGCGCTCGACGCCGGAGACCGCCGAGCCCACGAACGCGACGGTGAGCACGGCGATGACGCCGACGAGGAGGCCGGTGCTGACCGAGTTCATCCACCCCAGCTCCTGGAAACCGCTGCCGATCTGCAGGGCGCCGAGGCCCAGCGAGGCGGCGGAGCCGAAGAGGGTGGCGAAGATGGCCAGGATGTCGATGACCCGGCCCGCAGCGCCGTGGGCGTGCCGTTCGCCGATGAGCGGCTCGAACACGGCGCTGATCGTCTGGCGGCGTCCGCGCCGGAACGTGCTGTAGGCGATCGCGAGGCCGACGACGGCGTAGATCGCCCAGGGGTGCAGCGTCCAGTGGAAGAGGGTGGTCGCCATCGCCGTCTGCATGCGTTCGGCGGAGTCGACGGGGTGGGTGCCGGGCGGGGGCTTGTCGTAGTGGGCCAGCGGCTCGCTCACGCCGTAGAACATGAGCCCGATCCCCATGCCGGCGCTGAACATCATCGCGACCCAGGACACGGTGCGGAACTCGGGTTCCTCGCCCTGGCGGCCGAGCCTGATGCGGCCGTACCGGCTGATGGCCAGCCACAGCGCGAACACGACGAAGCCGCTGGCGGCGAGCATGAAGGCCCAGCCGCCGTTGTGGATCAGGCCCTTCAGCAGGCTGCTCGACACGCTCTCCAGCGAGTCGGTGGCCAGGGCACCCCAGAGCACGAAGGCGAGCGTCAGGACCGCCGTGACGCCGAAGACCACCGTGTCCGTACGGGAGCGGGGGCCGGCCGGTTGCTCTTTCGACAACGAGGTCCCCTCTCACGCGTGACCTCGTTCGACGTGGCCACGCAGGAACGTTTGCGTGGATACCTGACCTATCACGCTTCGCGGGCGGAACCGGGCTCATCCTCGCCGCGGCCGGGCACGCCGCCGGGCCGTTGGCCCAGTCGGGGCCGCTTTCGGCGCGGCCGCCACGATGTCCGGGGCGGCGCCGGGGTCGCGGGTCAGTCTCGGACGGGACGAACCACGGCCCGGCGGAGGTGACCACGCATGCCCGGTGCTCGCCGCAGCGGATCGGTCGTCCACCTGGTGGGGGCGCTCGCCGGCTGCGTCGTGGGCCTGGTCGGCGGAGCCTTCCGCTGGTGCCTGGAACGGGCCGAGACGCTGCGCGGCTCGCTGCTGGACGCCTCCCGGGACCTCGGCGTCGCCGGCCTGCTGGTCCCGGTCGCCCTCGCGGCGGGGGGCGCCGCCCTCGCCTGCGCGATCGCCCGGCGGGTGCCGGCCGCCGCCGGCAGCGGCATCCAGGACGTGGAGGCCGTGTGGCACGGGGAGCGGGAGCCGCCGCGCCTGTGGCCGCTGGTGCCGGCCAAGTTCGTGGGCGGCGTGATCGCCATGGGCTCCGGCCTGCTGCTGGGCCGCGAGGGGCCCACCGTGCACATGGGCGCCGCGATCGGCACCGAGGCGGGACGTCGGACGCGGCTGGACGAGCGGGACGTCACCCTGCTGCACACCTCGTTGGCCGGGGCCGGGCTCGCGGTGGCCTTCACCGCCCCGCTCGGCGGAGCCGTGTTCGTCTTCGAGGAGGTGACGCGGACGGTCCGGGCCCGCCTGGTCCTGCTCACCCTCATCGGCACCGCCACCGCCGTCGGCTGCGCGCAGCTGATCCTGGGCGACCGGACCGTCTTCGCGATGCCCGACCCGGTCCCGCCGCCCTTGGCGCTGCTACCGGTCTTCCTGCTGCTGGGCGCCGCGACCGGCGTCCTGGGGGTGGGCTACAACCGACTGGTCGTCGGCGCCCTGGCCTACTGCGACGGCGTCACCCGGGTCGGGCCGGTGGCGCGGGCGGCCGTCATCGGGGCGGTCGTGGGCCTGCTGCTCGGCATCGATCCGTCGCTGGGCGGCGGCGGGGAGCAGCTGAGCGGGCTGCTGGTGGACGGCGAGGTACCGGTGGTGACCGTCCTCGCGGGCTACCTGGTGGTGCGCTTCGTGGCCGGGCCGCTGAGCTACGCGGCCGGCGCGCCGGGTGGCCTGTTCGCTCCGCTGCTGGCGCTGGGCGCCCTGTGGGGAGCGCTCCTCCACGGCCTCGCGGATCCGGTCCTGCCGGGCGGGACGGGAGCGGCGTCGTTCGCGGCCGTGGGCATGGCGGCGTTGTTCGCGGCGGTGGTGCGGGCGCCCCTGACCGGGGTCGTGCTGGTGGTCGAGATGACGGGGACGACCTCGTTGCTCGTTCCGCTGCTGACCGCCTGTTTCGCGGCGACGTTGACCGCCGACCGGCTGGGGAGCGTTCCCGTCTACGACACCTTGCGGGTGCGCATGGCGCGGTCCTCCTGAGGACGCCGCCGCCTTCTCGGGACGGAACCCACATGGACTTCCGATGTGTCAGGTTTTGGGGTGATGGCCCGTTACGTTGATCCGGTGACCGCCCCCGCACCGGCCGCCGCCCTCCCGCCGGCCTCCCCCGTCAGGGCCCTGCTCCTGTTGGTCCTGCCCGCGCTCGTGGTCGGCGTGGGCTCCAGCCTGCTGCTGACGGGCGTCAGCGAACTGGCCGACCTGCTGAAGAACGTCCTGTGGGAGACCCTTCCGGACGCGATCGGGGTGGGCCGCTGGTCCGTCGCGTGGACCCTGACCGTCCTGACCGTGACCGGTCTCGCGGTCGGGCTCGTCGTGTGGAAGGTCCACGGTCATGCCGGGCCGGACCCGGCGACCACCGGGCTGGTCGACCCGCCGCTGCCGCCCGCGGTCATTCCCGGCCTGCTGCTGGCGACCGTGCTGTCGCTGGCCGGCGGCGTCAGTCTGGGCCCGGAGAACCCGATCACCGCCGCGAACATCGCCCTCGCCTTCTGGCTGGGCCGCACGTTCATGCCGGCCGGCGCCCCGCAGCTGTGGGTGGGGCTGGGCGCCGCCGGCACGGTAGGGGCGCTGTTCGGGACCCCGGTCGCGGCCGTACTGATCCTCACCGAGTCGATGGTGTCGGGGCCCCGGCAGCCCCCGGCGGTGCCGGGCGGGAAGCCGCCCACACTGTGGGACCAGCTCTTCGCCCCGCTGATCGCCGCGGGCGCGGGCGCGCTGACGAGCCGGCTGATCGAGGCGCCCGTCTTCGGGCTCCCGCTGCCGCCCTTCACCGGCCCCGGCTGGGCCGACCTGCTCGGCGCGCTCGTGGTCTCCTCGGTGGGCGCCGCCCTCGCCATGGTGGCCGTCCACGCCTTCCCCCACGTCCACCGGGCCTTCCACCTGCTGCCGCACCCGGTGCTCGCGCTGGCCCTGGGCGGTGTGGTGCTGGGTTTGCTGGCGGCGCTCGGCGGGCGGCTGACCCTGTTCAAGGGGTTGGAGGAGATGGGCGAGCTGGCCGCCGATCCGGGTGCCTACTCCGTCGGCGCGCTGGTCCTGATGACCGTGGTGAAGCTCGCTGCCGTCCTGGTGGCCTGCGGGTCCGGGTTCCGCGGCGGCCGGATCTTCCCGTCCGTCTTCGCGGGGGCCGCGCTCGGGTTCGCGGTCAGCGCCCTCGTCCCGTCGGTGCAGCCGCCGGTCGCGGTGACCTGCGCGGTGCTGGGCGTCCTGCTGGCCGTCACCCGGCAGGGCTGGGTCAGCCTGTTCACCGCCGCGATCCTGGCGCCGGACCCGGGGCTGCTGCCGCTCCTGTGCGTGGGGCTGCTGCCCGCCTGGCTGCTGGTCAGCGGGCGTCCGCAGATGCAGCTGACGGAGGCAGGGGTACCGCTGCGCTGACCCGGTGTGACGCCGCGCGTCCACCGCGTACCGCTCCGTCGGCCCGGCATTCCCCCGCTCGCCCCGCTTCCGCACCTCACATCGATTGCCGAGAGTGACACCGGTCACTTCAAGTGACGGATGGGACATGACCTGTGGAGGGTGGGGCAAGCGAGGTCATTGCCAGCTCACCGTGGGTCCGCCGCGGTGGCACAAGCGGAGGTACAGCGCGTCGTGTCGGAGCGAAAGACCATCTACACAGCCGGGGCTTGGCGGTCCGCGGCCTCGGGAGCGACCCGGGAGGTACTGGACCCGGCGGACGGGTCCGTCCTCGCCGTGGTGGCGGAGGGCGGCACCACCGACGTCGACGCGGCCGTGAGCGCGGCACGCGACGCGTTCGACCTCGGCCCGTGGCGCACCGTCCCGGCCCGCGAGCGGGCGGCGCTGCTGCACCGCACCGCCGATCTGCTGCGCCGCGACCGCGACCGCATCGGCCTGATGGAGAGCCTGGACGCGGGCAAGACCCTCGAAGAGGGCCGCGCGGACGTGGACTGCGTCGTCGACGCGTTCCGCTACTTCGCCGGCCTCGTCGCCGGTGAGGACGCGGGGCGGGTCGTGGACGCGGGCAACCCCGACGTGCACAGCGTCGTCGTCCACGAGCCGGTCGGGGTCTGCGCCTTGATCACGCCCTGGAACTACCCGTTGCTCCAGGCCAGTTGGAAGATCGCGCCGGCGCTGGCCGCGGGCAACACCTTCGTCATCAAGCCGAGCGAGATCACGCCGCTGACCACGGTTGCCCTGATGGAGCTGCTCGCCGAGGCCGGTCTGCCCGACGGGGTGGCCAACCTGGTCACCGGAGCGGGCGATCCCGTCGGTGCGCGCCTGTCCGCCCATCCCGACGTCGACCTGGTGTCCTTCACCGGTGGGCTCGTCAGCGGTACGAAGGTCATGCGCGCGGCCGCCGAATCGGTGAAGAAGGTCGCCCTCGAACTCGGCGGCAAGAACCCCAACGTGGTCTTCGCCGACGCCTGCGCCACCGACGAGGGCTTCGACACCGCCGTCGACCAGGCCCTGAACGCGGCGTTCATCCACAGCGGCCAGGTCTGCTCGGCCGGTTCGCGCCTCATCATCGAGAAGTCGGTGCACGAGCGCTTCGTGACGGAACTCGCCCGCCGCGCCGAGCGGATCCGCATCGGCCGCGGCACCGATCCGGGTGTCGAGTGCGGCCCGCTCGTCTCCGCCGCGCAGCGCGAGCGCACCGAGTCCCACGTCGCCGACGCGCTCGCCGAGGGCGCCGTCCTGCGGGCCGGTGGCGAACGCCCCGACGGGCCCGGCTACTTCTACCGCCCCACCGTCCTCGACCACTGCCACCGGCGGATGCGCGTCGTGCGCGAGGAGGTGTTCGGCCCGGTGCTGACCGTGGAGACCTTCCGCAGCGAGGAGGAGGCCGTCGCCCTCGCCAACGACACCGAGTACGGCCTCGCCGGCGGCGTCTGGACGTCCGACGCGGGTCGCGCCCGCCGGGTCGCCGGCCGCATGCGGCACGGCACCGTCTGGATCAACGACTTCCACCCCTACCTGCCGCAGGCCGAGTGGGGCGGTTTCGGGAAGTCCGGGATCGGGCGCGAGCTCGGCCCCTCCGGGTTGGCCGAGTACCGCGAGTCCAAGCATGTGTACCAGAACCTCGCCCCGCGCCCCGTGCGCTGGTTCGCGGGTTGAGGAGGCAGGAGAAGCGATGAGCACGACCACCCCCCACCATCAGGACCGACCCGCGTCCGGCGGGTCCTCGTCCGTGCAGGAGTACGACTACGTCATCGTCGGCGGTGGCACCGCCGGCTCCGTGATCGCCTCCCGGCTCACCGAGGACCCGGACGTCACCGTCGCCGTCATCGAGGGCGGGCCGAGCGACGTGGACCGCCCCGACGTGCTGACGCTGCGCCGCTGGATGGGCCTGCTCGGCGGTGAGCTCGACTACGACTACCCCACCACCGAGCAGCCGCGCGGAAACTCGTACATCCGGCACAGCCGGGCGCGCGTCCTCGGCGGCTGTTCCTCGCACAACACCCTCATCGCCTTCAAGCCGCTCCCCTCCGACTGGGACGAGTGGTCGCGGGCGGGCGCCGAGGGTTGGCACGCGGCGGCCATGGACCCGTACTTCGACCGGCTGCTGAACAACGTGGTGCCGGTCGCCGAGGCGGACCGCAACGCCATCGCCCGCGACTTCGTGGACGCGGCCCGGGAGGCCCTGGGCGTGCCGCTCGTGGAGGGCTTCAACAGCAAGCCGTTCCACGAGGGCGCCGGGTTCTTCGACCTGGCCTACCACCCGGAGACCAACAAGCGGTCCTCGGCCTCGGTGGCGTACCTGCACCCGGTCATGGACGAACGGCCGAACCTGCGGATCCTGTTGGAGACCTGGGCGTACCGCCTGGAGCTGGACGGGACGCGGGCGCGCGGCGTCCACGTCCGCTCGGCGGACGGCACCCGGTCGCTGGTGACCGCCCGGCGCGAGGTCGTCGTGTGCGCGGGCGCGGTGGACACCCCGCGCCTGCTGCTGCATTCGGGCATCGGCCCCCGCGAGGACCTGGAGGCCCTCGGGATCCCGCCGGTCCACGACCTGCCCGGGGTGGGCGAGAACCTGCTGGACCACCCCGAGTCCGTGATCGTCTGGGAGACGGACGGCCCGATACCCGAGAACTCGGCCATGGACAGCGACGCCGGCCTGTTCGTGCGGCGCGACCCGGACTCCCCGGGTCCCGACCTGATGTTCCACTTCTACCAGATCCCCTTCACGGACAATCCGGAGCGGCTGGGCTACGAACGCCCGGCGCACGGCGTCTCGTTGACCCCCAACATTCCCAAGCCCCGCAGCCGCGGCCGCCTCTACCTGACGAGCGCGGACCCGGAGGTCAAACCGGCCTTGGACTTCCGCTACTTCACGGACGAGGACGACTACGACGGTCGCACCCTGGTGGACGGCATCAAGCTGGCCCGCCGGATCGCGGCGACGGAGCCGCTGGCCGGTTGGCTGCGCCGCGAGGTCTGCCCGGGACCGGAGATCACCGACGACGAGGCCCTCAGTGCGTACGCCCGCTCGGTGGCGCACACGGTCTACCACCCGGCCGGCACCTGCCGGATGGGCGCCCCGGACGACGAGGAAGCGGTCGTGGGGCCGGACCTGAAGGTCCGCGGTCTCGAAGGCATCCGCATCGCCGACGCCTCCGTATTCCCGACGATGCCCGCGGTGAACCCGATGATCGGAGTGCTCATGGTCGGCGAAAAGGCAGCCGAGTTGCTGGGCGGTGAGTCCCTGTGACCAGCACCGCCACCCGTACCGACACCGGCTCCGGCGCGCCCGGGGGCGACGGCGCCCCCGTGTTCGGCGTGCAGGGCCTGTGGAAGGTCTTCGGGCCCGAGCGGAAGGCCGCCCGGGTCCCCGGATCCGAGGACGCCTCGCTGCCCGCCGCGGAACTGCGCGAGCGGACCGGCTGCACCGCCGCCGTCCGCGACGTCACCTTCGACGTCCGCAAGGGAGAGGTGTTCGTCGTCATGGGCCTGTCCGGCTCGGGCAAGTCCACCCTCGTGCGCTGCCTGACCCGGCTCATCGAGCCCACGGCCGGTTCCCTGTCCATCGACGGCGAGGACGTCCTCGCCATGGACGCGGGTCGGCTGCGCGAACTGCGCCGCCACCGGGCCGCGATGGTCTTCCAGCACTTCGGTCTGCTGCCGCACCGCACCGTCCTCGACAACGTCGCCTACGGCCTGGAGATCCAGGGCATGCGCCGCGCCGAACGGCGCGCGAAGGCGGCCGAGATGGTGGCCAAGGTCGGCCTCGAAGGCCTGGAGAACCGGCGCCCCGGCCAGTTGTCCGGTGGACAGCAACAGCGCGTCGGGCTCGCCCGCGCGCTGGCCGCCGATCCCGAAGTGCTCCTGTTCGACGAGCCGTTCAGCGCCCTCGACCCGCTGATCCGACGCGAGATGCAGGACGAGGTGGCCCGGCTCCACCACGAGGAGGGCCGCACCATGGTCTTCATCACCCACGACCTGTCGGAAGCCCTGCGCCTCGGTGACCGGATCGCGCTGATGCGCGACGGCCGCATCGTCCAGCTCGGTACCCCCGAGGAGATCGTGGGCTCGCCCGCCGACGACTACGTACGGGACTTCGTCCGCGACGTGCCGCGCGAGCAGGTCCTCACCGTGCGCGGCGCCATGCGCCCCGCCATGGTCGGCGAGGACGCCCAGGGGGTCGCCCTCGCCCCCACCACCACCGTCGCCGAGGCCATCGAGGCCGTCGCCCGCAGCGGCGCGCCCGCCCGGGTCGTCGATCGGGGCCGGTGCCTGGGCGTCGTCGACGACGCCGCCCTGCTCGCGGTGGTGGCCGGCCTTGCGGCCCCGGCCGGACGAGGGGTGGCGGCATGATGACGCGCCGACCCCGTGGCAACGCCGCCGACACCGGGCGGTGGTGCGGATGACCACGACGACCAGACCCGTACGGGAACCCGGTCGCCGGGACCGTCCCCCGACCTCCGACCGACCGGACCGCGGCGGGCACCCGCCCCGACCCGGCGCCGGCTCCGCCGTCTCCCCCGGCGGTCGCCTCACGGCGATGCTGTTCCACCACCGCGCCGGCCGCAGGGTCCTGCCCCTCGCCGTCGCCGCGCTGGTGCTGATACCGCTCGCCTTCGCCTTCCCCGGCTCCGGTAGCTGGCCGGCGGCCCTGTCCGTGGACCTCTCCGGACCGCTGGGCCGCGCCGGTGACTGGATCGTCGACAACCGGGACGGCCACCCGCTCTTCCTCTACTTCTTCGGGCACATCAGCAACGCCGTCGTGGTGTCCGTGCGCGCCGTGTACGTCGTCCTGCTCGCCGCCGGCTGGACGGGCGTCACCGCCCTGGCCGGACTCGTAGCCCTGCGGCTCGCGGGCGTACGGCTCGCCCTGACCTGTGTCGCGGCCTTCGCCGCGTGCGGGCTCCTCGGCATGTGGGTGCCGACGATGCAGACCCTCGCGCTGATGGTCGTCGCCGTCGCCGTGTCCGTCGTCGTCGGCGCCCTGCTCGGTCTCGCCGCCGGGCTCTCCTCGCGCGCCGACCGCCTGCTGCGGCCCGTCCTGGACACCATGCAGGTGCTGCCGGCCTTCGCGTACCTGCTGCCGATGGTGCTCGTCTTCGGCATCGGCGTACCCGCCGCGGTTCTGGCGACCGTGGTGTACGCGGCCCCACCGATGGCCCGACTCACCGCGCTGGGCCTGCGCGGGGCGGACGCCGGGGTGCTGGAGGCCTCGGCCTCGCTCGGCGCGACCGGCCGCCAGCGGCTGCTGACGGCGCGGATCCCGCTCGCCCGCGGCCAGCTGCTGCTGGGCGTCAACCAGGCCATCATGATGGCCCTCTCGATGGCCGTCATCGCCTCGGTGATCGGTGCGGGCGGCCTCGGCGACCGGGTCTACCAGGCCCTCGCCTCGGTCGACGTCGGAGCCGCGCTCGCCGCCGGCATCCCGATCGTGCTGCTCGCCGTGGTCCTCGACCGCACGGCCGACGCGGCCGGCCGCCGACTGGGCACCGCCCCGGTCCCGCCCGAGGAACAGCCCCTGCTGCGCCGGGTGTTCGCGGGCTGGTACGGGCGGCTCCTCACCGTGCTCACCGCCGTCGCCGCCGCCGTGGTGGGTCACATGGCGGGAACGACCCTGTGGCCCGGATCCTGGACCGTGCCGATCGCCGAGCCCGTCAACCGGGCGGTCGCCTGGATGACCGACCACCTCTACTCCGGCGTGCCCGTGGTCGGCGGCACCGCCGACTGGGCGGCCCGCTTCACCGGCTGGATCCTCGACCCGCTGCGCGCGGGGCTGGAGGCCGCCCCCTGGTGGGCGCTGCTGCTGCTCACCGGAGTGATCGGCGTCCTCGTCGGCACTTGGCGGACCGCGCTGACCGCGGTCCTCGCGCTGGCCGCGATCGGCGTCCTCGGGGTGTGGGAGCCCTCCCTCGACACCCTGTCCCAGGTGCTGGCGGCCGTCGCCGTCACCCTCGTACTCGGTTTCGCGATCGCCGTCGGCGCCGCCCGCAGCCCGCGCGCGCAGCGGCTGCTGCGGCCGGTGCTCGACGTCTGCCAGACCATGCCGCAGTTCGTCTACCTGATCCCGGTCGTCGCGCTGTTCGGCGTCGGCAGGGCTCCCGCCGCGGCCGCCGCGGTCGTGTACGCGCTGCCCGCCGTCGTCCGCATCACCACGCAGGGCCTGCTCGACGTCAACCCCGCCGCCGTGGAATCCGCCCGCTCGCTGGGCGCGACCGGCGCGCAGCAGCTGCGGCAGGTCCGACTGCCTTTGGCCCGGCCCGCGTTGCTGCTGGCGGTGAACCAGGCGGTGGTCCTCGTACTCGCCGTGGTCATCATCGGTGGCCTGGTGGGCGGCGGCGCGCTCGGCTACGACGTCGTCCTCGGCCTCGCCCAGGGCGACCTCGCCACCGGACTCGTCGCCGGCGCGGCGATCGTCTGCCTCGGCCTGATGCTCGACCGCGTCACCCAGCCCGCGAAGGAGGCCTGACATGAACGAGCGCCACCACGCGGGTCGCCGCGTCCGCCCGGGCCGTGACGTCCGTACCGCCCGCGGCGGCGTCCTCGGGCGTCGGGGCGGTCGGCTCGCCGCCGTGTTCGCCGCGGGTACGGCCCTGGCCGTGCTGACCGGCTGCGGCGCGGCCGACATGACCCGGCAGGCCTCGCCGTACGCGGCCGCCGAGGGCGCGAAGACGGTCACCCTGTCCGTCCAGTCCTGGGTCGGGGCGCAGGCGAACACCGCCGTCGCCTCCTACCTGCTCGAACACGAGCTGGGTTACCGCGTCGACACCGTCCAGGTCGACGAGGTCCCGGCGTGGGACGCCCTCAGTCAGGGCCGGGTCGACGCGATCCTGGAGGACTGGGGCCACCCCGAGCAGGAGAAGCGGTACGTCGAGGAGAAGAAGACGATCACCCCGGGCGGTGACCTCGGCGTCACCGGCCACATCGGCTGGTTCGTGCCGACGTACTTCGCCGAGGAACATCCGGACGTCACCGACTGGAAGAACCTCGACAAGTACGCCGACCAGCTGCGCACCCCCGAGAGCCGCGGCAAGGGGCAGCTGATGGACGGCTCCCCCTCGTACGTCACGAACGACAAGGCGCTGGTGAAGAACCTCGGGCTGGACTACGAGGTGGTCTTCGCGGGCTCCGAGGCGGCGCAGATCACCCAGATCAAGCAGTTCGCGAAGGAGCGCAAGCCGTTCCTCACCTACTGGTACAAGCCGCAGTGGCTGTTCGAACGGGTCCCGATGACGGAGGTGAAGCTGCCCGAGTACAAGGAGGGCTGCGACGCCGAGCCGGAGAAGGTGGCCTGCGCCTACCCGCACACCCCGCTGCAGAAGTACCTGAACACGCGGTTCGCGGAGCGGGGCGGCGAGGCGGCCTCGTTCCTGAAGAAGTTCCGCTGGTCGGTCGAGGAGCAGAACGAGGTGTCGCTGATGATCGCCGAGGAGAAGATGGCGCCGGCGGAGGCCGCGAAGAAGTGGGTGGAGCGCAACGAGAGCACCTGGCGGGCGTGGGTGAACTGAGGGGACCGCGCCGAACGGGGGACGCCTCGATCGGGGGGTGTGCGGGGCCCGATAGCGGGTAGGCGCAGCACGTGATCACCTCCGTGACCGCTCCGGAAGTGCGCACCACCCGGAAGAAGCATCAAGAGAAATCGGAGGGCAACATGATCGTCATCGGCCTCATTCTGCTCATCATCGGCTTCGTCACGGGCATCAGCATCCTGTGGACCATCGGCGTGATTCTCCTCGTCGTCGGGGCGATCCTGTGGATCGCCGGCTCCCTCGGCCACGCCGTTGGTGGACGCAAGCACTACTGGTAGGGACCGGGGCATCAGTCACCACTAGTCCTCCGTCGGTGTGGGGGGGGGCCCGCCCGGGGGGGGGCGCCCCCCCCACCTGGGCGGGGCGCGGGGGGTACG
>NZ_JBEZKS010000100.1:0-16284 GCF_040651775.1 Streptomyces sp. NPDC048383
CCCAGATCAAGTGGGGCCTGGACTACATGAACTCCCGCTACGGCAGCCCCGTCGGCGCCTGGAACTTCTGGCAGACCCACCACTGGTACTGAGCCGGCGGTAACGCCCCCACACCCGCGCGTGCACGCCCGTCCGGAATCCCGGCCGGGCGTTTTCGCGTACCCACCCACCCGTGACGATGCCGTCGCCCTCCGGGACCTGCTGCTCGACCCCGCTTGCACGGCGTCGGGCCTCGCCGCCCTGCTGCGGAGCCGGCCCACCACCACCTGACGCCCACCGGCACGGGCCGGTCAGCTCAGGCGCACCTCGATGGTGATGGTCTTGCCGTCGGCGAACGGGCTGACCTCGACGCGTTCGGCGAGGCGCTGGATCAGCGGCCAGCCGAAGCCGCCCGGGTAATCGGGCGCGGCCGGGCGCGCGAAGGGGACCTGGGAGTTCGCGTCGGTGACGGACAGCTGAAGGGCGCCGTCCACGATGCGGGTGCGAAGGCGGGTGATGCCCCCGCCGTGGCGGATCGCGTTGGTGATGAGTTCCGAGGTGACGAGGAGGGCGTCCGCGGCCGTGACGCTGTCGAGGTCGATGCCCGCCTGCCGGAGCAGCTCGGTGACCTGCCGGCGTGCGGTCGCGGGAGTGACCGCGGCTTGCGCGTGGTCACCCCTTCGGTCCGTGGGGTCGGACAGGTCATCGGTCGTTGTGGGCAGGTTCATCCCGACATCGCCAGCCCTTGGTCGTGACGAACACGCCGCTTTGACGTGCTTCGGTGGAGCGGAGCGCTCAGCATGTCATCGCGGTCTCCAGGCTGTCCGTCATACGGAAGGCGAGCACGGATCCGGTGACCTCGAACAGGCGGCGGACGGCCGGCTGGAAGGGGCCGGCGAGGACCAGTGCCGAGCCCGCCGCGGCATGGTTCCTCTGGGCTTCGAGCAGGACGTGCAGGATGGAGGAGTCCGCGAAGGAGGTTCCGGACAAATCGACCACCGTGCGATCGGCGCCACTCGTCACCGCCTCACCGAGAGCCCGGGCTGCCGCGGGCGCGCTCTCGTCGTCGAGGTCGCCGTGAAGGTGGACCACGGGAATGCCTTCGCGGCCGGCCACGGTGACCACGGGTGAGTCTCCAGTCATTCCGGCATTCTCCTACACGCCCGGACGGCCCCCGGCACCGGTATGGTCGCCGACGCGTTCGGCCCCCCGCACACCACCAGGATCGGCGTAACACGCACGGATGACCGGAGGTACCGGCGTTCGCGACCGGGGGCACAACGACCTTGCCCGGCGGCGCAGTCGACCGTCGGATCCATACGACTGTCGCCGTTGGAAGCCCCCTTGTGGGGGCCGGGACGGCCCATTCGATGCACATGCGGTGCGAGCCCGCGTGGCAGGGGGGCGCGGTTGCCAAGGGAGTGGTTCATGAAGGATGGTTGCCTGGGGGCAAGGATCTCTTCTTCTAGGCAATTGAGGTGAGGGGTTCGCGCAGCGGACCTTCAACGTTTGGTGAATCTCGCCCAGGTAGTCCCTCCGACCGCGCCCGGCTCTCCGTGGAGCACGGCTCCCTACCCCGTGCTCATCGCGGACGCCCGGTCAGTCGTGGTGTTCGTCAACGAGGCGGCCGGGCTGGTCTTCCCGGACGTGCGCGCGGGATCGGCGTTGACCGGCGCCGTGCCGATCTGGCTGTCCGACGCGCACGCGCGTCACCTGCTCACCGTTCCCGCACCTCGCCCGCCGGACTCCGTCGCGGACCGCGTCGTCCAGGGCCGGGTGGGGGATCGCGTCTACGAAGCACATCCCACCACGGGCAGCGACGAAACGGTGGCGTGGTGGCTCGTCGATGACACCGACCACCGGCTGGCGCGCGAGGCCCTGCGGATGGAGCGTGAGCGCACCGCCTTCCTCACTGAGTCGTCGAACCTGTTCCTCTCCTCCCTGAACCTGGAGCGGTGCATGGACGTCACGGCTCAGATGGCCTCCGAGCACCTCGCCGACGCCGCGCTGGTGATCGTCCCGTCCAACGGTCCCGAGCTGCCGGTGGTGACCTGCCTGCGCGGCGGAACGCCGACCTCGTCCCGGGTGACCGGCGCCCCGGAGGACGTGCCGGGGCTGGGCGAGGCCCTTCAGGGCTTCCCTCCCGTGCCCTCCCGCTGGATCGATCCTGACGCCGCTCCGACCTGGTTGATCCCGGAAGGCTTCGGGGAGGTCGGGTCGATCGTGATCACCCCGCTGCCCGGCCACGGCGTGCCCGCGGGCGCGCTGATCCTGCTGCGCGGGCCCCGGAGCGCCGCGTTCACGGAGGCCGAGGAGGTCTTCGCCCGACTGTTCGCCGCCCGCGCCGGGGCCGCGATGTCGGCGGCCCGGCTGTACTCGGAGCAGGCGTCCATCACCGAGACGCTGATGCGGGAGCTGCTGCCCCCGTCGCTGCACCACGTCTGCGGCGTCGAGTACGCGGGCGGCTACCGGGCCGCCAAGGACCACGAGCGCGTCGGCGGTGACTTCTACGACGTCCACCCGTCCGGCGTGGAGGGCGAGGCGTCCCTCGTCGTCCTCGGGGACGTGTGCGGCAAAGGACTCGAAGCCGCCGTGATGACGGGGAAGATCCGCAACACCCTGCACGCCCTGCTGCCGATGGCGGACGACCACCAGCGGGTGTTGAGCCTGCTGAACACCTCGCTGCTGAACACGCACAACGCCCGCTTCGCGACCATGGTGCTGGCCTCCGCCGCCCGCGAGGGCAACGTCGTGAAGCTGCGGCTGACCAGCGCCGGCCACCCCGCTCCGCTGATCGTGCGGACCGACGGCAGTGTCGAGGAGGCGCCCACCCGGGGCACGCTGGTCGGCGCGCTGCCCGAGGTCACCGCCGCGACGGTGCCGATGACCCTGGCGCCCGGTGAGACGTGCGTGCTGTACACCGACGGGATCACCGAGGCCCGCGGCGGACCGTTGGGCGGCACCATGTTCGGTGAGGCCCGGCTGCGCCGGGCGCTCACCGAGTGCTCGGGGATGCCCGCCGAGGCCGTCGTCGAGCGGGTCCAGATGCTCGCCTCCCAGTGGGTGGGGGCCGGCCGGCACGACGACATGGCCGTCGTCGTCATCTCGGCTCCCCGCACCAACCACCTGAGCGCGGTGAACGGTCACACGCGGGGCAGGTTCACCGCATGACGACGGATCCGGCGAGCCCGCCGACGCTCGAGAACTTGACGGAACGGCTGTGGGAGGCCGTCCACCCGGGCAACGCACCAGACGCGGCGACGACGGTCCGTCGGGCGCTCGACGACGGCGCGGATCCGGAAGGCGTCCTGCTCGATGTGATAGCCGTCGTCCAGGGCCGCGTCGGGGAGGAGTGGGCCGCCAACAAGATCAGCGTCGCCCGGGAGCACGCCGCCACGGCCATCAACGACCGGGCGGTGGCCCTCGTCGCGCTGCACCCCCGCGCGCGCACCGAGCCGACCCGGGGCGGGATCACGGGGGCGTGCGTCGACGGCGAATGGCCCGGCCTCCCGGCCCGGCTGCTGACCGAGGTGCTGCGCCTGCGCGCCGGCAGGTCGACCACCTCGGCGGCCAGGTCCCCGCACCCCACCTCGTCACGCACATCCACCGGACGGGACCCGACGTCGTCGCCCTCTCCGGTTCCCACGCCCGGGAGCACACCGCCGAGGACTTGGCCCACATCGTGGAGTGCCTCGCGACGACGCTCTACACCGATGACGTGGACCTCTTCGGCGAGTTCCTGGTATGGACCGCGGGCGTCCTCGCCGCCCGCGGCGTCCCCGCGAACAGCCTCCTGCCCACGTTGGAACTCCTCGGCCGCGAGCTGAAGGACTTCCCCCGCGCCGCCGGCATCATTCGATCCGGCTCCGCGCGCCTGACCCGTACACCTCTCACCGCCGCCGGGACCCACTCATGACCAGCACCCCCTCCAGCCGACTCCACCTGACGTGCGTCAGCACCCACGACACCGTGTCCATCGAACTGCGCGGCGCCCTGGACCGCCACTGCGGCGACCTCCTCCTGGGCGCCGTCGGCCGCGTGTTGGCCGAGTCCGTCGGTCTGCGCCGGCTGCGGCTGGACTGCACGGACCTCGCCACGGTCGACACGACCGGGCTGTCGGTGCTACTGATGATCCGGCGCCGGACCGACGCGGCGGGCGTACGCCTCCACCTCGACCACCGCTCCGCGCAGCTGGACCGCATGCTGCAGGTGACCGGTACCCTGGACCACCTCGACGCACCGGAGGCAGGAGGCCACTCCGGATCCGCCGCGGGGCAGAGACCGTCCACTGCTTCGGAGGAATCCATACCGGCCCGATCCGGCCGCCCGGAACCCAGCAGCTGAAGCACTCACGCGCTGACCCACCGCCGGGCGAACCGCTCGTGTGAGGAACCACAGATGCCCGTACCGGCCCCGCTCCCCCGGCCGTACCGAAGCGACCGTGACGCGGCCCGCTCTGTCAGCGACATCGTCGAACTCCTCGACGTCATGTGGGAAGCCGCCCGCCAAGGCGCCTCGGCCGGCCCGGCCTCCGCCTCGCAACTGCGCCTCATGTACGTGGTCGGCCGGCAACCCGGCATCCGGATGCGCGCCTTGGCCCACCTGCTCGACGCGGCCGCCCCCTCCATCACCCGGCTCTGCGACCGGCTGGAGGTCATCGGGTTCCTCGAACGCCACCCCTGTCCGGGCAACGGCCGCGAGCTCACGCTGAAGTTGACCCCCGCCGGGGAGGAGCACCTGACGCGGATACGGGAACGCCGCGAACACATGCTCGCCCACGCCCTCGACGCCATGCCCGCCGACCACCGACAAGCCCTCGCCACCGGCCTCGGCGCCCTGCGCCTGGGCATCGACGCGACAGCGGCCTTCCCCAGGCAGCAAACCCCCCTCGAACTGACCGGCACCCCACCACGGCAGCGAGCGGCACTCCCCCGTCCCGACGACCCCGTCACCTCCTGACCAGGCCGGCGTGCCCGGCGGGTCGAGGACGTGGCCCTCGACGTCGAGCGTGGTGGCCGTCGGGCCGGGGCGCTACGACGGCGGCTACTCCTTCCAGGGGGAGTTGCTGCTGATCACCTCGGCGCCGGCCACGTCGTGTCGGCGTTGCGGTACCCGCGGGAGGTGCGCGACCTGGAATGGCGCAGGGGGACGGATCTTCGGCTGGTCCTCGCGCCGTGGGAGGACGGCTGCGCTCCTCGGGCGTCGCGAGGGGTGACCCGGGAGGGGGGTCGCCTGGAACCGCGAGCCGCCGGTTCTCCTCCACCCCGGTCAGGGGGCGGTGCACGACTCCCCCATGCCGGCTTGCGGACCGGTATGCCGAAGCCGGACGGCCCGACGGCGCCCACGTCGTGCCCCGACAGCGCCGTCCGCTCAGACCGCGCCGATGGACTGCGGGTGCGGGGCCGCCTCGTCGGCGGTGTACGGGGAGGCGAAGGTGAAGGCACGCGGGGAGGGACCGTGGGCGCGCAGGTCCGCCAGCCGTTCCAGTGCCTCCTCGACGGTCGGACGGTGGCCGGCGGGAACCCACCAGAGGACCAGGTGTGCCTCTACGTGCCGTACGAACCATTCGCGGCGACGCCTCATCGCCTCCAGGTGCCCGCTCCGGTAGGCGAAGTCCCACAGGTCCTCCTGGGTCTCCCACACGGACATGTTGACGATGACGTCCTCTCCGGCCGGGCGCAGCTCGGTGGCGTCGGCCGCCCCTTCCTCCACGAGCCGCCACACGAACCCGGGGGTGCCGTCGGCGGCGGAGTTGACCGGGTCGAGCAGCTCGACGAACGGCGCCATGCGCGGGTCGTCGAGCGGGTGGCGGAGCGTGGCGACGTTGAGCTGGGCGAGGTGGGCGGCGCGGCCGTGTCGGGATGCGGTCATGACCTCATCCCAGCACGGCGGGCATTTCTATGTCAATCAATGTTGTTTTTAGATTTCTCGATCACCACGCAACACTCCCCCGGCCGGGCCTCCATCCGGGCGCGGACGGCGCCGTCCGTACCGAGCAGCCCCTCCAGCAACGCCAGGTTCATACCGCAGACGAGGGGCGGGAAGCTTTCGGCGACGGCGTGGAAGGGGCAGTTGCGCATGCGGACGACGGGTTCGATCACCTCCCCGGCGTGCCCGTCGGCGCCCTCGGCGCCCTCCAGGCGCGGTTCGTAGCCGCGGGCGGCGAGTGCCTCCACAGCCGCTTCGAGGTCGGCGCAGGGCGCCATCGCGCCCCGCAGGGCCTCACCCCGTCGGCGCGCGGCCCGACGGAGCGCGTCGTCCAGGCCCGCCTCCTCGGCGGCCTCGGCCAGCAACTCGGCGGCGGTGCGGTAGTCGCGGGCGGGCAGCGACACCGACCGTTCGGCCCGCGCCCGGGTGTACACCTTGGCGGGACGACCCGCGCCGGGTCCCGAGCGGCCCGTCAGTCGGCGGCTGCCGGTGTCGAGCAGGCCGACGTCGGCCAGCTTGTCCAGGTGGTGCGCGGCGAGCGTACGCGCCACCCCGGCCGCCTCGGCGGCCTCGTTGCGCCCTACTTCCCGGCCCTGCCCCACCACGTACTCGTACAGGCGGCGCCGCACCGGGTCCTGCAACACTGCGATCGCATCGATGTCCTCCACCTGCCCATTCTAAGAACGACGCGGGTTGGACATAGACCGACGGTAGCGGCGCGAGAACTGCCGGGGCGGTTGCGCGGCGGGCCGATCGCGCGGCGAGCGTACGGATGCGGCGCGGCGACGCGTACGGATTCCGTTCTGCGCCGACACCTCCGGAGAACCGTGTACCCCGAACCGCCCGCGCCCTCCGATCGGCGCCCCGGGACGCACGCCCGGCGCCGCCCGGGACGCCCCGGAGCGGGTGGCGTACCACCGGCCGGACAGGTGACTTCGGCCCGGCGGGCCCGGCCCGACCAGTTGATCTTCGACAGAGTGAGGGATCGCACACCCCACACGATCGGAGCCCGACCCATGTCCCTGCGCCCGCGCCGCACCGCCGTGGCCCTCACCCTGTCCGCACTGGCACTCACCCTGCTGCCCGCCGGCGCCCGGGCAGCCGCCTTCCCCGTGACCCCGGCTCCCCTCGCCTCCGCCACTCCCGCGAAGGCCACTCCCACGACGGCGCAGGTGGACACCTTCCTCACCAAGTACCGGAGCGCGGTCCAGGGGTCCGGCCCCGAGGCCCCCGCCGAGGTGCGCGAGGGCTACCTGACGCCGGCGGTCAACGCCGCGCTCGACCAGTGGGCCGCGGCCCACGACGCCGACCCGGTCTTCCGCGCCCAGAACGTCCCCGACTCGTGGACGGTGTCCGACGGCGGCAGTTCCCCCACCGCCGCGACCGTGATCGTGACCCAGAACTGGGGTGACGGCACGACCTCGGACGTTCGGTACGAGGTCCGGCTCCCCGACCTCCGGATCACCGACCTGACCGGCCCGCCGGCATAGCTCCGCGCGCCGCGACCCTGCCCTGACCCGCCCCGGGGAGAGTGGGAATGAGGTGCATCCACCCGGCCACCCACCGCAGAAGACCTCGCGGGACCGACAGCAGCAGTCCTCGTCCCGACGGCCTCGGCTCACCTCCCGGTCCGCTGCGGCAAGGCCCGCGGGGACCGCTTCGACACGGCGAGGAGACCCTCGCGCGTGGAGGGGGCGGAAGGGAAGGAACCGGCGGAAGCGAAACCGGCGGCGACGACCGAGGGCGACCCCGTCGTCGTAGTCTTGCCGGGCGGCGCCGGTCGACGATCGCTGCCCGGGGTGGATGGACAGTTCGATGGCAGAGGTCATGGCAGAGGTCACAGTGAAGCGCACGGACCAGACGGCGTTCCCCGGCACGGTGCGTTCGGTACGTGCGGACGGGCTGCCGTCGGCGCTGTCGCACCCCAGGCGCCTGAAGGCGGTCGCGGCGACCGGTCTGCTCGACACCGGCCCCGAAGAGGCCTTCGACGACCTGGCGCAGATGGCCGCGACCCTCACCCGGACCGCCCGGGCGTTCATCACCCTCGTCGACGACCGGCGCTCCTTCTGGAAGTCCTGCGTCGGCGTGGGCGCCACCACCATCGAGGAGCGGCAGAACCCCGTCCGGGAAAGCTTCTGCTACTTCCTGGTCGATCTGGTGGGCGAACCCTTCATCGTGGAGGACGCCGCCACCGACCCGCGTACCCGCGAACACCCCTCGGTCGCGCCCATGCGGATCGGCGCGTGGGCCGGGTACCCGATCCTCGGCCCGGCGGGCGAGGTCTTGGGCAGCATGTGCGTCGTCGACGAACAGCCCCGGCGCTGGGAGCCCGCCGAGCTCGTCTCCCTGTCCACGATGGCCCGCGCGGTCGGCAACGAGATCAACCTCCGCACCTCCCTCGACGAGGCACAGGCAGCCCTGACGGCGACCCGCGATCTGGCCCGCAGTCTCCAGGACAGCCTCCTGCCGCCGTCCCTGCGCCCCGTACCCGGACTGGACACCGCCGCGCACTACGCCCCCGCCAGCGGGGACGCGAGCGTGGTCGGCGACTTCTACGACCTCTTCCAGGCCCGAGGCACCTGGTGGACGGCCGTGATGGGGGACGTGTGCGGCAAGGGCACCGAAGCCGCCAAGATCACCGCCCTGGCCCGCTACACCCTGCGCGCCGACGCCGGTGAGCACCTATCGCCGGCCGAGGTCCTGCGCCGACTGAACGCCGCGATGCTCGCCCAACGCGCCCCGCGCTTCCTGACGGCGGTCCACGCGACGTTCCGCAGGACCGAAGCCGGCGCCGCGGGCCGCCTGTGCCTGGCCGGCCATCCCCCGGCCCTCATCCGTCGGGCCGACGGTCGCATACAGCAGCTCGGCCGGGCGGGTTCCCTGCTCGGGGTGTTCCCCGAGATCGAGATCAGCGACGTCCGTTTCCGCCTCTCCCCCGGCGACCTGCTGCTCCTCTATACGGACGGCGCCTGCGAGGCCCGCCCCGATCCCGACGCCCCCGGCAGAACGCGGGAGATGTTCGGTGAGGAGCACCTGGCCCGTACGTTGGCCCGCACCACCGGCCTGGACGCCGCCGATACCGTCGCGAAGATCGCCGACGTGCTGGCCGGCCACCACGACGGCTGGGCCAGCGACGACACCGCCCTCCTCGCCCTGCGCGTCCCGCCGAAGCCCTGACCGGGCCAGCCGACGCGCGGTCACCGAAGCGGGTCGACGCGCGGTCACCGAAGCCGGTCGACACCCGATCCCCGAAGCCGAGCCACGCCGGACGACCGCCCCTGCCGGACGCACCGGCGGCCGGCGTGACACGCCCGGGCCGGCCGGGTAATCCGCCCCGCCGACGCCCGGCGACTCCCCCGGCCCGGCGGCCCGCGTTCGGCCCGCCCGTACCCGATAGCTGACACCCTGTTCGCGACCGTGCGCGGGCCGGCATGCTGTGGCCATGGAAGACACGCACAAAGGGCACGACGCCGTGGCAATCGTCACCGCCGTCGGCGAGTACGACGCGGACACCGTGGGACCGATCGCCGAACAGTTGACGGCGGCCGCCGCGACCCACCGCACCGTCGTACTGGACGCCTCGGCCCTGACCTTCGCCGACTCCTCCTTCCTGAACCTCCTGATCAAGGTCCACCGCACCACGGCGCTGCGCATCGCGGCCCCGCAGAGCCAGCTCCTGCGCCTCTTGGAGATCACCGGCGCGGACCAGGTGCTCGACCTCCGCCCCACCCTGAACGCGGCGGCCCGGATGTGACCGGTCACGAGCGGTACGCGAGGCACGTCAGGTACGCGAGGCACGCAAGGCACGCGTGAAACCCCGTGATCCGGCGGAGAGCCCTCCACGTGACCGTACGGGCGACGTGTGCGAGGATCGCGTGGTCGATTCGGTACCGGGCAGACGCGGAGACATGGGACGGTCACGAGGGAACGACGAGCCGGGCGGACCGACGACCCGCACGAGGACTTCGCCCGCAACCCCGGCGGCGCCGCCCCCGGAGAGCGCGGCCGACGCCCGCAGGCAGGTCGCGGCGCTGCTGCAACGAACCGGCCTCCCCTGGAACGCGCGCGCCGTTACGGACGCCCTGATGGTCACGACCGAACTCGTCACCAACGCCATCCGTCACGGCGGCGGCCTGGCCGCCTTCCACGCCGACGTCCACGAGGGCGCGCTACGGGTCTCGGTGGCCGACCACAACCCCCAACCCCCGATCACCCGCGCCGCCCCGCCCGCGGGCAGCCGGATCGGCGGCTACGGCTGGCCGCTCGTCCAGAGCCTCGCCTCCCACCTGACCGTCACACCGCGCGGCGGCGGCAAGCTGATCACCGCAGACCTCAAGCTCGGCTGACCCCTCGGTTCGGCCCACCCGCCGACTCCACCGTACGGCTTTCCCCGAACGGAAAGCTACGTAGCGTTCGCCACTGCGGCAACCAGGCCGCCGTGCCCGAGAATCCACTTCGCAGCTCACGACAGGCATCGGTCGACAAAGATCCTCCGTGGACGCAACAACCCCACGCCATCCCGTTGCAATGGCTAGATCCCGAACGCTAGGCTGAGCGCTTCCTCGAACACAAGGAGACCGCGATGCCGGGAGGCAGGCTCACCCAGCAGGAACGTCGGCAGATCGAGCTGGGAGTGTCGGACGGCCTCGCCTACGCCGAGATCGCCAGAGGACTCGACCGCCCCACCTCGACGGTCACGCGCGAAGTCATGCGCAACGGCGGCCCCACCGCCTACCGCGCCGACCTGGCTCACCACGCGACCGAACGCCGTGCGCACCGCCGCAGGCAGCCCGCACCCCGGGGTACGGAGGCGCCCGCGCCGGCCCACGGACGGGACGCCGAGGCGGTGCGCGCGTACGAGGAGGTGTTCGCGACCCTCTTCATGCAATCGGGGCTGCCCAGGATGACGGCCCGAGTGCTGGCCACCCTCTACACCACCGACGCCGGTAGCCTCACCGCGTCCGAGATCGCCGCGCGCCTGCAGATCAGCCCTGCGTCCGTGTCCAAGGCGATCACGTTCCTCGAAAGTCAGGGGCTCATCCGCCGGGAACGCGACGAACGCCGCCGCGAGCGGTACGTCGTCGACGACGATGTCCTGTACCAATCGACGATGGCCAGCGCCCGGGCCACCGCCCACCTCGGCGAGGTCGCCCGGCAGGGGGTCGCCATTCTCGGCCCCGACACGCCGGCCGCCATCAGGCTGGAGAACATCGCCCGCTTCGTCACCTTCGTGTCCGAGAGCATCGCCCGGGCCGCGGACCAGGCCCGCGACATCCTCCACACGAAGCCCGAGGGAGCCTCGGGTGACGCCCCGCCCCCGCGGTCGGACCAGGGGTAGGGATTCGGAGGCGGGGAACCGGCCGCCCGGGCGAGGGGACTTCATCGGCGGGCGTCCGCACCCCGCTCCAGGTCAAGGTCCAGCAGCGCGTTCGAGACCACCTCGGTGGGCGCGGGATGGATCCACAGCGGGGTCTTCGCGAGCGCCTTCGCGTCGATGCCGAAGCCCATGCCGATCACCAGGGGTTGGATCAGGTTCGCGGCCTGCGGGCCGAGGATGTGCGCGCCGAGCAGTTGTCCGGTGCGGCGGTCCGCGAGCACCTTGCAGAAGCCGGTGCCGTCCTCCAGCGCCCAGCCGTAGGCGGTGTCCGAGAACTGGCGTACGGAGACCGCGTAGTCGAGGTTCTCTTCCCGGCACTGCCGCTCGGTCCGGCCGACCTGTGCGATCTGCGGGTGGGTGAACACGCCTGCGGGGACGGCCTCGTGGGACGTGCGCACCTGGTCGTCGGGGTGCAGCAGGTTGTGCGCCACCACCTGGGCCTCCCGGTTCGCCACGTGCTTGAGCGGGAAGGGCGTGCTCACATCACCGAGGGCGAACACCCCGGGTGCGCTGGTCCGTTGGAAGGCGTCCACGGCGATTCGGCCGTCGTCGTGGAGGTCGATGCCGGCCTTGCCGGCGTCGATCCGGTCGCTGTTGGGGGTGCGCCCGACCGCGACGAGCAGGGTGTCCGCCTCGACGGTCGTGCCGTCGTCCAGCACCAGGCGCAGCCGCCCCGGCTCACCCTCGACGCGGGTCAGCGCCGTGCCCGTACGCACGTCGTACCGGTCGGAGGCGATGTTCGTGTAGGCGGTGGCGATCGCCTCGTCCTGGGCGGAGAGCAGGGTGTCCTCCTGCTCGATGACCGTGATGCGGCTACCGGCGGCGTGGAAGACGTGCGCGAGTTCGGCGGCGATGTAGCCGCCGCCGAGCACCGCCAGGTGCCGGGGCGGGCGGTCCAGGCGCATCACCGTGTCGGAGGTCTCGTAGGGGAGCCCGGAGTCGCGTACCGGCGGGGGTACGGCCGGGCGGCTGCCGACCGCGACGACGACCTGCTCGGCGCGGACCGTGACGGCGTCCGCGCCGCTCCCGATGGTGAGCGTACGGTCCCCGGTGAAGCGGGCGCGTCCCTTGAGGACCTCGATGTTCGGAGCGTCGCGGCGGCCCTGTTCCCCTTCGGCGGCCTGACGGTCCAGGCGCCCGAAGACCCGCTCGCGGACGGCGGACCAATCGACTCCGCTCAGCCGTGCCCGTACGCCGAACCGGTCGGCGTCACGGACCGCGTCGACGAGGTCGGCGACGCGCACAAGCATCTTGCTGGGGATGCAGCCTCGGTTCAGACAGGTGCCGCCGAAGGGCCCCTCCTCCACGACGGCCACGTCCAAGTGGGAGAACCGGTCGTCCACGACGGCATTGCCGGAGCCCGCCCCTACGATCACCACGTCATGTGTACGCATCGGCGGAACGTACCCCCGTACGGCGACCGTATCCGCGAGCGGCACGCCGCCGCGTGCGCGGCCGCCCTCTCCGCGACGGTCACCAGGAGGGCGGGAGCTCGGTGTACTTGAGGCGGCGGGCGAGGTGGGCCACGTTCGAGGCGAGGGTCGCGGTGGTGGCCGCCGTCTGACGGCGGCCACCGGTAGGGCTTCCGTGGGCCCCGGTTACCCGTGGGGGCGCGCTGCTATCAGGCATCACCGGCCGGGGAGGCCGGCGCCCCCGCCCGACGGTCCGAACGGAGCGGCGGGCCGGTCGGGGGGTCGGGTGGGGGGCGGCCAGGGGTTCGGCCGGGGTCAGTCCCGGTCGACGTGCTCGCGTACGACGGTGCCCTTGGCCCCGTCGATGTCGTACGTGGTCTTGTTCCAGTCCGGGGTCACGATGTCGACCGACCAGACGTCGTCGTCGAGCTCCACGGCCGTGACCGTGCCCTGCTTGCGGCCGGTGCTGGTCCGTACCGCGTCCTGCAGGGTGGTGGTCGCCGCCTTCAGCTGCTCGGCGAGCTCGCTCTTGTCGTCCTCGTCCTGCCCCGGCTCCACGCGCGAGCGGGTCACCGCCCCGGTGACCGCGTCGACCTGGACGGCGTGCGCGGTGCCGTCCTGGGCCGCGACGGTGACGTCCCACACCGGCGCCCCGGCCGCCGGAGCGGAGGCCGCCGGGCTGGGCGTGCCCGAGGGGGTGGCCGTACCGGGGTCGCGGAACTTGGACAGCTCGATCTCGACGATCCTGCCCTGCGGGACGCTGCCGACCGCGGTGTCCGCGGCCTGGTTCCACGAGATCTTCGCCGCGGGCACCAAGGCCATGCGCTCGCGCTGGTCCTCGGTCAGCGCGGACGCGCTGCCGGACGGGGTGGCCTGCGACGACGTGGGCGCCTGAGGGGCGGCGGCGACGGGGTCCTGAGCGGCGCGGCCGCAGGCTCCGGCCAGCAACGTGGAGGAGATGGCCAGGCAGACGGCCAGTGCGCGGATGCGAATGTGAGTCTTCATGGTTCCACTCAACCGGCGGCCCGCGATCCGGTGAGGAGCCGCGCCGCGTCCCGCGCGATCACGCCGCGCACCACATCCGAACAGCCGAACAGCCGAACGCCCGAATGGCTGAATGGTCGAACAGCCGGACGCGCGCCGCGGAATGCGCAGGGCCGGGCGTGGTGAGGGCCCTCGGGGGGCCGAGCGGCTGACCGGTCCCCCGAGGGTGCCCGTCAGGACGTCACAGGATTTCGATGGAATCCCCCAGGCCGCCGGGCCCGAACTCCGGAGCGGTGGATACGTCCTGGTCATCGCGAAGGCGGAGCCGGGGACCAGGAGGAATCGGACGGGGAGCAGGTGGTGACCGGTCCTCGCCGTTGTGGTCGATGGCCGCCCGGGAAGGGCGCACGCCACGGCACTCGCCATGGCACTCGCCATGGCGTCCACCACTCGCCCGTCCCCGGTTGATCGTCCCGGAGGGGGGTAGCGGAGCGGCATGGCGCCTCAGAACACATCCTCCCCCGCTGCCGGTTACGTGCAGCCCGTGATCGACGTTCCCTCGCTGACCGAGGTGCTCGACGGCGAGTACGCCGGGATCCGCGACCTCGTCCGTACGAATCTGGCGGAGTACGCCTCCGTCCTCGAAGAGGCCGACGAGCTCGGCATCGACGCCTATCGCGAGCGGGTGCGCGAGATCGTCGTGGAGATGGCCGCGACGGGCCAGACCGGCATGGGCTTTCCCGCCGAATACGGTGGGGGCGGCGACGTCGGGGCCTCGATCGCCGCGTTCGAGACGCTGGCCTTCGGAGACCTGTCGGTCCTGGTGAAGGTCGGTGTGCAGTTCGGGCTCTTCGGCGGCGCGATCCTCCATCTGGGCACCGAGCGCCACCACAAGGCCCATCTGCCGGATCTGATCACCGGGGAGCTCATGGGCTGCTTCGCGATGACCGAGACCGGGCACGGCTCCAACGTCCAGGCGCTCGGCACCGTCGCGACGTACGACGCCGCGAGTCGGGAGTTCGTCATCACCACCCCGGACGACTCCTCCCGCAAGGACTACATCGGCAACGCGGCCCGGCACGCCCAACTGGCCGTCGTCTTCGCCCAGCTGGACGTGGACGGCCAGTCGCGGGGCGTGCACGCCTTCGTCGTCCCCCTCCGGGTCGACGGGACGACGGCCCCCGGCGTCCGGATCGAGGACGACGGGCGCAAGATGGGGCTCAACGGCGTGGACAACGGCCGCATCTGGTTCGACGGCGTGCGGGTGCCTCGTGAGGCACTGCTCAACCGGTTCGCCGACGTCACCCCCGAAGGCACCTACGAGAGCGCGATCGACAACCCCAACCGGCGCTTCTTCACCATGCTCGGCACCCTGGTGCAGGGCCGGGTCAGCGTGGCCGGCGCCGGGATCAACGTCGCCAAGGTCGCCCTGGCCGTCGCCACGAAGTACGCCGTACGTCGACGGCAGTTCGAGGCGACCCCCGACACCGAGGAGCAGGTGCTCCTCGACTACGGCCTGCACCAGCGCCGCCTGCTGCCCCTGATCGCCCGGACGTACGCCCTGCACGCCGCGCAGGACGTCGTGCGCGGCCAACTGCACGCGGTCTTCTCGGACATCGAGGACGACGCGCAGGCGCGGCGCCGGCTCGAATCACGGGCCGCGGGCATCAAGGCGCTCGGCACCTGGCACGCCACCCGGGTCGTCCAGGAGTGCCGCGAGGCCTGCGGCGGCGCGGGCTACCTCGCCGTCAACCGGTTCGCCGCCCTCAAGGGCGACAGCGACGTCTTCACCACCTTCGAGGGCGACAACCACGTCCTCCTCCAGCTCGTGGCCAAGGGGCTGCTCACGGATCACGCGAGCGAGTTCGAGGACCTCGACCAGCTCGGCATGGTCCGCTACGTCACCAACCTGGCCGTCGAGACGGTCATCGAGCGCACGTCGGCCCACAAACTGCTCGAACGGGTACGCGACCTGCTGCCCGGCGGCGACGAGTGGGACCGGGAAGCCGGCCTGCTCGACTCGGAGTACCAGCTCGCCATGGTCCGCTTCCGCGAGGAGCACATGCTCGCGGGACTGGCCCGGCGCATCAAGCGCGGGATCGATCAGCAGGGCGATCCCGGCGCGGTCTTCTCGCAGGTGCAGGACCACGTCATCGCGCTCGCCCGCGCGCACGTCGAGCGGCTGGTGACGGAGGCCTTCGTCGACCAGGTGCGTGCGCTGCCCGAAGGGGGCGAGAAGGAGGCGCTCGCCCTGCTCTGCGATCTCTTCGCCCTGTCGACGATCGAGGCGGACCGGGCCTGGTTCATGGAGCACGGCCGGCTCACCATTCAGCGTTCCAAGGCGATCAGCCGGGAGGTCAACGACCTCTGCCGCAAGGTCCGTCCCCTCGCGGTCGACCTGGTCGACGCGTGGGGCATCCCCACCGCCATGCTGCGGTCGCCGGATCTCGTGGGCGGCTGAACCGCGCCTGAACCGCGGCCGACCCGGGGTGCCTCAAGGGGAGCCCCGGGTCGACGTCTTGGTGCGGGCAGGGCACGGATACGGCCTCGGCCGGTGGCGTCCGCCCCCGTACGCGGGAGGGGCGTGATCGGAAGAGCGTCGGG
>NZ_JBEZKS010000101.1:0-15767 GCF_040651775.1 Streptomyces sp. NPDC048383
GCGGCCCGCCGCCCGGGCGGGGGGCCCCGCCCCCCGGGCCCGGGGGGCGCCGCCCCGCCTCCGCAACCCCGGAGGCGGGGCAACGGGCGCGCGGGGCGACCGTGGGACGGGCCGCCCGTGGGACGGGCCGCCCGTACGATGCGCCGCCCGTACGACGGTCGACCGTGGGACGAGGCCGGCAGCCTGACGGCCGGCCCCGTCAGGTGTCCCAAGACCCGGTGCGGGCCGCCAACTCGGTGCGGTTGCGGACGCCCACCTTGCGGTAGATGCGGCTCAGCATCGCCTCGACCGTCTTGCGGGAGACGAAGAGCTGATGGGCTGCCTCCGGATTGCTGCTGCCGCCGGTGACGAGGTCGACGAGATGACGCTCCCGCTCGGTCAGCTGGACCGTCGGCCCTCCGTCACCACGCGACGCGGCCGGCCGGACCCCGGTCCCGTCCGCGCCCACCGGGGCGACCGTCGTACCCGACAGGCGGGCGAGGTGGCCGTCCGTGAGCCCGCTCCACGGGTGGGCCGCGGCCGCC
This sequence comes from Streptomyces sp. NPDC048383, assembly GCF_040651775.1. Lineage (NCBI taxonomy): Bacteria > Bacillati > Actinomycetota > Actinomycetes > Kitasatosporales > Streptomycetaceae > Streptomyces > Streptomyces sp. NPDC048383. The sequence goes on from NZ_JBEZKS010000101.1 coordinate 525, forward strand.
CCGAACAGGGTGGCCGCCTCCTCCCACGCCGCCTTGGCCGCACCGACCCGCCGCCGACGCCGCTCGATCCGTCCCAGAGCCAGCAAGGTGCGCCCCTGCTCGACGGGACGCCCCATCGAGGCGAAGGCCGCGGCGGCGCCGTCGAGCAACTCGACGGCCCGATCCGGGTCCCCCTCCCGCGCGAGGCACACGGCGCGCGCCCGGGACGCGGTGACCCGCACCATGGCGTGCGACGCGTCGCGGGTGACCGTCGCGTCGAGCTCCGCCAGCAGCCCGTACGCCCGGTCCAGCATCCCGGCGGTCGCGAACGCCTCCACCGCGTCGGGCCGCCACCGCAGGACCGCCGGGTCACCGGCCCCCGAAGGGCCCTCGATGTCCCCGATCTCCTCGAAGACCGCCACGGCCGCTTCGATCCTGCCGCCGTGCAGGTACAGGACTCCCGTGATCCACAGGCTCCGGGCCGTGTGCAGGACGTCCCCCTCGGCACGGGAGGCGTGCAGGGCCCGCCGGGCGTAGTCCAGGGCCCGGTCGAACGAGCCCCCGCACCCGTGCGCGAGCGCGGAGGTGTACCAGGCCGGACCGGGTGAGAGGTTGGCCTCCCTGGTGTGCGCGCGGGCACGCTCCGCCCAGGCGAGCGCACCCGCACACGCGCCGAGCCCGGCCTCGACCTCGGCGAGGCTGCGGCACAGGTCGGTCAGGCCCTCGGCGCCCCCGGCAGCCTGGGCGAGGGGCAGCAGCTCCAGTAGGGCGGCCCGGGCCCGCGGCAGGTCCCCGTCGAAGACGGCGTGCCGGGCGGCAAGGTACTCGGGGCTGTTGGAGACACCGAGCGCGCCGGGCGGCACGCCCAGGGCGAGGGCGGACTCCAGGGTGGCGCGGGCCTCGCCCGGCCGGCCGAGGAGGCGCGCCGTCCTGGCCGCCATCGTCAACGCCGCCGCGTGCAGGCCGTCGTCCCCGGCGGTCCGCGCCAACGCGGCGGAACGGGTGGCGTGCAGGAAGGAACGGTCGAAGTCCGCGGAGGCGACGTTGGCCCTGACGGAGGCCCGCAACTCGACGGCGGCCATCAGCCGCGGGTCGTCGCGCGCCGCACCCCGGGCCGCGGCGAGGAAGGACTCGGTCGCGGCGAGGTCCTGACCGCAGGCGTCGACGACCGCCAACAGGGCCCGCACCTGATGGGCGGGACGGCCGTGGTCATCGACGACGCGCCGGGCCGCCCCGTGGGCGGCGTCGACGTCACCGGCGGCCGCCGCCTCCTCGGCGGCTTCGGCGAGCCGCCGCGACCGCAGGTCCGCCAGCCGGGGCGGGGTCAGGCGGGCCGCCAGCAGGAGCAGTTCCGCCGCCAGCGCGCGGTCGCCGGCCTCCCGCGCGGTCGCGGCCGCCCGCGCCGTGTCCTGCGCCGTCGGCCGGTCCACGCCCTCCACGGCCAGGGCCCGGTGCCGGGCGGCGCGCATCGGGTCGGTGACGGCGCCGGCCAACGCCGCGTGATCACTCCGCCGCTCGGCGGCCGACCCGGTCCTGGCCGCGGCGTCGGCCAGCGCCCGCGCCGCGAACCGGACGGTCCCGGACCGGGCGTCCGCCGCGTCCTCGGGGGCGATCAGCACGCCGGCCCGTACCGCGTGCGCGAGGTGCTCGTACGCCTCCGGACAACCGGCCCGGTGCAACAGGTCGCTGTCCGGCCGGTGGGCCAGCGACGCCACCCGCAAGGTCCGGAGCATGCCCTCCGGTACGGTCCCCAGCCACGCCTCGGCCAGACCCTCGACCCGCCGCAGCCCGTCCAGAGCGTGCCGGCCCGACGGCCGACCGGTGACGGGCCGCTGCTGTACGAGCGGTACGAGACCCTCACAACAGGCCGCCAGCAGGGCACGGTTGCCGCCGCAGTGACGGAGCACGGCGCCGCTCCAGCGCGCGGACAACCCGTGCGCCTCCAGCCGGTCGCAGACCTCCTCCTGCCCGGCGGGGGACACGTGCACGACCGCCGGGTGTCCGCCCAACAGGTCGGCCGAGCGCGCCGGCCACCGGACCGTACGCTCCGCCGTCACCGCGCCGAGGAGCCCCCGGTCCACCGTCCGGAGCGCGTACCCCAGCACGTCGGCGCTGATCGGGTCGAGCCACTGGACGTCATCGACCGCCAACAGGACGGGTGACATCTCGCGCAGCATCCCCGCGACCCGCGCACGGAGCCGCAAGCGATCGGCGGGAACCGTCACCGCGAAGCCGTCCGGCACGAACCCCGCGTCGAGCTGTACGAGCGCCGAGCCGGGCAGGTGTTCGTCCCCGGGCCGGTGACGCAGGCGCACCACCCGCCCCGTCCAGCGCCCGCACACGGTGTCCACCAGGGTCGACTTCCCCGCGCCCCACCCCCCGTGGACCGCGACCCGCCCGTGGCGCCCGACCAGCCGGACGGCCGCGCCGACGAGGTCGTCCCAGCCGTCACCGCCGGCTCCGGAGCCCTGGCCGTCGTCCGGCCCGTCACCGCCACTGCCGCCGCCGGGGATGCGCGGGGCCGGACCCCCGAATGCCGTTGCGCTCATCCGGTGCACGCTAGGTCCCCCGACCCGCGCGACCAAGCCCCCTGCCGCTGTTCCCCCGGGTACGAGGGATCTCCCCGACACCCGCCCGCCGCCGGCGGTCCCGGGCCGGTGACGATCCCGGCGGGTGCGTGCGTCGGAGCATGGCGGGCGCCGGGCGAGGAAGCCACAGGACGTGTGGCCGCGTACGAGCCGGACGCGGCGTCCTCACAGCGGGCGCCGCGCCGATCCCGGCGCCGTCCGTCCGATCAGAGGGACGTGCGCGAGCCGCCGGTGGCGCAGTGGTGGGTGGTCGCGCCGAGCGGCACGGCCGCCTCCACGGCCGCGGCGCGGTCGGTCGGCCCTTCGACGCCCCTGGCGGCGACGCCCCGCTCGGTCCCGGCCGCGATCTCGGAGATCCGCTTCTCCGGGCCCCGCCGCCCGCGCACGGGCGCCGCCTCCGCCGTGGTTCTCTCCTGTCGTCGATGTTCGCGGCTCCTCCGGGCCGCCTACCCCGGCTACGGCCGCGGTGGCCGGCCGGCGTTGTCCGTTACGCCCCGGGCGACGATGGCCACCGACGTCACCGGTGTCCCGGCCTTGCCCCAGGTGCTGTCCTTCAGGAGGACGGTGCGCTCGCCCAGTAGGCGCAGGTTGTGTTCGTCGAAGATCCATTCGGTTCGTTCGCCCTCGTGGACGCGGGCGATCGCGACCCCGTCGCGACCCGCGGCGTCCGTGGCTTCGGGGATCAGGATGACGCCGGGGATGCGGGCGGCGGCGCGATACAGGGCGGCGCTCACCCCGGGAGGGGCTTCCATGGTGCGGAGCAGATCACCTATGGCGACGAACGCCTGCTGGTCGGGCCCGGTCGTCGACTGCGAGCCGTCGCCGTGGTTGAGGCGGGCGTCCTCGTAGATCACTTCCAGGAGTTGGTCGGGATCCGTCGGAAGGGCTTCGAGGAACCGGTAGGTGGGGCCGTTGATGCTTGCCTTGTCCGTGCCCCGTGCCGGATCCGTCGTCATGCCCCGTGCGGTGCGGACCCACGTGCCGGTCGACCCGTCGACGGAGACCCACCTCTCGGCCGACTCATCGGTCCGACCTGCTTCCATGCTCCCGCCCTCGATCTCGGAGAGCATGGTCGAATGCCCGATCGTCCTGGTGTACAGGAACTGTCCGTCCCGCACGGCCGGGGCCCGTACCGCCTGCGCCGCCAACGCCGCGCGATCCAGTAGCCGCACGGCCGCCGGATCGGGCGGAGCCGCGACGGGAGGCTCATCGGAGGTGGGTACGCCGAGCGTGACGGCGAGAACCACCGCGCAGGTGGTGGCCCCGGCCGCGAGGAACAGGGCCAACGGGCGACGGGAGCGGGAGCAGGCTGGGCGCGTGTCCATGGTCGTTTCCCGCATCAGGTGCTCCCTGATCCGCCGGTGTCCGTGGAAGGGCAGCTCCGCGGCGGAAAGACCGGGCAGGTGCCGTACGGTCTCCGCCCTGTCGAACTGCTCTCGGCGGGCGTCTTCGGGGGTTTTCACAGGTTTCCCTCCCGTGCGGTTCGGGACGCCGGCGCGCTTCGTGCGGCCGGCGGTTCCGTGAGGTGAGCGGCCGCGAGCGTGCGGAGTCGGGCGCGTGCGCGGGAGAGGCGCGAGCGTACGGTGCCCACCGGGACGCCGCACGCCTGTGCCACCTCCTCGTGGCTGAGCCCCGACCACACGTGGAGGAGCAGCACTTCGCGGTCCGCGCGCCGCAGCCGGCTCAGGGCGGCGAGGGTGGCTGCGGCCCTGGCCGAATCGGTGATGCGGGAGACGACGGCGTCCGCGACGTCGGGTACGGCATCGGCCCGGGGCAGCCGGGCCATGGCGTCACGATGACGACGCGTCGTTCTCCGGGTGTTCCGTATGACGTTGGTGGCGATCCCGAGCAGCCAGGCCCGCTGGTGCATGACACCGTCGAGCGTGTCGCGGAGCCGCCAGGCCTCAAGAAAGGTGAGGGAGACGATGTCATCGGCTCCGGTGCGGTCGGCGGTCATGCGGACGGCGTGCGCGTACACCGTGCCGGCATGTGCGTCGTAGAGTTCCGCGAACAGTTGGTGGTCCACGCCGTGTAGTGTCCGCAGACTCCTCACCGTTGCATGTGACCCGCGTCACCGAGGGCCTTCAAGGGGACGGTGATTGACCCCGACCCCCGTTGGTGACACATCCACCCCACCCCACCCCCGGAGCGGGCGCGGCAGCGTCCGCACTCGGTCCGGCGTCGCGTCGGGCGCGGCGATCAGCCCCGGTCGGTGGCGCTCCGGTCGGTCGGGTCGACGACCGCCGCGTCCACGGCCATCAGTTCGCCGGCCAGCACCAGGGCCAGCACGATCCGGCGGCCGCGAGGTGACGGGGTCGGGTGATGGAACGATCCGAGTGTGACGGGGCGTTGCGGGTGTCAGGAGACACGGGAAGGGGTTCCTGTTCGGCGCGGTGGCGGAAACGGGCAGACCAAGGCCCGAGTACGACTACTGCGCGCAGGAGGGTGTCACGAAGCCCAGGCCATCGGGAGCACCGTCTTCACAGCGGACAGCAGCAACCGCCTGTCAACGCAGGCGGGGGTCCGCGGGCAGAGCCCTGGAAGAGCGGCTACTGGGCCAGGGATATACGTCATCACCTCGGAGAAATGCGCACGCCCACGGAGGGCAGCGAAAGAACCCGGTCAGTCCAGGCAGCCGCCCACCCTGCGGGGAAACGAATTTTCTCGCGGGGCCCCGACGGCAGCGGTGGGGGAGCCGAACCGTGGCGGACCAGCACGTCGAGGCCGTGCTGGTCGAGCGGGAACAGTCGGGAACGGTAGGGAACGGCGGGGAGCGGTCGGCAACGGTCGGGAGTCGTCCCCACTTGTCGCTGCTGCCCCCACTCGGCCGCAAGTGGTGAAACGCTCCAAGACCGGCGCATGATCGTTGTTCCTGACAAGGTCATTCCGTTCGAGGGGGCTGTCGCAGACTGGCAGGACGCGGTCGGCCCGGGTCGGCCGCCGCCTCAGCGACCCGGCCGAACCAAGGACTGCCATCGTGAGCGAACGCGTTCTCACCCCCCGCAACCGGGGTTTCCTCTTCCTCGACTCCCACCCGGCGGGCTGCCGGCAACTGGTGGCCGACATGTGGCAGGCATGCCCCGCACCCGCACCCGCACCCGCACCCGCACCCGCACCCGCACCCGTTCCCACATCCGCAGTCGCCTCCGCCAACCCCTCCGCAGGCGTGCCGGAGGGGGGTGACGGGCCGGTCGCGCTGATCATCGGCTCGTCCGCCGGTTACGGTCTCGCGGCCACGCTCGCCGGACTCAAACGCGTCGGCATCCGCGGGATCGCGGTGTCCTTCGAGAAGGCCCCCACCGCGCGGCGTACCGCGACGGCCGGCTGGTACCGCACCGCCGCCACCGCCGACCTCGCCCGCGCCGCCGGGCGGGACCTGGTCTTCCTCAACGGTGACGCGTTCTCCGACTCCATGAAGGACCAGGTCGCCGACCTCATCGAGCAGCGCTTCGGCGGTCGGCTGGACTACCTGATCTACTCGGTGGCCGCGCCCCGGCGTACGGACCCGGACACCGGTGCCGCCTACTCCTCGGTCCTCAAGCCGATCGGCCGGGCCAACCGCACCAAGACCCTCTCCTTCGACGACGAGGGCGTTCCCGAGGTGCGCGAGGTCGAGACGAAGCCGGCCGAGGGTGACGACGTACGGCAGACCGTGGCCGTGATGGGTGGCGCGGACTGGGAGCGCTGGATCGACCACCTCGCCGGGCGCGGACTGCTCGCCGACCGGTTCACCACCGCCGCGCTGTCGTACATCGGCTCGCCACTGACGGCCGCCCTGTACCGACAGGGCACCATCGGCGCGGCCAAGGCCCACCTGGAGGCCACCGCGCGCACCCTCAACGAGCGGCTCGACGAACTGGTGGGAGGCAGGGCCGTGACGTCCGTCAACGGCGCCGCCGTCACCCAGTCCTCCACCGCCATCCCCGGTATCGCCCTCTACACCGGTCTCTTGCGCGGCGTCCTCGGCGAGGGCCTCGTCCCGCCGATCCACCAACTCGCGACCCTGTGGGACCAGCTCACCGGCGCCGCCCCGATCGTCCTGGACGACGAGGGCCGGATCCGCCTGGACACCTTCGAACTGACCGACCACGTCCAGGCGGCCGTCGCCGAGCGTTGGGATGACGCCACCACGCAGACCATCGCCGAGCTGGCCGACCTCGACTGGTTCCGCGGCGAGGTCCGACGCCTCTACGGTTTCTCCGTGCCCGGAATCGACTACACCGCCCCGGTCGCCACCGACCTCCCCTGGCCCGACCACACCTCCTGACACCCGTACGTCGGGCAGGGGAGCGGCGTCAGGTGGCGAGGGTGGCCACCGGCGCCAGGTCCTACGTACGGCCGTAGCCGTTCTCGGTGCCCGCGAGCAGGTCCACGACCTCGAAGTAGCGGTTCCGCAAAGGGGTTTCGCGGAAGGCGTCGATCAGTAGCCGGTAGGCGTCGTGGTCGTCCGCCTCCCAGACCCAGATGTGGGTGACGCGTGCCGAGTATAATTCCGTGTCGTAGGAACGAGCACCCTCGGTCGGCCCCCGCCGGCGGACCGGCCGCCGCCGGGCCGTGGTCGCGCAGGGCGGCCACGAGCTCCGTGTGCCCGGCGGGATTCGCGCCGTCGAAGCCCGGCAGTCCCAGAACGCGCGCATCGAAGCGCGTAGCGGTGCGCGAGGCCGCGGTACAGCTCGGCGAGCCGTGCGGGCTCGCCCTCCCCGGCGGTCGGCCGGCTGCTGGCCGCGCTGATGCGGACTGGACGTGAAGAGCGACGGGTTGCTACTCCTCGCCCGAGAAGCGCTCCCACGCGGCTTGGCGGGAAATGCCGAGGGCCGCGCCGATCGCGGCCCAGGTAACCTTCCTGCGCCGGAGCTCCTGGACCCAGGAGTGCAGGTTGGCTTCGACCTGATCGGCTGCGGCGGCGACGCGCGGGATGAGACCCAACATCTCCTCGTCGGTCAGCGTGTCCCAGATCGAGGCGGGCCGCGGCGACGGGTTGGCGAGGTGCTCGGCGACAATCGAGTGGGCCAGGTCGACGCACTCGTCACAAATGTGGACCCCCGGCCCGGCGACCAGCTTCTTCACCTCGGCGCCCGGCCTGCCGCAGAAGGAGCACTGAGGAAGTGGATCGGTGAACTGCTGGGTCATCCCGGCCCTCCGGATTGTCAAGGTTTCCTTGACGTCAAGTTAGAGGTGTCAAGAGCAACCTGACAAGGGGGTGTGAGAGCCTGCCGAGCCTGAGAGCCGCAGTGGGCCGGGGTGGCGCGGTGCTTGCTGCCGGTGACCGGGGACGATCGGGGCCGTAGTCACGGCGGATCGCAGGATCTGCGGGCTTTCGGTGGGTCTGCGATGCCCGGACGACGGGTGGTCGCACCTGTACGTCAACAACGCGGACGGGCAACGCGACGGCTGAGTTCCCAGCGCATGGCGCTCGGTCTCCAGGGCGAGCGCGGTCGCCACCACGAACTCGGCGTGCCTGCCGAGCAAGAACGTCAGCTCATGTGTCGCGAGCCCTGTGGCAGTCGTGCGTCCGTTCAGGGGTCATGGACGGGCCGAACGCGGGCACAGGCGCCGTGAGGGGAACCGGTCCCCGGATACGGTCCGGCGCTGCCGGACCGGCGAAGAAGGAAAGGTCGCTCTGATGTCGCAGGTCGAAGAGTCCGTCGAGGTAGATGTTCCTGTGCGCACCGCGTACAACCAGTGGACCCAGTTCGAGTCGTTCCCCCACTTCATGGAGGGCGTCGAGCGGATCGATCAACGAACCGACACGATGACGCACTGGGTGGCGAAGGTCGGCGGGGTGACGAAGGAGTTCGAGGCCGAGATCACCGAGCAGATTCCGGACGAGCGGGTTGCCTGGACCACGTTGGGTGGGGAGGTCAAGCAGGCCGGGGTGGTCACCTTCCATCACCTGGCGGACAACAGGACGAAGGTGATGCTGCAGCTCGACTACGACCCGGAGGGCTTCGCCGAGAACGTCGGCGACAAACTCGGCTTCGTCAAGCGGCAGATCACCGGTGACCTGAAGCGGTTCAAGCAGTACATCGAAGCGCGCGGTAGCGAGACCGGCGCCTGGCGCGGCGAGGTCTGATCGCCCGTCCGCCCCCACCCGTGCGGGTCCGCCATCAGGCGGGAGCCCCGGGACGGGCCAGGGCTGACCTGCCCGGGCGCGGGACCGCCGGAAGGCCGTGAGCGCCACGGGTCCACGCCGGCGGGCGGGTTGAAAGAACGAGGGCATCGGGACGCCCCGGTGATCACAGCATTGCGGGCGCGCCGAAAGGGCGCGCCCGCAGTGCTGTGTTCGGGACGATGTGTTCGGGACGATTTCTTCCCGCTGCGTCCGGGATCTCTTGGTGTCAGGGCTTGATGACGGCGGTCCAGCCGAGGGTGCAGGACAGTGCGGGGGCGGTGCAGGAGGTTTCGTAGATGTCACCGGCGGTGGTGAGGACCTTCACGTAGACGCGCTCACCGGCGAGCTTCACACCGACGCTGCACGTGTTGCGCGGGTACCCCGGAGTGACCGGGAGGGTCAGGTCGCGCCACGTGTAGGCGCCGGTGAGGGTGGGACGGTAGCCGACGAACGTCTTGCCGCGGGTGAGAGCGGCGCTGTACTCGCTGCCCGGGGCGGTGCCGGCCACGACGGCGACGTCGACACACGGCCCGGCCGGTCCCGCCGGACCGCGGTCACCCTTGGCGCCCTTGGCACCCTTGGCGCCCTGCGGCCCGCGCGGCCCGTCGGTGGGAGCGTGGACCGAGTCCGTGCCCGGAGCGGCGACCGCGGCCGGAGCCGCGATCGTGGCGAAGCCGAGGGCGAGGGGCACGGCGAGAATGGCCACCGGCCGCAGGCGTCGCATGATCAGGGGTACCGCGTTCATCCGTAGCTCCTCAGGTCGTCATGCTGGACGAGCGGAGCTTGGATCAACGGCACCCCCGAGAGACTGCGACTGGCTGATTGTCGGACAAATATCAACAGGTTGGCGCAATCATTGCGGCTGAACGGTCATGCCGGAACGACCTGTCGTGCCCCCTCCGCAGCGGCGGGGATCCGCTGATTCTCCGCCTGGCCGAGGCCACCCTCGACCGGCGTGTCGGCCGGCGTCACGCCAGGACGAACAGCGTCCCAGCGTGGCGAGGGGGCCTCCCCCCGCCCGGCACCGAGAGCAGGGTGGCCGGCGCCGCACCGACTCCCGGGAACGCGCGGCGATGTTCACGGGCTCCTCTTGTTTCCATACGGGTCGACCCGTAACGTAAATGCCATGAGTTCCGCTCCGCCCCCCAGAGGGCGTCCCAGGGATCCCCGATCGCACGAAGCGATCACCGGTGCGACAGCACAACTGGTGGTCGAGGTCGGCTACGCCGCGACGTCCATCGGGGCGGTGGCCGCGAGGGCCGGAGTCGGCAAGGACACGATCTACCGACGCTGGTCGGGCAAACCGGAGTTGATCTTCGAGGCTGTCTTCACCACCACCGACGACGCGCCGCCTCCGGACACCGGAACGTTGGTCGGTGACCTGACCGTGGTGCTCCAAGGCCTGGTCGACGAGTTCCGTGCGCCCGCCGCCGCGGCGGCGCTACCGGGGCTGCTCGCCGACTTCGCCGCCGATCCGGAACTGAAGGCGCGCATCCGCGGCGACTTCCTGGCGCCGTCGAAGGAACGGCTGCTGATCGTTTTCGAACGCGCCGTGCTGCGCGGGGAGATCGCGGCCGAGACGCCCGTGGACCTGGTCCTGGACACACTCGCCGGATCGGTGTTCTTCCACGTAGGGCTGGTCGGGGAGCACCCCGACCCGCAGTTGGCCGCACGACTGGCCGCCGTCGTGGCCAAAGGAATCGAGGTCCGATGAACGGCTGGCTCCTCGCGGCAGGGATGGCCTCGCTCGGCGTGGCCGCCGTGCACGTCATCGGCGGTCACCGCGATGTGGTGCGCCCGCTGCTGTCCTACGGGCTCACGGACGAACCCAAGCGGGTCCTGCACGCCGTGTGGCACATGGTGAGCGCCGACCTGGCTCTCTCCGGACTCGCCCTGCTCCTGCTCTCCCTGAGGAGGGACATACCCGGCACTGGCCTGGTGGCATGGCTCGTCGCCGCGCACTTCCTCGCCTACGCCACAGCCTTCCTGGTCGTCACCCTGTCCGTCGGCTGGCCCCGGCCGCTGCTCCGCCTACCCCAGTGGATCCTGCTCCTGCCGGTCGCGCTCCTGGCAGCGGCGGGCGCTGCGTAACCCGCCTCGTGGGATCTGGTCCCCGGGGTCGCCTCACCCTGCGGAAGCTCCTCGGACGCTCCTCGGGCGGACGCTGGATGCGGGGCTCAGCCACCGAGGGACCTCCTGCGGACGGCCCCACCGTACGGGCGCTCGGCATGAAAGTCCTCCCCGTACGGGGCGCTCCGGTAGGCGGGGGCGCCCTCCCGCAGCGTGCGGCGGTACGGGGCACCGCCGTGCCCCAACAGGACCGAGACCGTCACGAGGGCGGCGACCCACGCCGCCACTCCGATCCACGCCGCCACTCCGGCCCAGGCCGGCGCGCCGGACGGCCCGAAGACCCCCAGCGGGATCAATACCAGCGCCGCGCACAGCAGCAGGGCGGTGAGAAGCAGCAGCGGTCCCGGTCCGGACCGGCGCGAGTGAGGCGGCCGCCCCGAAGGGGAGCGCAGCTGCGCCTCCAACTGCTCCCAGGCCGCCCGTTCCCCCGCCGTCAGTTCGCCGCCCGCCATGGCCACCCATCCCTGTCGCTCCACCGGATCCTCCGCGTCCGTACAGCGGATGCCCTCCGCCGCCGGGTTCACGCAGGGCAGTCAGGGCCGCTCCGCCCGTGAACGCGGTACGAGGACGGAGCGATTCTGTCGTGTTCGCGTCCGGCGGTCTCCCCCGATGAGGACGGAGTCCAGGGTTCCGCGCCGGGTCGTCGAGCGGGCGACCGCCGGGTCGTCGTCCGCCGGCGGTTCGGGCTCGCGGCCCTCGGTGCTGCGGACGCCCGACGCCCCCGAGCGTGCCCGATGCGCGGGACGACACACACCCGGGCCGGGGTCGGAACCGAAAGGCGCCGCGTCGAGCCGTTCACCGGGCGCCTGCCGCATGACCGGGCCCGGGCTCGGCGCCGAACCGCCGGGACGGGATGGGGGAGCGGGTGCGAAGAGGACATCAACACGTTCTATATTCGTACGAATCATCCACGCGGCCCGGCTGCGGCGATCAGGGGGAGACGACGGCGATGGCCGAGACCGAAACCGATGGCGCACCGGGCACGCGGAGGGAATCACGGAGCACGCGCAAGGTGCGCCGCAAGGCGCGCAACCGCCGGCGCCTGGGCATCGGCGCGGCCGTACTCGCGCTGGGCGGGGCCGCAGCCGGGGCGTACGCGCTCGGCTGGGGCGGATCCACGACCTCCGGCGCCGAGCTGGCACCGAAGGGGGACAAGGCCGGCGGGGACAGCGCCGCGAAGAATCCCGAGGAACCGTGGGACGGCAAGGTCAAGGTGCTCGGTGACGGTTCCACGTCCTACGCCGGACCGAAGCCGGGCCAGCTCAAGCCCGAACGGCTGAAGCCCGGCGAACAGCCCCCTCAGTTCGTGGTGTTCTCCTGGGACGGCGCGCTGGAGGGCGAGGACCACCTGTTCTCGCACTTCCGGCAGGTGGCCAGGGAGAGCAAGGCCCACATGACCTTCTTCCTCACGGGCATCTACCTCCTGCCGGAGAGCAAGAAGTCGCTCTACGAGCCGCCCCAGCACGGCCGGGGATCCGCCGCCATCTCGTACCCGACGGTCCCGCACATCAAGAGCACCCTGACCCAGTTGCGGGGCGCCTGGACCGACGGCAACGAGATCGGGTCCCACTTCAACGGGCACTTCTGCGGGCCCAAGGGCGGCGGTGACTGGAGCCCCGAGGAGTGGAAGAGCGAGATCGACCAGACGTACTCGTTCATGAAGAACTGGAAGACCAACACGGGATTCACCAACGAGGCTCCGCTCCCCTTCGACCCCGCCCGGGAGGTCGTCGGCGGCCGGGCGCCCTGCCTGGAGGGTCAGAAGAACCTCCTGACGGCCATCAAGCCGTACGGATGGCGCTACGACGCCAGCTCCTCCGGGGACTTCCAACTCTGGCCGTCCAAGCAGAACGACATATGGAACTTCCCGTTGCAGCTCGTTCCCCTGCAGGGCAAGGAGGTGCAGGTCCTCTCCATGGACTTCAACTTCCTCTACAACCAGTCCGGTGACAGCACCCAGGGCGACCCGGCGAAGTACGCGACGTGGCAGGCCCAGGTCCGGGGCTCGTACATGAACGGCTTCAACCGCGTCTACAACGGCAGCCGGGCGCCGATGTTCATCGGCAACCACTTCGAGGACTGGAACGGCGGCATCTACATGAAGGCCGTAGAGGACACGATGCGGGACGTCTGCCCGCGCCAAGGGGTGCGCTGCGTGTCCTTCCGGGAACTGGCGGACTGGCTCGACGCGCAGGACCCGCAGGTCCTGTCGCGGCTCCGCCAACTGGACCCCGCCCAGGCGCCGGACTGGAAGGCCGTGGTCCGCTGACGGCGCTCCCGCCGGCCGGCCGCAGGTGGGATGGGGGCGTACCGCCGCCCGCGACGGCCCCCGGGGACGGCCCGGCCCCGAAGACCGGCACCCGGACTACTTCACCGCCTTCGCGTACGCGCTCCACAGACGGACCGCCCGCTCGCTGCCGGGCGTTCCCGGCGCGTCGCCGCCCAGCCCGGTCAGGGGCAATGGGATCAGGTCGGTCAGTGCCATCCGGTAGACGACCACGGCCGTGGACTCCTGCTCGGTGCTGCCCACGAACCAGCCCGCCGTGTTGGCGGCCGTCGTGCCCGTCTTGCCCGCCGCGCCCGGCCGCGCCTTGGCCGCCGTCTTCGCCGAACCGTCGGTCACCGCCTGCCGCAGCGCCTCCGTCACCGTCCGCGCCGTGGCGGCCGACACGGCCCGCGTGGTCTTCGGCGCGTCGAGGTGCACCGCCGAGCCGCCGCGGGTCACCGACCGCACGGAGTAGGGGTCGGTGTGCATGCCGCCCGCCGCGAACGTCTCGTAGGCGCCGGCCATGCGGATCGCACTGGGCTTCGAGTTCTCCCCGAGCGCGAACGTGGGGATCCGCGGCCCGAGGCTGGAGGCCAACAACCCCGAGCGCTGCGCGAACGACTCGACCCGATCCAGGCCCACGTCCAGGCCGAGCTGGAGCATCGGCGTGTTGACGGAGTCGGCGACGGCCTGGCGCAAGGGCACCTGCCCCCAACTGCGTCCGCCGTCGTTGCTGCCCTTGAGCACCTTCCCGCTGCGGTCCCAGTAGGGGCCCTCGGGGGTCTGGACGGTCGCCTGGTCGTTCCCGTCGTACGGGGTGGTGGGGGAAACTGGCGTGCGGGCCTTGCCCCGGGTGCGCACCACCCCCTCTTCGAGGGCGGCGGCGTAGACGATCGGCGTGAACGCCGTACCGACCGGGATCGTCGTCGCGTTCGACTCGTTGAAGCCCTGCTTCAGGTAGTCGGGGCCGCCGTAGACGGCGAGCAGACGACCGTCGGGGGCCACGCTCGCGGCGCCGATCTTCACGTGCTTGTCCGTGTCGGGACGCTTCTCGGGGTCGAAGCCCTTCTGGGCCTCCTGGACGGCCGTGGTCAGGGCGGTCATGCGCGCCTTGTCGAACGTCGTGTAGATCTGGTAGCCGCCGAGGTCGAAGTCCGACTCCCCGATGCGACCGGCCTTCACCGCGTACGCCTTGGCCATCTCGACCAGGTATCCGGTCTGCGCGCCCGGGATGCCCGCCAGCGACGTCGGCGAGGGCTCCGGGAACTTCGTGTAGCCGGCCCGCTCGGCCGCCGTCAACTGACCGGTCTCGACCATGCGGTCGAGGATCCAGCTCCACCGCTCCTGCGCCCGCTCGTGGTTCTTGGGACCGAGGGACGGGTCGTACAGTCCCGCTCCCTTGAGCAGGGAGGCGAGGAACGCGCCCTCGCCGGCGTTCAGTTGGGAGACGTCCTTGCCGTAGTAGGCCTGGGACGCGCGCTGGATCCCGTAGGTGCCGCGCCCGAACCAGCTGGTGTTGAGGTAGTCCTGGAGGATCTGGTCCTTGTCCTTCTCGTTGTCCAGCTTCACGGCCAACAGGAGTTCGGTGAACTTCCGCGACAGGGTGCGGTCCTGGCTCAGATAGGCGTTCTTCACGTACTGCTGCGTGATGGTGGATCCGCCCTGGGTCTCGCCTCCGGTCACCGCCGCCCGGACGGCGCGCAGGACACCGGACGGGGACACGCCGGGGTCCGAGTAGAAGTTCGCGTTCTCGGCCGCGAGTACGGCGCCCCGGACCTTGGGCGGCACCTTGTCGAGGGGCATCTCCTGCCGGCTGACCCAGCCGGTGCGGGCCATGGTGGAACCGTCGGACCAGTAGTAGACGTTGTCCTGCTGCGTGGCGAAGGAGTTGAGGTCGTCGGGTATGTCCGTGACCGCGTAGGCGAACGCCACGAAACAGGTCAGGCCGGTGAGCGCGTACAGGCACGCTCCCAGCCACTGGCGCCAGGACGGCACCCAACGCCGCCACCCGGACCGGCCCGGCCGCGGGTACGCGGGACGCAGGCGCCGCAGGTGCGGCAGCGCGGCGGCGAGGGCTCCGCCGCGCCGACCGGCGCCGTCGGTCCGGCCGCGGCGGCGCGCGCCGGCCGGCCGGCGGCGGCCCGACGCGGCGACGCCGGGGGGCGAGG
>NZ_JBEZKS010000102.1:0-14019 GCF_040651775.1 Streptomyces sp. NPDC048383
GTCGAAAGGTCGTTGCCGAAGGACGCCGTCTCCGAAGTGAAACGGTCACCCGTCAGCTGCATACCGTCACCCGAATCACCCGCGAAACGGATGATGACGTGGTCGACGCGGCGGACCTCGGATCGCGTCGGCACGTCAGCCGTTCTGTTCTTCGCGCAGCAGCTCCGGCGCGTGCCGGTAGCCCATGATCAGGACGTCGCGCACGGCCGCCTTCGCGGGGTCGACGGGCAGGATCGGGCGGACCGCGTGGAGGACCTGGGCGTCGGCCCAGTACATGGTGTCCATCTGCTCGGTGAGGCAGAACTCGGTGACGAGTTCCCGGTCGAGGTCGTAGACCTGCGACTCGCCGCCACGGGCGTTGAAGCGACCCATCAGGTGGATGACGCCGAAGTCGACCTCGTCGCGGTGCGGGCCCTCGGGGGTCGGCTCGCCCGTCTCGTCGGGGGTGCTGATGATGCGGAACTGGTGGCACTGGACGTCCCACGGGTCGTCGCGCCAGGCGTCCTCGGGGACCGGGAACGTCTCGAAGTCGGACCGCAGGAGCCGGGTGAGGAGCGGGTTGGCCAGGGTGGTGCGGCTGAGGGGGGCCACGTCGCGGTCGATGCCGCCGGCGTAGTCGTTGGCCCCCATCGACTGGAAGTAGGGGCGGTGGGGACGCAGCCGGACCTCGCCGGTGCGGGGGACGAAGAAGAACCGGTCATAGCGGCGTTCGCGGAAGCGGGACCCGCCCTTCAGGTACTGGTCCGTCTCCAGGTTCTCCCATTCGGCGGCCAATTCCTTGACGTGTTGCCGCAATTCGGTGTCGATGACGAGCCGGTCGGCCGGCATCAAGGAATATCCAATGGTCCTGAGCTCTTCCCGTACTGCGTTCTGCATTGCTGGCTCCTCCGTGCCGGATCTCACGCACTCCTGCTTCCCGAGGTTCCCACAGGACTACTGACGGTGAACTGACAGGGCGGCCGGGTCAGGGGCACGTCAGTCGGTCGTCACACCCACTGTGCTTCACTCGGCCGGTATGACGGAACAATTGGTGTCCTCGCCCGGATCGGAACGCCGCTCGGTTCTCGAAGAAATCGTCGTGGCGGAATTCAAGGCCGCGCTGCTCATGCCCGATGAGGAGGAGCTGCCGCTGGACGACAGCTTCTTCGAGCTCGGCATGACGTCCTTGCTGCTGACGTTGGTCAAGCAGCGGCTGGAGGAGCAGCTGGGGCGGGGCATCAGCAGTACGGCGCTGTTCAACCAGCCGACCGTCGAGCGGTTGACGGATTATCTGGCCTCCGAAGTGCTGGCCGACATCTTCGACGTGAACTGAGAGGGGCGGCCGCCATGCCGGGAACACCAGGAACGCCAGGAATGCCGGGCACGCCGGGAGTGCCGCGCAATTCGGGATCCCCGAGCCCTTCTCATGGAAATGCAGATCCGGACGTTCTGCAAAGGCTGGAAGCGGCGGAGGCGGAGATCCGCCGACAGAACGCCGAACTCGGGCAGTTCCTGCTGGAAAAGCACGAGCCGATCGCGGTCGTCGGCATCGGAATGCGTTTTCCCGGCGGAAACGATTCCCTTGCCGCGCTGGATTCCTTCCTGCGGGACGGTCGTTCCGGTATCGGCCCGCTGCCGCGCGACCGGTGGGTTCCCGAGGTGGCCGACGGTGACATCACGGCCGTCGCCGGTGGTTTCCTCGACCGCATCGACGCGTTCGACGCCCAGTTCTTCAACATTCCGCCCAAGCAGGCCCCTTTCATCGATCCGCAGCAGCGGCTGCTGCTGGAGACGGTGTGGCAGGCCCTGGAGGACGCCAACATCGATCCGGCCGGTCTGCGGCACGGCGACGGCGGCGTCTACGTGGGTGCTTCGCCGCTCGACTTCGCGCTGGAGCTGGAGGGGTTGTCCGACGAGCAGCTCGACGGGAGCCTGACGACCGGGCTCGGCGGCTATTCGATGTCGGGGCGGCTCTCGTACTTCCTGGGCTGGCGCGGTCCGAGCCTGACGACGGACACCGCCTGCGCGGCCTCGTTGACCGCGCTGCACCTGGCGGTCGAGGGGCTGCGGCGGCGCGAGTGCGGGATCGCGCTGTGCGCGGCGGTGAACGCGCTGCACAACCCGCGCTCGTTCGTGATCCTCTCGCACGGCCAGATGTTGGCTCCCGACGGGCACTGCAAGACCTTCGACGAGAGCGCCGACGGGTACGCGCGCGCCGAGGGCTGCGGGGCGCTGGTGCTCAAGCGGCTGTCGGACGCGCTGGCGGACGGTGACACGGTGCTGGCGCTGGTGCGGGGTACGGCGATCGGGCAGGACGGCGAGAGCGCGGGGCTCAGCGCGCCCAACGGGACGGCGCAGGAGGCCGTGATGCGGGCGGCGCTGGCCAACGCGCGGCTGGAGCCGGGCGACATCCAGTACGTGGAGGCCCACGGGACGGGCACCCCGCTGGGCGACCCGATCGAGCTGGGGTCGGTGAACGGGGTGTTCGGCGCCTCGCACGACGCGGAGCACCCGCTGACGATCGGCTCGCTGAAGGCCAACATCGGGCACATGGAGCCCGCGGCCGGGCTGGGTGCGGTGCTGAAGGTGATCACGCAGATGCGGGCGGGGGTGTTCTTCCCGCACGTGTGGCGGAACCTGTCCGGGCGGATCCCCTGGGAGACCTACCCGATCACGGTGGCGACGGAGCAGCGGCCGTGGGAGGCGCCGGTGCGCCGGGCCACCGTCAACGGCTTCGGGGTCGCCGGGGCCATCGCGGTGGCGGTCCTGGAGGAGGCCCCGCAGGCCGGATCCGGAGCCGGAGCCGTCCCGCGGGAACCGGCCGTCGACGGCGCCGGGCACATCGCGCCCGGCCAGGTGTTCACCCTGTCGGCGAAGTCCCGGCCGGCGTTGCGGTTGCAGGCCGAGCGGTACGCGCGCTTCCTCGCCGAGCACCCCGGCACTTCCCTGGCGGACCTGTGCCGGACCCGGGCCACGGCCCGTTCGCACTTCCGGTACCGGGTGGCGGCGGCCGTCGCGGACCCGGGTGAGCTGGGCGCGCACCTGGAGCGGTGGAGCGCCCCGCCGCGCGGGGAGGAGAAGCCGGACGCGTTCCGCAAGGTGGCGTTCCTGTTCACCGGCTCCGGTTCGCAGTACGTGGGCATGGGGCGGGCCCTGTACGGCCGCTTCCCGGTGTTCACCCGGTACGTGGACGAGTGCGACGCGCTCTTCGCGCCGCTGCTGGGGCGTTCCGTGGCCGCCGTCATGTTCGGCGGGGTGCCGGACGCGGAGGAGACCTTGGCCCGTACGTCCTTCACGCACGCGGCGTTGTTCACCCTGGAGTACGCGTTGGCCCGGCTGTGGCTGTCGTGGGGCGTGCGGCCCGCCGTGCTGATCGGGCACAGCGTCGGGGAGATCGTGGCGGCGACGGTGGCCGGGGTGTTCACCCTGGTCGACGGGATCACCTTCCTCGCCGCGCGGTCGGCGCTGATCGAGTCGGTGTCGCAGGCGGCGCCGGGCGGCATGGCGGCCGTGTCGGCGCCGGCGGACGAGGTGGGGCCGCTGCTGAAGGTCTGGCCGGACCTCGCGGTCGCGGCGGTCAACGCGCCCGGGCAGTGCGTGATCTCGGGCGGCGAGCGGTCGCTGGCCGAGGCGGTCGAGGCGCTGCGCGCGCGGGAGTGGACGGTGACGCCGCTGCGCGTGTCGGCGGCGTTCCATTCGCCGCTGATGGCGGGGGTGTCGCGGCCGTTGGCCGAGGTGCTGGGTCGGATCTCCTTCCACGAGCCGCGGCTGCCGCTGGTGTCGAACCTGACGGGGCGGATCGCGTCGGCCGCGCAGTTGGCCGACCCCGCGTACTGGGTGCGGCACGTCAACGAGACGGTCGAGTTCGAGGCCGGGGTGCGTACGGTCGCCGAGCGGGGCCGGCACGTGTTCGTGGAGGTCGGGCCGTCGTCGGCGCTGACCTCGCTGGCCCGGCGCTGCGTACCGCGGGAGCAGCACCGCTGGCTGAGCTGCCTGCGGGCCGAGGACACCACCGGGGCCACGCTCGACGCCGCGCTGGCGGGTGCGTACGCGGCAGGGCTGAACCCCGCGTGGGGCGAGGTGTACGCGGGGGGTCCCGGACGGCGGATCCCGCTGCCGGGGTACGTCTTCGACCGGCGGGGCTACCGGCTGCCGGCCCGGCCGGCGGGGCGCGGGCCGGCCGACGGGCATCCGCTGCTGGGGCGCGAGTCCGAACGGGCCGACGGGCAGCGGGAGTTCACGGCGCGGATCAGTGCCGGGCAGCCGGCGTACCTGGCGGACCACACGATCGGCGGCCGGGTGTTCATGCCGGCGGCCGGCTATCTGGAGCTGCTCCTCGCGGTGCAGGACGAGGTGTACGGCGACACCGGGCGGGCGGTGGAGGACGTGCGCTTCCACGAGGCGCTGTTCCTGACCGACCGGCCGACGCTGCTGCTGACCCGGGTGCGACCCGGGCCCGACGGCCGGCCGTCGGTGGAGGTGTCGAGCCGGTCCGCCGACGAAACCGGCGGCGCGGAGCGGCTGCACGCGACGGCCCGGATCGCGGCGGAGCCCGACACCACCGGCGGGCTCGCGGGTCCGGGACGGGAACTGCTGGGGCTGGCCGGTGCGATGGCGGGCGAGGAGCCGTCGCGGGTGCTGGACGGCGAGGAGGTACGGGCGGCGTACGCGCGGGCCGGCCTCGCGTACGGGCCGCAGTTCAGCCGGGCCCGCCGGGTGGCGGCGTACGGCCGGGACTTCGCGGTGACGGAGCTGTCCGGTACGGGCGCCTCCCGCGCGGAGCACCTGCCGCCGCCGCTGCTGGACGGGGCGACGCACGCGCTGGCCGCGCTCACCGACGACGGTCACCGGTACGTGGCCACGAGCGTGGCCCGGCTGCGGGCCTTCAAGAAGCCGCGCGGGGAGCTGCTGCGGTCGGCGGCGCGGGTCGCGCGCGCGACGGCTTCCGACGGGGCCGCCACCGGAACGGCCGCCGGTACGGCCGCAGACCCGGCGTTCACCCTGGACGTGCTGCTGCTGGACGACGGGCCCGGCGCCGGCCGGCCGGTGATGGAACTGTCCGGGATGGGCTTCACCCGGCTCCCGGACCGCCCGGCCCCGACGGCGGACGCCGAGCGGGAGGCGCAACGCGCGGCGGACGCCGCACCACTGGACCCGGCCGCGCTCGCGGCCGCCCCGCCGCGGGAGCGGCACGGCGCGCTGGTCGCGCTGGTCCGGGCCACGGTGGCCGCACTGCTCGCGATCGAGGACGCGGAGTACGTGGACACCCGGGCGGGCTTCCTGGAGCTGGGTGTGGACTCGCTGACGGCGATCGTGCTGAAGAGCCGGCTGGAGGCGCGGTTGCGCGTCCCGCTGGTCTCGTCGGTGGTCTTCGACCATCCGTCGGTGGAGGAGCTCGCCGGACACCTGGCGCACGTCCTCGCCCCGGAGCCCGCCCCGACCGCGCGTCCGAGCTCGTGAACGACCACGGCGTGTACGACCACGCCGTGAACAACCACGCCGTGAGCGGTCCCGACGTGGACAGCCACGGCGTGAAAGACCACGACCTCACCCCACCCACCACACGAACGACACGACGGGGGCACCCCATGGACGACGACACCCGTACGGAGGACCGGACCCTCGCCGCGCGCGCGGCCCGGCACGCCCGGACGCGGCCCGACCATCCGGCGGTGGTCTGCGAGGACCGCACGCTCACCTACGCCGAGCTGCACCGGGAGAGCAACCGGACCGCGCACGCGCTGCGGGCCGCGGGCCCGACCACCGGCATGCGGGTGGGCTACCTGGGCCGGGAGTCGGAGCACTACTACGACCTGGCGCTGGGCTGCGCGAAGAGCGGGGCGGTCCTGGTGCCGGTCAACTCGCGGCTGACGGCCCGCGAGGTCGAGCACGTCCTGCGCGATTCGCAGGCCGGGCTGCTCTTCGTGGAGCGGGAGTTCCGGTCGGTCGTGGACGGGCTGCGGTCGGTGCTGCCGGAGCTGCGCCAGGTCGTCGAGATGGACTCCGACGACCACGTGGCGGGCGGGTTCCTGGCGTGGAAGGCGGGCCGGCCGGACAGCGATCCGCCCGTCGCGGGCACGGCGGGCTTCGACGACGCGGTCGCGCAGCTGTACACGAGCGGGACGACGGGCCTGCCGAAGGGTGTGGTGTTGGCGCAGCGGACGTTCTTCACGTTCATCGCGGACACCCGGGCACAGGGCGTCGACTGGATCGACTGGCGGCCGCAGGACCGGGGGCTCAGTTGCTTCCCCGGCCTGCACACCTCGGGGTTCGGCTGGTTCATGCACTCGTTCAACGCCGGCGCCACCACGGTGATCATGCGTCAGTTCATCGCGGACGAGGCGACGCGGTTGATCGAACGGCACCGGATCACCACCCTGTGGGCGGCGCCCGCGATGCTGCGGCTGATGCTGACCGAGCGGGGCACGACCCGCGAGACGTTCCGGTCGCTGCGCAAGGTGGTCTACAGCGGTTCGCCCATCGACCGGGAACTCCTGCTGACCTGCATCGACGTACTGGGCTGCGAGCTGGCGCAGGGCTATTCGTCGGCGGAGGCGGGGAGTTTCGTGACCTGTCTGGCGCCGGAGGACCACACCCCGGACAGTCGGGTGTTGGCCTCGGCGGGGCGGGCGTGTCCCGGCAACGAGGTGCGGATCCTGGACGGGGACGGCAACGAGCTGCCGTCGGGCGGGGTCGGCCGGGTCGTCATCAAGAGTCCGGCGCGTTTCCTCGGGTACTGGCGGTTGCCGGAGGTGACGGCCGGGTCCCTGTCGGGCGAGTGGCTGTCCATGGGCGACATGGGGCATCTCGACGCCGACGGCTACCTGTTCCTGGTGGACCGGGTCAACGACACGATCATCGTCGCCGGGCAGAACATCTACCCGACCGAGGTGGAGAACGCGCTGCGCGAGCATCCGGCCGTCGAGGAGGTCTCGGTGTACGGGGTGCCGCACCCCCAGTGGGGCGAGGCGGTACGGGCGGCGGTGGTGCTGCGGCCGGGCGCCGAGGCCACGCCGCGGGACTTCCTGCGGTTCCTGAACGGCAGGATCGCCGGGTTCAAGATCCCGACGGGGTACGACCTGGTCGGCGCGCTGCCGCGCAATCCGACGGGCAAGGTGCTGCGGCGGGTGCTGCGGGAGCGGTTCACCGACCCGGCGGCCGAAACCGCCGCGCCGGCGGTGTAGCGGGCGTGGACGGGACCTCCGTACGGCCGCTCGCGCCGCCGGCGCCGCTGCCCGACGTACAGGGTGCGGCGCGGTGGCTGCATCCGGCCGACGCCGAACCGGACGGCGGGGTGCGGTTGTTCCTGCTGCACCACAGCGGGGGCGGCGCCTCGATGTACCGGGACTGGGCGGGGCTGTTGCCGTCGGTGGCCTGCCAGGCGGTGCAGTTGCCCGGGCGGCAGGAGCGGCGCAGGGAGGCTCCGTACACCCGGCTCGGTCCGCTGGCGCAGGCCCTGGCCCGGGTGGTGTCGGACGAGCTGGACGGGCGTCCGTACGCGGTGTTCGGCCACTCGATGGGGGCGCTGCTGGGGTACCGGCTGACGGTGGAGCTGGAGCGGCGCGGCCTGCCGCCGCCGGCGCTGCTCGCGGTGTCGGGCTGGGCGCCCGCCGGTTTCTCGGCGCCGGCCGAGCTGTCGGCGGATCCCCTGGTGGCGCTGCGGATGTTGGGCGGGCTGCCGGCAGCGGTCGAGGACGATCCGGAGCAACTGGCGGCGGTGGTCCGTGCGATGGGCGCGGACGCCGCGGTGTGCGCGGACCGTCAGGACGACGGGGCAGCCGTGGGCTGTCCCGTCGTCGCGTACCGCGGCCGGGAGGATCCCCTCCTCGCGCCCGGGGCCATGCGGTCGTGGGCGGGGCGGACCCCGGCGTACCTGGGGTGCCGGACCTTCCCCGGGGACCACTTCTACCTGCGCTCCCACGCCCCCGCCATCACGGCCGACCTGGCCCAGTTGCTGCCGCGGTACGCCGCGGGGCACTGAGCGGGCGGCGTACGGGCCGATCACGGTGATCGGCCGACCGCCCCCGGGGATCCACGCCGGTCCCACCCCGATCCGTCCCCGATCCGTCCCCCATCCGCAGCCGATCTGCTCCGATCCGCTCCGATCCCTCGACCCGTCGATCACGGCGACCCAGGAGGTCCCCATGCTCCCCCGACCCAACGAACTCCTCGCGCGCTACGTCGCGTTGTGGAACGAGACCGATCCGGCGCGCCGGCGCGAGAGGGTGGAGGCGCTGTACGCGCCGGACGCCGTCTACGTGTTCTACCGCAAGGACCCCCTCCGCGGTCACGCGGCGATCCTCGACCAACTGGCGTACACGCACCAGGTGTACGGGCCGATGGGCTACGAGTTCCGGTCGTCGAACAACGCCAACGGCCACCACGACGTGGTCCGCTTCAACTGGGTGATGGTGTCGGCGGCGACGGGCGAGATGGAGATGTCCGGTCAGGACATCGTCGTGCTCGCCGAGGACGGGCGAATTCAGGCCGACTACCAGTTCCACGACCGGATGCCCTCGGCGTTCGTCTACGACGACGGGTACGAGGAGCACGGGGTGGCGGTGCGGGCGGCCCGGCCCCGGCGCACCGGTGTCGCGGGTCCCTGACGGGGACCGGACGCGTACGCACCCCGGCCCCGCGGCATTCCCGTGCCGCGGGGCCGGTCGCGTGCCGGACGGTGCGTCAGCGTGCGGCGGCCGTCACGAAGGCCGGGCAGTACTGGCGCAGCACGAGTTCGGTGGTGGCGACGGCCATCCGGGCCGGGCCGTCACCGCCGAGGACCTCGCCGTTGGCCAGGAGGCCGCCGACGATGAGCATGAGCGTGTCGGCCAGGGCCTCCGGGTCGTCCGCGCCGGCTTGGGCGCCCCGGTCGCGGAGCCAGTTGCGCAGGCCCTTGAGGTGCAGTTTCGCCTCTTGGCGGCCCGGGTGCAGCGGGTCGCGGAACTCGCTGGAGGTGTTGTAGTAGATGCAGCCGTGGAAGTCGGGTTCCTGGACGCTGGCGTGGAAGAACTCCATCAGCGCCAGGATCTGGCGGGCCGGGTCGCCGCTGTAGGGCCCGGTGACCTCCTCGGCCCGTTCCCACCACTGGGCGTCGCTCTCGCGCAGCCAGGCCGCGATGAGTTCGTCCTTGCTGGCGAACTCGCGGTAGAGGAGGCTCTTGCCGACTCCGGTCGCGTCGATCACCTGCTGCATGCCGACGGCCCGGACCCCCTGTTCACCGAAGAGTTTGGCCGAGGCCTCCAGAATCCGCCGCCGCGTGCCTGGTGCCGGTGTGCGCGCCATGTCTGAACTCCTTCCCCTCTCCCCCGCGGATCCCAGCATACGTTTGACACAGGGGTTTCGGGGCGCTAGAAATGGACCGATCAGTCCGGGACTGATCGGTCCGTCATTCTTCCTGTTGCGCCACCGCTTCCGACGACACTCCGATCGGAGTCTGATCATGACCGAGGCTTCCCCCACCTCCCCTCCTGTCGCACGGGCGTTACCGCCCACCCCCGCGGTCAAGAGCCTCCCGCTCCTGCTCCTGGTGGTGTGCGCCGTTCAGTTCCTCGACGCGATGGACATCGCGTCCATGGGCCCGGCCCTCCCCCTGGTCCAGGAGGACCTGGGGATGTCCACCTCCTCGCTCCAGTGGGTGGTGTCCGCCTACGCGCTCGGCTTCGGCGGGTTCCTGCTGCTGGGCGGGCGACTGGCCGATCTCTACAACCGCAAGAAGCTGCTGATCGGCTGGCTCGTGGTCTTCGTGGTCGCCAGCATCCTGGGCGGCATCGCCGACGACGGCGTGGTCCTGGTAGTCGCCCGTCTGCTCAAGGGCGTCAGCGCCGGCATCACGGCGCCCGCGGCCATGGCGATCCTGCTCGACGCCTTCCGTGACGAGCAGTCGCGCAACAAGGCGCTCGGCACCTTCCTCGCGGTCGCCTCGGCCGGTTACTCCCTCGGTCTGATCCTCGGCGGCCTGATGGCCGGCGTCTCCTGGCGGCTCGTGCTCTTCGCCCCCGCCGTCGCGGGCGTCCTGGTCGCCCTCCTCGCGGCCTCCGTGGTCCCGTCCCAGCAGGACTCGGGCAAGCGCGGCAGCCTCGACATCCTCGGCGCCGTCACCGTGACGGCCGGCGCGGTGGCCCTGGTCTACGGACTCAGCCGGGCCGCCAGCCACGGCTGGGGCGACGCGCAGACGATCGGCTCGCTCATCGCCGCCGCCGTCCTCTTCCCGCTGTTCGCCGTGGTCGAGAGCCGACACCCGGCGCCGCTGGTGCCGTTGTCCGTCTTCCGCAAGGCCGAGCTGACCCGCGCGCTGATCGCCATGCTCTTCTTCGGCGCCTACGTCTCCTTCCAGTTCGTCCTGACCCTCTACTACCAGGAGCAGTTGGGTTGGTCGCCGCTCCAGGCCGGCCTCGCCTTCCTCCTCGGTGGCGTCCTGACCGCCGGCACCGCCCGCTACGGCGCCGCGCTGGTCACCAAGTACGGCGCCTGGCCCGTCGCGACCGGCGGTCTGGTCCTGCTGAGCATCGGCTACCTCGGCTGGGTCCTGCTGCTCGGTCAGGTCGACCCGCTGGTCACCCTCTTCGCGCAGCAGCTCCTCGGCGGCCTCGGCTTCGCCGCGGTCTACCCGGCGCTGAACATCGCCGCCGTCGGCACCGCGGCGCCGGACGAGCAGGGCCTGGTCTCGGGCCTGTTCAACGCCGGTGCGCAGATCGGCAACGGCGTGGTCATCGCGATCACCGCCACCGTGTTCTCGCTCTCCGCCGGCGGGGTCGCCCCCTACCGGGCCGGGCTGTGGACCGTCACGATCATCACCCTCTTCGTGACCGCCGTGACCCTGGCGGGCGCCGCCCGCCACCGCAGGTCCGCGACCGTCTGACCGCACCTCCCGGGGGCGCCGCCGCGGCCGCGCCCCCACCCCCGAACGCCGTGCAACATGTCAGGCGCACCCATTGGATCCCCCGCATCCGGCGCCGGACGTGTTGCACGGCATCGTCGTATCCGCCCCCGGGCCCGCGCCGCCGCGCCGGGTCCGGGGGTTTCATTGACACGCTCGCACCTGACCAAGTACGGTCGGGACCGATCGGTCCACTAGAAATTCAGTCTCATTCCAGCAGTGAATCGATCGACCGGCGCCACTGCACACGACACCGTTCTCTTTCCATCTCGCGGGGAGATGTTTGTGTTGCTGTTCTCAGTTCTGGGCTCCATAGAGATAATGAAGCACCGCGGCTCGGTACGCCTCGGCGGCGCCATGCAGCAGACGCTCCTGGCGTCCCTGCTCGCCGCCGGCGGATCGCTCCTCACGGTCGACGCCCTCATCCTCGAACTGTGGGGGACCACTCCCCCCGCGAAGGTCGAGAACGCCCTCCAGGCACAGGTCAGCAGGGTCCGCAGGACCCTGGCCGCCGTCGAGCCGGACCGTGAGGGATCCCGGGTGGTGACCAGCACCTCCGGCTACATGTTCCTCTTCGACCGGTGGGAACTCGACGCCTACTTATTCCTGGACACCGTGGACGCGATCCACGCGCGGACGGGAAAGGGCGGCCTTCCCGAGCACCGCCAGAACATAGCGGACCTGCGCGAAGGACTATCGCGCTGGCGCGGTCCGGTATTCGGCGGACTCGCGGGCGGACCCATCTGTCGGACGGCTTCCACGAGATATCTGGAAGCGAGAAATTCCGCATTGATTCTGCTCTACGACCTGGAACTCCGCACCGGCGGTCACGAGCGGATCCTCCCGGAGCTCACCGAGCTCTACTCGCGCAACCCCAACCACGAGCAGTTCTGCATGCTCCTCATGCGGGCCCTGTACCGCTCCGGCCGGCAGCTCGACGCCCTGACGGTGTACCGGCAGTGCCGGCACAACATGATCGAGTCCCAGGGCATCGAACCCTCCCCCGTCCTGAGCCAGTACGAGCGGGCGATCCTCACCCACGACCCGATGCTGCTCCAGAACGAGCCCTACTGGCCCGTTCCCGCCCTCGCCGCGAGCTAGGGGAACCGGAGACGATGAGCGGCTCCGACGAAGACGCCGACGCCGACGCGGACCCCTCCCGCGTCCTGCTCCTGATCGCCCACGGCAGCCGGGACCCGCGGCACGCGACGACCGTACGCGCGCTCACCCGCCGCATCCGGTCGATGCGGCCCGGACTGCGCGTGAGCACCGCCTTCCTCGACTTCGAACCACCTTCGGTGGCGGCGGAGTTGGCCCTGCTGGCCCAGCACGGCGCCCGGCGGGTGGTGGCCCAGCCCCTGCTCCTGACCCAAGCCTTCCACGCCCGGACCGACCTGCCCCGCGCCTTGCGCGAGGCACCGCCGGCCCTCTGCGTACGACAGGCCGACGTGCTCGGGCCGCACGCCCTGCTGACCGCCGCGCTCGAACGCCGACTGGCCGAGGCGGGCCTGGAGCCCGGCGACCGCGCCGCGACCTCCGTGGTCCTCGCCTGCGCCGGCACCACCGACCCGCGGGCCGTCGCGGCGCTCGCCGCGCTCGCCGCGCTCGCCGCGCAATGGCGGCGCACCGGCTGGTACGACGTACGCCCCGCCTTCGCCTCCGGTGGCGCCCTCCCCGGCACCCGGGACGCCGTACGGGCGCTGCGCGGCGCCGGCGCCCGCCGGATCGCGGTGGCCCCGTACGTACTGGCCCCGGGCCGGCTGCCGGACCGGATCGCGCTCGGCGCCGCCGAGGGCGGCGCGGACGTCGTGGGCGCCGTGCTCGGCGCGGCCCCGGAACTGGCCCGGCTCGTCCTGCGCCGCTACGACGCGACGGTGCGCGCCCCGGCCCTGACGGGCTGAAGCGCGCCTGCCGCCCCGGCGGCGGGTCAACGGCGGTGGCCGCGGCGGGACGCTCCGGCGGCCCGGCGGCCCCGACCGGAAGCGGTGGGCGGCGGGGTCAGCAGACCGCGCCGGCGGAGCATGCGGCGCTCGACCGGGCTGAACACCAGCAGGTCGACGGCGATGCCGACCAGCAGGATCAGCCCGATGGCGAGGAAGATCCGCGCCATGTCGGAGGTCTCGCGCCCCGACTCCAGCAACTGGCCGAGGCCGAGGCCCAGGTCGGGGGAGCTGGCGATGATCTCGGCGGCCATCAGGGAGCGCCACGAGAAGGCCCAGCCCTGCTTGAGGCCGGCCAGGTAGCCGGGGAACGCGGCGGGCATCACGATGTGCCGGGCGCCGCGCAGGCCGGTGGCGCCGAGGGAACGGCCCGCCCGCAGGTACAGCGGCGGGACCTGGTCGATGCCGGAGACGAGGCCGTTGGCGATGGAGGGGGTGGCGCCGAGCAGGATGACGGCGTACATCATCGAGTTGTCCAGGCCGAGCCACAGCACGGCCGGCGGCACCCAGGCCACCGACGGCAGGGACTGGAGGCCGGACAGGACGGGGCCGATCGCGGCGCGCACGGTGCGGACCCGGGAAACGAGCAGGCCGAGCGGGGTGCCGATGGCCAGGGCCAGCAGGAAGCCGGACAGGCCGCGCCAGACGCTGGTCCATACGACGTCGAGGAGGGTGCCGCGCAGCCACAGGTCGACCAGGCTGTCCCACACCGCGGCGGGCGGCGGCAGCATGTAGTCGTCGGTGACCCGCGCCAGGGTGAGCGCCTGCCACACCGTCAGCACCAGCAGGACGGCGACGAGGGGCGGCAGGGCCTTGCCGAGCAGGACGCGGCGCAGGGGGACGCGGGCGGTCTGGTGGGTGTCGAGGGCGTCGAGTCCGGCCAGTTCGTGCGCGCCGGGTCGGGGCCGCAGGTCAGTGCTGGCCATGGCGGCGGATCTCCCCACGCAGCTGTTCGGTGATCTCCAGGGACAGCTCGGCGACGGCGTGGTCCTCGATGCGGCGCGGCTGGTCGATGTCGACGGTCCATTCGCGGGCGACGCGTCCGGGGCGGGAGGACAGCAGGACGACCCGTTGGGCGAGCCGGACGGCTTCGCGGACGTTGTGCGTGACGAACAGGACGGACAGGTTGGTCTCTTCCCAGATGCGGGTGAGTTCGCCGTGCAGGACGTCGCGGGTGATGGCGTCGAGGGCCGCGAACGGCTCATCCATCAGCAGCAGTTGGCT
>NZ_JBEZKS010000103.1:0-13892 GCF_040651775.1 Streptomyces sp. NPDC048383
TCGGCCCGCGCCGCGGGCGGGCGGAGCGGTGACGGCCTGGACGTCGGCCGCCCGCTCGGCGGCGAGCCGGCCGCGCGGAACGCCCTCCCGGGCGCGGGAAGGCTGCGGATCATCGGACTCGGGGCGGGGGCCGGTGCCGAGCCGGCGACGCGTGCTGCTCACCGGTCCATTCTCCCGGCCTCGGTTGGCGTCACGTGAAGGCGTCACGCGGTGACGCCTTCTGAACGGGAGAGTCGTTGGCGGTACGCGCGGGTTCGGCATCGTGGCGAGCAGTACACGGCGTCCACCCGCTTGTGGTTCCCGCCCGTGACCTCACCGACGACCCACCAGCCATTGCAGATCGGGCATCGAACCTTCGGCCGGTGGTACGGGCGGCCCTCTCGTAGCGCGGCGGCGAACTCGACATTGCTCCGCCACCACTCCTCGCGTTCCCTCTTCCAGCGCCACGCCTTCGTACGGCAGGTCGCCGAGCAGTACCGACGTGATCGGCGGCTGCCCTCGGGCAGGGCGGCACCGCATTGACTGCATTGGGGGACGATCTTCCTCGGCACGGTTCCAGGATCCTCCCGGACGCCCTCCCCGACCAGGACCCCGACCGCGGTGAGTGCGGGCGGCATGCCGGTTACGGGTTACCGGTTACAGCCCCCCGCGTGTGTGGGTTCGCGCTGCTCAGGGCGGGCCGGGGGCGGCTTCCTCGGCTTGTAACCGGTAACTCGTAACCGGCGGGTGGACACACAACGGGGGTGGTTCCCGGGGTTCGCACGGGCGGCCCGAGGCGTGTCCGGGCTCCGGCCCGGTCGTTGGAGAAGCCGGGACACCGCCCGGAGCCTTCACGGTTTCCCCACCCGGCGCCGGGGCGGCCGTGCGGTCCCGACACCCCACACCCTTCGCGTCCTGATCTGCGCCCGGGGGAGTGGTTTCCGCAGTGAACCGGTTCTCTGCCGGTCCGTGAAGTGATGAAGACGAGGGAGCCGGCATGGTCACCGTGAACGTTCGCTACATCCCGCCGGGACGGATGAGGTCCGATGGGGTGTGTCTGACGTTGCATGCCGTCGAAGGGGCTCGTATCGAACTCCGGCTGGACGCTGAAGAAGCCCACATGGATGAGTCCCTGGATGAGCCCGAGGAAATCCGCTACACGATCGCCCAGGCCTGCGACGCGGGCATCATCCGCAAGAAGGCCGGCACGGCCCGCCAGTTCAAGTCCGCCTGGATCGCAGCGGGCAAGCCCTTCCCGTCGGGAAGAATTATCAAGGGTGTGGCCCACTACACCCGCGAGGAACTCGAATCGGTCTTCCCGGAGCCGGCGCCTGCTTGAGCCGGCGGCAGTAGGCCCGGCTCGGGTGGGGCCCGCCCGGCGAAGGCCTCCGGGCCAGCCCGAGGGCGGCCGGGGCGTACGTGGTCGGGATGCCGATATGGATGTGGGTGAACCGGGGCCCGACGACGTTCGGCCCGAACACGGCGTCGGCCTCGGCGGGCGGCGTCACGGTCACCGCGACGGCCACCGTGTCGTCCATCGCGTGGGCGATGGGCGACGGCACCACAATCACCTGTACCGGCCCCGGCACCCCCTATTACGCCTCGCCGGGCAAGACCATGTCGCCCGACTGCGGACAAGATGCCGTCATCCGTCGCCGGCGGACGGTACGCGGGCACGGCGACATCCACCTGGACCGTCCGCTGGCAGGCCCCGGCCCTCGGGGACGCCGGTGAGTTCACCGAAAGCCGGCGGACCTCGTTCACGGTCGACGTCCGCGAGGTGCAGGTTCTCGGAGCCCGCTGACCTGCACTGGGGAGGTTATCGGTGACGTTATCGGTGAGGTTTTCGACAACCTCACCGGGCACTCGGTGAGGTCACCGCGGGGGTCGGGCCGGTACCCAGGACACGGCGGCCGGTGCCGCGGGCGGCGGGAGCGGTGACGGCCTGGACGTCGGCCGGCCCCTCGGCGGCGAGCCGGGCGCGCGGAACGTCATCCCGGGCGCGGGACGGCTGCGGATCGTCGGACTCGGGGCCGGTACCGAGCCGGCGACGCGTGGTGCTCACCCGGGTCATTCTCCCGGCCCCCGACCCCGACCGGCGGTGAGGGCGGGCGGCCGGCGCGAGTTACCGGTTACAGCCCCCGCGTGTGCGGGTTCGCGCTGCTCGGGGCAGGGGCGGGGCGCTCCCGGCCGGTAACCGGTAACCGGTAACCCGCCGGCGGGACTGGTGTGACTCGCAACGATATCTGTCACCGAGCAGGGGATCTGACCTGGTCCTCTCGGTCGAGTTCGCAGCGATAGCCGTCACCAGTTCCTCGGGCTAGTTGTCACAGGGTTCGTGTTCCCAGTCGGGTTGTCACCAATCGAAGGAATCCACCAGTACGCGACAGCACGCGACCGCGAGTGGCGACCTGCACCGTGAGCCGGGACGCGACGATCGACGCTGAAGCGCTACTTGATCAAGTGGAAGTCGGGATGTTGCAGCCAGGCTTCCAGAAACTCCACGTCTCCCACATGTCGAAGCCACCGGCCCCCACCGCCGGTGTCATAAGAGACCTCCGTAAGCCTTCCCGGGAGGGCTGACGCCAGTGCTCTCGCCCGGGTCAGGACTGCCTCGTTGCTCGCGTCCTCTCCCGTGGTGCGGTGACCACCCAAGAGGCCGTCGAAATCGACCAGCACATCGAGGCGGCGGGTGAGAGCGAGCGTCAGGTGCCCGAGCAGCACGTGGTTTACCGGACCCGAGCAGCCGGCGCCGACTATCAGCCCCTGCACTGGTGGCCGCGAGAAGGCCGAGTAGTCCTCGTCCTCGGCAGGCATCTTCTCGTCCTCCGACAGGAAGAACACACCGCGTCGGCCGGGTCGCAGGCCCGGAGGCCCAGGGCCGAAGCGTCTCGCACCCAGAAGTCCACGTCGCCGCCGGCCTTGGCCGCCACGGGTTCACAGAAGGTCTCCAACCACGGGACCACATCGGCCAGGATGTCCGCGAACCCGCGTGGTTCGAAGAGCCACAGTCCAATTGCCGGTCCCGACATACCGCCCCCAGAGCCTCGTGGCCCAAGTGCCACTGGGACCCGGTTCTACCAGGTCCCGACGGCAGACGTCTGATCATTGTGGGCCACAGCCCAAGCTCAAGAACGATTCCAGTGCTGGAGCGCTCCGGTTCCGACAAGCATGACCTGGTTCAGCTAGCCCGTTGTCCTGTCGCATTCCAGTTGCCAGGTCGTGCGGTTCTGACCTGCAGGGCTGCCAGACGGTCCGGTAATGCGGTCCGGTGTCATTCTCGGACGAGTTGGCCTTCTCGGAAGGAATCGCGCGGCGGGGATCCGATTCCCAGGCACTCGGCGCCCAGACATAGCTGTGGACCGGTCACCCCGCGGCCGGGCGACGAGGCTGGTCGCGGTGAGCGCGCCAGGCGGCGAGCGCTTCGGCACGGCTGCCGGCCGGATGCTCGGCATGCCAGTCACGCAGAAAGCGGTTGAGCTCAAACTGCGAGCCGATCTCCTGAAGTTGGACAGCGGCCTGGCGCGTGGCGTGCCAGTGGGCGACGGCATCGGCCAGGGTGCGCCCTGCACCTTCGGCTACAAATGTCCGCATGGAGGCGTCGAAGTGGAAGCCCTGGCCGATCTCGCGGCGGAAGTACTCACGCAGCACCTGACTGCACCGCTGGCCCTCGGGAATCACGGTGAACCCGTTCACTGGTGCGGCGAGCTGGCGGCCGGCGCTGCGCGCCCGGGGCGGTGCGGCCAGCGGGGCGACGCCTTCCAATGCGGCCCGTAGCCGGTCCGTCAGTGCCGCCTTCCCACCGCCCCGCGGAACCCCGAGCTCGCGGGCAAGCACGGTCAGCTCGGCCAGCGTCCAGTACCAGCGGGACAACTCGTCCCCGCTCAACGCCGCACTCAGCTCTGGTCGCGTCTCAGCACCCGTATTCGAACTCATGTCCCCATGATAGGAGAGGTGGTACGCCCGGCGTTCGACGAGACGAACCGGCGGCCCACCGCGACGCGGTGAGAATCTGGCGACTCGGATGAGACCGAGTGGGAATCCGCCAGCTGCACTGGGACAGGACACCCGTCACGGCTCACCACTCGACGGCTACGGACGGCTGGTGACAGAAATCCCTGCGAAGTGACAGTTATCGCTGCGAGTCACAACTGGGCAAGCCTCGCCGGGCCGCGCTGCTCGGGGTTGCACCGGAGGGGGGCTCCACAGTTGCTTGGAGAGGTGCTCTGGGCGGGGGACCGGGAGTGTGACCGGAGGTGGGACCCCCCAAACTCGATGATCTTCCATCACCGCAGGTCAGAGGCCGTGGGCAAGCCCCCTTCGCAAAACGACACCTCTTTGTACGCGTCAGCCGGACGAAGAGGTTGATCCGGTAGGACCGGTCGGGGCGGCCCGCCCTGCGGCGGACCCGTCCCCCATCCGTCTCGTCCGCCAGGAGTCGCTCAGGAACCCGTCCTGGCCCCGTTGTTCGCAACGGGCCCCACTGGCACGGGCCGAGGTGGGAGCGTGGCGGGATGGAACGTGAGAGGGAGCCGCGGGTGTACGGGTCGGGGCCGGGGGAGTCGGCGGGCCCGACGGCCGGGCACGAGTACGTCGACCTGGTCGGCGGCCCGCTCGATGGGCAGCTGCTCGACGTGACCGGCTGGACGGCCGCGGATCGGGCGGGAGGCGCGCTCCTGATCGCCGATCTCGGCCTGTACGGGCCGGGCGGCCGCGCCGACTACGCCCCCGACGACGATGCCGACGGCGGCCCGTTCCGGTGGCGCGGCGACACCGCCTGAACCCCCGGCCTGTTCCTGAACGGTGGGGGGAAGCATCGGGGGAACCATGGGGGGAACCTAGTGGGGGAAGCATCGGGGGAACCTGGAGGGGGAACCATGGGGGGAAGGTGCTCCCGGTGAGGTTCCGCGTTGTGGCTGGTCAGGTGCCGTTTCGCGGGTGGTGAGTTTCCGGACTTTCTCTTTGTTGGGTTCTTGTGGGTGGTTGATTGGTTGTTGGTCTCTGGCCGTGGGCTGTCCTGGGTGTTGGTCGGGGTGTTCGGGTTCTCGGGCTTGGGGTTCGGGCCTGTGTTGAAGTTCCTGGCGTTGTTGTTCGTGGGTGATTCCTTGGCCTTGGCTGTGTTGAGTCCCTGAGTCCGTGGGTTCTTGAGTTCTTGAGTCCGTGGGTTCCTGGCGGTTGTGTCCGTTGGTGGCCGTGTACGGGTCTCTGACGGCTGTGTTTGGGTAGGGTCGGGTTCAGTCCGTGCCGACATGGGTGTGCGGGTCAGGACCGGTGCCCAGGCGCTCTGGGGCAGTACGACCGGACCGACTTCGGCCCCGGCACACCACGGTGTGCCGGGGCCGCGCTGCGTTCCGGGGGATCGGTGGATGAAGGCGTTCACTCACCCGCGCGGGTCCTGGCGGGCCGGGCGCGCGCAGAGAGGCGGGTGGGGCGGCACTCGCGACAGCGGCGTCGGGGGACCGTGCCGCCCGCACTTCCACGGTACGTCCGGGGCACGTCCAGGTCGCCTGGGTCGCGCGACTCCCCCTACACCTCGGGTACCCGCCATTCAATAGCCGCGGCCCGGCTCCGAGCCGGGAAGATCTTCGCCCCATTTCATTGAATGGGCCCGCGCGCGGTGATCAGGTCAGTGTGTTCGACCGGCGGGCTTGCGGGGCTAACCCCTGCCCGTCGCACTCTGCTGTCCGGCCGTCCTGAGACGCAAGCCGTCCGGCCGGTCCACGCTCCACCCCCATCCGCGTGCCGAGCTTCGGCATGCCCGACGCAGGGAACTGTCCTGTGTCCTCGCTCGCCCTGGCCGTCCTGCTGCTCCTGGTCCTCGTCACGCTGCTCCTGGCGGGCGGCGTCGCCTACGTCGTCCACCGCCACCCTGTTCTCGTCGCGCCGATCACGGCGGCCGGGACGGCCGTGGCCCTGGTCGTCGCCTGCCTCGGCCTCCTCGCGGCCCGATGACCCGGCCCGCCCCTCGCACGCGCCGACACCTCCGTGACCGCAAGGTGGTCCAGGGCTTGCCCACCTTGCGAATCCCGGGTGGGCAAGCCTTAGAGCGACCGAGGATAGGCCCGAGGGTTGCGGAACCCGGGGATCCCATGGCGATGGAAATGCTCTACGGGTTCTCGCCTGTCATGTCGGGCGATCTTCTCTGCGCCATCAGTGCTGGCGCACCCCGTCGATGACGAGTGTCAGCAGGCGGTCGGTTTCGGCCGCGCCGTCACTGTCGTGTTCGGTCGCCAGCGCGATGGCTCCGACGAGTTTGAGCAGCTGAGTGATGGTGACCTGGGGGCGTATGGCGTGTGCCTGGTGAGCACGCGCGAGTAGTTCGTTGCCGGCGTTCACGATGAGCGTGTGGCAAGTGTCCCCGAGCGTCGGATCGCCGGCGCCAGGCATCAGGGCTGCCCCCAGGCCCTTGTTGGTTACGGCGTGTGCCCCGACGGCGTGGAGCCAGGTGACGAGCGCGGCCCCCGGATCGGGCTCGGTCGCGAGGTCGCGTGCTTTGGCGCAGAGGGTCTCCACCCGGTCTTTGAAGACGGCCTCCAGCAGCGCCTGCCGGGAGGGGAAGTGCCGGTGCAGTGTGGCTGAGCCGACCCCGGCATGGCGCGCGATCTCCTCCAAGGAGGCTTCAACGCCGTACTGGGCGATGGCGGCCCCGGCGGCGGCCAGGATCCGTTCGTAGTTGCGCCGCGCGTCGGCGCGCATGGGACGCCTGGGCGAGGACGGCACGGTGGCGTCTTGGGACACGGGAGCTCCTGACGGCTTGCTAACCGGGGTGGTCCTCCATATCGTATCGAGCATTAACCGGAGGGCCACCCCACTTCATGGGTGGCCCTCCCCGGTGCGTGCAAGACCCAGGAGAGACAGTGGAGCTGACGAACAAGACCATCGTGGTGGCGGGCGCGACCGGCTTGCAGGGCCGGGCAGTGACCAGGCATCTGCTCGACGGTGGCTGGCAGGTGCGCGCCCTCACGCGCAATCCGGACGGCCCGCCGGCCAGGGCCCTGGTGAGCGCTGGCGCGCAGATCGTACGCGCGGAGATGGAGGACATCTCCTCTCTCGTCGACGCTGCCGCAGGCGCCTACGGGCTGTTCAGCGTCCAGCCCACGGTGGGGTCCCCCGGTACGGCGGCGGGCTTCTCCGCCGAGGACGAGGTCCGCTGGGGAATGAACATCGCCGAGGCCGCCCAAACCGCTGGCATCAAGCACCTCGTCTTCAGTTCGGTCGCCGGCACGGACCGTCATGACAGTGAGATGTTGCCGCAGAACCTGATCAGCAAGTGGCGGATCGAACAGCACCTTGCGAAGCTCGGCCTGCCCGCCACGATTCTGCGGCCGGTGTCCTTCATGGAGAACTACACCGGTGAATACGCCCTGCAAGGCGGCAACCTGGTCTCAGGTATCGCCCCCGACGTTCCGCTGCAGATCACGGCCGTGGACGACGTCGGCTTCGTTACCGCGCTGGCCTTCTCCCGGCCCCAGGAGTGGATCGGGCGAGCCATGGCCTTGGCCGGCGACGAACTGACTCCGGTCCAGATCGCCGCGCACATCGAGACGGCCATCGGACGCCCGCTGCCGTACGCACAGATCCCGATAGAAACGATCCGCGCCGTCAACGAGCAGTTCGCGTTCGCCCACGAGTGGCTGAACGAACGTGGTTACCGCGCCGACATCACCGCCACACGGCGGATCCATCCCGCCGCGATGGACTTCCGCACCTGGCTGGAGCGAACCGGTGCAGCCCAGATCACGGCATTCCTGAACGCCCAGGATGCAGAGGGACAGGACGCGTGAGAGGTCAGAGGCCCCACCTTGGGCGTATCGGCATCTGGGCCGGCGAACTCGACGACTCGTCGCCAGCGTCCGCGAGGCCGCGACCACGATCGAAGACCTCGGCTTCGGCACCATGTGGTTCCCCGAGACAGCGGGGCGGGAAGCGATGGCGCAGGCCGGGATCCTGCTGTCGCAGACCCGCCGGATCGTGGTGGCAGCCGGCAGCACGGACATCTACGCGCGCGACCCGGTGACGACCGCCGCCGCACAGCGCACCTTTGAAGAGGCATTCCCCGGACGCTTCCTGCTCGGCCTGTGGGACAGCCACCCCAGCCTCGCCGAAGACATCCGCGGCCACCACTTCGGCCCCCCACTGCCCACCATGCGCGCCTACCTCGACGCGCTGGACGCCGCCCCGTTCGGGCCTCCGGCCACGGCAGCCTCGCCACACCGAGTGCTCGCGGCCCTGGACCCCGGCATGCTCGCACTCGCCGCCGAACGAGCCTGGGGCGCAAACCCGTTGGGCATGCCGGTCGAACACACCCGCAACGCCAGAGCCGTGCTCGGACCCACCGGGCTCCTGGCCGTCACCCAGCTGTGCGTGCTGGGCCCGGACCGCTCGCACACCGCCGCACTGGCTCGCACCACGGCAGCAGCCGCCCTGCCCAACCGCCGCGCCCTGCTCCCAGACCTGGGGTACGAGAACGTGGACTCGCTCGACGACCGACTCGTCGACGCGCTCGTGGCCCACGGCACCGCCGAGGACATCGCCCGCCGCGTCCATGAGCACCTTGACGCCGGGGCCGACCACGTCAGCCTCCACCTCTTCACCACCACACCCCACACACCGCCCACCCAGCAGTGGAAGCAACTCGCAGTCCACCTGTTGCCCTGACCCGGCCCGGGAACGTGGCGAACAGGCACGGCTCTGCTGTTCTCGCCGCCCTGTTCGCCGAGCAAGCCGAGGAGATGCCTTGCCCTCCGTGCCGTCATCTCTCTTTGAGCCTCTCTGGGAACAGTTCTCGGCTCTCCTGCCCGAGCGACCCGAGTTCGACCCCACGCATCCGCTGGGCTGCCACCGTCGACGCGTTCCAGACAGGATGGTGTTCGGACTGGTTGTCGAAGCGCTGGTACACGGCTCCGGATACGAACGAGTCGCCACCGCCGACTGCTCGGACTGGACCATCCGCAACAGGCTCAGAGAGTGGAGCAACCTGGGACTGGCACACGAACTGCACCGCATCTCGCTGACCGCGTACGACAAGATGATCGGCCTGGAGCTGTCCGAGCTGTCCGTCGACGGCTGTCACACCAAGGCCCCATGCAAGGGCGACAAGGCAGGGCCGTCGCCAGTCGACCGGGCCAAGCAAGGGTTCAAGCGTTCCACCCTGGTCGACGGCGGCGGGATACCGCTCGGCCTCGCCTCAGCCGGCGCCAACCGGCACGACTCGGTGCTGCTCGAACCGACCATCGAAGCCGCCAAGTACCAGGTCGGGAACCTGCCCACCAATGCCACCGTGCATCTCGATTCGGCCTACGACGGCAAGCCCAGCCGCCGGATCCTCGACGACCACGGCCTCATCGGCGAGATCGCCCGCAAGGGCGTGCCCGCTCCGATCCAAGTCGGCATGCGCTGGGTGGTTGAACGCACCCAATCCTGGATGAACGGCTACGGCAAGATCCGCCGCTGCTTCGAACGCGATGGCCGCGTCGTCGACTTCTACCTGTACCTCGCCGCCGCGTTCATCACCGTGCGCGCCTTAATCCGACGTGCAAGAAGGCTCTACCAGTGGCCGAGCCGCCCAACTGCACGTCGCCTGAGATGACGCCTAACCTCGGTCGCTCTTAGGCCTGCCTGGGCAAGCCTCCCTCGCACTGGCTTGCCCAACTTGGCACCTCGTGTTCAGGGGGCGTAGCGGGGGAGGGCTCATCCCTGCTCCCTCGATCGGCAGGCGGGCGACCATTCTGGGTGGAGCGGGCGGCTTGCTCTGTGTTGTGGATCATGGGCGGGTCCGGCCTGGTGTGGGAGGGGCTTGGGTACTTTGGCCGCGGGGGCCGGCGTGGTTGTGCGTCGGTGGGCGAGGCAGGGAGGTGTGGTGGAACAGCTGGTGCGGGTTCTGCCCGACGAGGACGATGTCCGCGTGATCGTGTGCGGGGGCGAGTTCGACCAGGACACCCTCGGCCACCTTCAGGAGGCCGGGACGGCGGCCGTGGACGATCCGGGGGTACGACGGATCGTCCTGGACGTCACCGCCGTGACTTTCGCGGACTCCTCGATGCTCAACCTGATGCCGCTCCTGCTGCGCAGCGGCCGTCTGGTCCTGGCCGGTCCGCTACCCGACCGCCTGGGCAGGTTGTTGGACGTCACCGAGGTCCGCGCCTTGTTCACCACGACGGACGGCACCGAAGCGGCCCGCGCGCTGTGACGTCGTCCCGGGCCGCGACCGGGGACGCGTAACGGCTCGGCGTACGACGCGTGTCGGTGATGCGGCTCATCGGGTTGTCTACGACCAATTCCGTAGGGCGATCGAAGGCAGTCCACACGCGAGCGTCCACCTGAACATCGGCGGCGACATGAGCCAGATGTACTCCACCAACGACTCCCTGGACTGGGTCTACCACGCCTTCGTCGACCTCCTCTGGGCCGAATGGCAAGCACGCAACCCCACCCTCGCCAACACCTACACCGGCAACGGCGCCCGCAGCAGCGACGTTCCCCGCCCCTTCGGCGTCACGGTCGCCTCCACCCTCGACACCCGCTCCCTTGGCTGCACGTACGCTCGCTGGAGCGGCTCCTCCAGCACGGCGTGACGCGGCCTGTCCTCCGGCCGCTGCCGGAGGACAGGCTGAGGTCAGCCGCCCAGCGGACAGGGCAGGGATCCTCATGCAACAGACGGATCTCCCCGTCACGCATCCGCCGGCAGCCGGGCGGATCGCCCTGGCGTGGAGGAGTAGACGGGCAGCAGAGTGGCACCCGTTTCGCGTATTCCGAAGGAACTCACTGGGCACCTGCCTGGTGCATCCGACCGCCATGGCCCTGTTCTCGTATAGCTACGGCCAGGTGGCGTGTAGCACTGAGTAACTACACGGGGCTGTGGTGGCGCTGCCGGAGGGCTGCGAAGTCGGCGTGTGCCGTTTCGACGGCCTCGGGGTATGCCTGGGCTTTCCCGTGCTCGGCCGATGCCCAGTAGGTGCTGGAGAGGCTGGGGGTCTATAACGCCGCAGTCAGTAGCACCGGCGGCCCCAGGTCCCGGGCGACCCGACCCCGCGGGCCACTTTGGGGAACGCATGAACCTGCGCCCGTACAACACTGCGGGCAGGCCGCGCCGACGTCTCGCATGCGTGGGGCGGAAGCGATGCGGGGCGACGGTTCGTCATGGGAAGATCAGCGCGCGTCGGTAGCGAGCCGGCCGGAGGGGGGACGCATGTCCGACATCACGCCCGCGCCCGAGGTAACCGACTTGGGACTGATCCCGTCGTCCGAGGTCAAGCCTGACGACGTAGGCGCGTTGAGTGTGCGCTACGTGGATGGGGTGCCCGTGCTGGTCGTCACGGGTGGGGCCGTCGGTTCTCCCTGTCGTGCTTGATCTTGGTGGTTTGGCTTCCCTGGCACTGCACTACCGGGGGCGGCCGCTTGTTACCCTTTCCGATCATGCGAGCCCTCTTCCCAGGATCCTTCGACCCGGTCACTCAAGGGCACCAGGATGTACTTCGGCGGGCTGCCCTCCTGTTCGACGAGGTCGTCGTGTGCGTGATGTTCAATTCGAACAAGACCGGTCGCTTTTCCATCCCGGAACGGCTGGACCGGCTCCGCGCGACAGCAGCTGATTTGAGCAACGTCACGGTTGACTCCCACACCGGCGGCCTGCTGGTCGACTACTGCCGCCGAGTCGGTATCGACGTCGTCATCCGCGGAGTCCGCGGCGTTCGCGACCTGGACTACGAAATGCCGATGGCCCGCATGAACCACGAACTGGCCGGAGTCGAAACGTTCTTCATCGCTGCAGACCCCGACCTGGCCCACATCTCCTCCACCCTCATCACGGCGATGAGTCAACAGGGCCGCGTCCCGAATAATGATCTGCGCGAGCTTCTTCCAGCAGGTGAAGGCGGCAGCGAGGGTACTTGAAAAAGTTGATCGATCGGCCGGGGCGCCCTTGGGTAAGAGAACCTGAAGCTCCAGTGGCGGCTACTCGGTGGCTTCGCTGGTGCGAGCGGTGAGCCGGGAGAGGCTGGGTATGCCCAGGAAGACGGGGGACCGTTTCTTCTCCTGCTGGGCTTCGATCTGGGCGATCTTGTCTTCGGCGGCAGCGAGGCTGGTGGACTGCCTTCGACTTCGCCGAACCATCTTTCGCGTTCGGCTTCGGCGATCCTGTCTCTTGGGTTGTCGCGGATCTCTTCCAGGCGGGGCTTCTCGTCCAGGGCGACGATCAGGATGGGCGTCGGGCCGTAGCCAACAGGTGACGTCGACGGCCAGGACCAGCTGGCCGTCCACCGTCCGAGGCAGCGGCACCGTTGCCAGTGCGTGCCGAGTCGGCCGGCGTCCACCCCGCCGCGGGCCATGGCGGCATAGAGCCCACCATGACCGCGGCGATACTCGCCCACCAGCGACAGTTCGGCAAGCGACCTCACCGGCCCGTCGCCGCACAGAACGGCATCAGCCAACTCGAACAATGCGTCCGAACGAGCGGTCAGGCAGGCGTAGAACTCGCCCCGGAAGCATGACAGTTGCGCCAACGGCTCTCGCCGGGCATCACGATGCAGCAGACTCATCCTCACGGCCTTCGCGCTGGACATGTGTGTTCCATGGTCGGAGCACATGATCCAGACGAAGGCCGCTTCCGTGCACGGCGGTTGCCGAACCGAGTGATCAAGTTTGACGCACCATTCGACGCCGAACGTTAAAGATCAAGCTAGGGGCTGTTGTGACAGTGGCCGAGGTCCGCAATCTTCATCGCCCAAGCGCAGAAGGCGGCAATCTCGCTGGGCTTGATTTGCTGGTGCTGAGGAATCCAGTCTGCGGTTGCAGCGTCCAGGAGGTCCGCCAGGCCGAGGTGGCACCAGTCCTCGTAGAAAGTGTTGTAGGCGCGCATCAGTGGGGCGACCTTGTACCGGATGCCGGCCACTTCGTCGGGTCCCAGGCCGGCCTGGTCCAGGCGGGCCTGAGTGGCGGCTTGGCGCTCGTTGGTGAACTCGGTGTCGAGGAAGGGCTCGAGAAGGTTGCCCCACACGTCGGGCCTGGACCGTCGGGGAATCCGGTTGTCGATGCAGAAGCGTTCCAGTTCGGTACGCCG
Source organism: Streptomyces sp. NPDC048383 (assembly GCF_040651775.1). Taxonomy (NCBI): domain Bacteria; kingdom Bacillati; phylum Actinomycetota; class Actinomycetes; order Kitasatosporales; family Streptomycetaceae; genus Streptomyces; species Streptomyces sp. NPDC048383. The sequence goes on from NZ_JBEZKS010000103.1 coordinate 13,037, forward strand.
TTTGGCCGAGACGAAGACGGTCTCTCCCGAGACAGTCCGGATCTCCGGTGGGGCGGCATCCGGGTCGGCGTCCCGTATGACCGCTGCGGGGATGATGCCTTTGGGGGCGAAGTCTGCAGGAAGGGGGGCAGACTCCGAAAGGCGGACGTGGTCGCCAGCGAGAACAACATGGAGTATCACCCGGTCATCCTGGCCTACGGCAGGCGGGGAAGGAATGGGTGATCTACTTACGGTCGGCGCTGTCAGAGCCACTCGTTGATGGCTGCGACCAGGACAGTCGCTTCGTAGCGGACGGCGAGTTTGTCGTACCTGGTGGCGACGGCTCGGTGGCGCCTGAGGCGGTTGATCCCGCACTCGACCGCGTGCCGCTGCTTGTAGTCGTCTCGGTCGAACTTCGGCGGCCGACCTCCGTGAGAGCCACGTCCCGGCCGGTTGCGGACCCGGTCCGCCGGGACCGGGATCGTGGCCATGATCCCGCGTCTGCGCAGGTAGGAGCGGTTGCTGCGGGAGTCGTACGCCTTGTCGGCCCGCACTCGATCCGGGCGCTTGCGCGGCCTGCCTAGACTAGTAGGACTCCGTTAGGTTGCTCTTGATCTTGGTGTGGTGTGTGGTCTGTTCGGGAGGGGCTGCCGGCAGGTGGTGCAGACACCGGTCCAGCACCTCAGGGTGTCTTGGAGGGCATCGAGGGTCTGGTAGAGAGTGAGGCCGGTCCTGGGACTTTTGGGGCCAGCCTCTGCTCTGTGAGGAAGGCCTGGGCTGCGGTCACAAGGGTGACGTGGTGGTGCCAGCCCGGCCAGGACCGTCCCTCGAAGTGGTCAAGGCCCAGGCCGTGCTTGAGTTCCCGGTAGTCGTGTTC